>NZ_CP022162.1:651736-951736 GCF_003293595.1 Microbacterium sp. PM5 | reverse complement strand
GCGACCCCGATCAGCTGGAGGCGTCCGGGCGAGGTCACCTGTGCGAGGCCGTCGGCGAGCACGTCGGGTGCGATGGGCTGCGTTCCGGCGCCGATGAGCGACTCGACGGCCGCGATCGCCAGGGCGGCGTTGTGACCCTGGTGGGCGCCATAGAGGGGCAGGTAGAGATCGTCGTATGTCGCCGCGAGGCCACGCACGCTCAGCTGCTGGCCCCCGACGGCGAGGGCCTGGCTCGTCAGACCGAAGGCGGTTCCCTCCACGGCGAGGGACGCGCCCCGTGCAGCCGCGGCCGCGGTGAGGACGCTCAGGGCCGATGGCTGCTGCTGCGCCGACACCGCGGAGGCACCGGTCTTGATGATTCCGGCCTTGACGGCGGCGATCTCGGCGATCGTGTGGCCGAGCTTGTCGGCGTGGTCGAGATCGATCGGTGCGATCACTGCGACGTCCCCGTCGGCCGTATTCGTCGAGTCCCAGCTTCCGCCCATCCCGACCTCGATGACCGCGACGTCCACCGGGGCGTCGGCGAATGCCACGAAGGCGAGCACCGTGAGCAGCTCGAAGAAGGTGAGAGCTGCATCGCCGGATGCCGCGAGCTCGGCATCGACGAGGTCGACGATCGGGGCGATCTCGTCCCAGGCGTCGGCGATGAGGCCGTCGTCGATCGGTTCCCCGTCGATCATGATCCGCTCGGTGAAGCGTTCGAGGTGAGGACTCGTGAACAGCCCCGTGCGCAACCCGTGGGCGCGCACGATCGATTCGATGATGCGGCTGGTCGAGGTCTTCCCGTTCGTCCCGGTCACATGCACGACGCGATACGTCCGCTGCGGGTCGTCGAGCAGTTCCAGCACGCGGCGGGTGCGTTCGACGCGGGGCTGCACCCATTGCTCGCCCTGGCGGGTCAACAGGGCGCGGTAGACGGCGTCGGCGCGCTGGCGGTCGTTCACGAGGACGCTCCGATCCGGGTCACGGCAACGGTGACGTCGCCGGTGTTGGCGTACGTGCCGGCGGCGACCACCGCCGTGTGATCGGCGTCGATCGTCTCGGCGGCAGCCAACACCGATCCCTCTCCGACGAGCGCGGTGCCTTCGGGTGAGACGACCGCGTAGTCGAGGGCGAGTGTCTCGCCCGCGACGTCCGCGGTGGCGAAGGCGGCCGCGACGGCCGCGGCATCCTCCGATGCGGAGAACAGCAGCTGCAGGCGGATGCGGTCGCTCACGTCGAAGCCGGCGGCCTTGCGGGTGTCCTGCACGGCGCGGATGATGTCGCGCGCGAGCCCCTCGGCTTCGAGCTCGGGCGTCGTGGTGGTGTCGAGCAGGACGAAGCCGCCCTGGCGGTCTCCCGCACCCGTCAGCACCGCGAGCGCCTCGCCGTCGGGGCGTCCGGCGGTCTCGAGCACGAGGTCGTACTCCCCCGGCTCCAGGGCGATCCCGCCGACGACGACAGAGCCGTCGGCGTCCGTCCACTCCCCTGCGCGGGCGGCGGCGATCACCTGCTGCACCTGCTTGCCCAGGCGGGGACCGGCGGCGCGGGCATTGACCGACAGGCGGTGCGTGATGCCGTAGTCGACCGCCGTGCTCGCCTCGAGCTCGACGAGCTCGACGGCCTTCACGTTGAGCTCGTCGCGCAGAATGTCCTCGAACTGTGCGAGCGCCTCGGCGTCCGGCACCACGACCGTGAGCCGCGGCAGGGGCAGGCGCACGCGTTTGCCCTCCTTCTTGCGGAGGGCGTTCGCGACGCTCGAGACCTCACGGACGGCGTCCATCGCGGTGCGGATGTCGGATGCCGTCGGGAACGCGTCGGCGTCGGGCCAGTCCTCCAGGTGCACGCTGCGACCACCGGTCAGGCCCTGCCACACGCGCTCGGAGATCAGCGGGATCAGCGGCGCGGCGACGCGCGTCAACGTCTCGAGCACCGTGTAGAGCGTGTCGAACGCTTCGGTGGATGCCGGGTCGTCGGTCACCCCCACCCAGAAGCGGTCGCGCGATCGGCGGACGTACCAGTTGGTCAGCGCCTCGGCGAAGTCGCGGAGCGTGGCCGCGGCGGTCGTCGAATCCAGCTGCTCCAGGTCGGCGGCGACGCCGCGCACGAGGTCTCCGGTCAGCGCGAGGATGTAGCGGTCGAGCACGTTCGTCGAGTCGGTGCGCCACGTCGCCTGGTAACCCCCGGGGGCGGCGGCGTTGGCGTACGTCGCGAAGAAGTACCACGTGTTCCACAGCGGCAGCAGGAACTCGCGCACTCCGGCGCGGATCCCCTCCTCGGTGACGATGAGGTTGCCGCCGCGCAGCACGGAGGACGCCATGAGGAACCACCGCATGGCGTCGGAGCCGTCGCGGTCGAACACCTCGCTGACATCCGGATAGTTGCGCAGCGACTTGCTCATCTTCTGCCCGTCGCTTCCGAGCACGATGCCGTGGCAGGCGACACCCGTGAAGGCGGGCCGGTCGAACAGGGCACCGGACAGGACGTGCATGACGTAGAACCAGCCGCGCGTCTGGCCGATGTACTCCACGATGAAGTCGGCCGGCGCGTGCTCGTCGAACCACTCCCGGTTCTCGAACGGGTAGTGCACCTGGGCATACGGCATCGACCCCGAGTCGAACCAGACGTCGAAGACGTCCTCGATGCGCCGCATCGTGCTCGCTCCCGTCGGATCGTCCGGGTTCGGGCGCGTCAGCTCGTCGATGAAGGGACGGTGCAGATCGACGTCGCCGGCGGCATTGCGCGGGAGCCGGCCGAAGTCGCGCTCCAGGTCGGCGAGCGACCCGTACACGTCCACGCGCGGGTACTCCGGGTTGTCACTGCGCCAGACCGGGATCGGCGAGCCCCAGAAGCGGTTGCGGCTGATGGACCAGTCGCGGGCGCCTTCGAGCCACTTGCCGAACTGGCCGTGCTTGACGTTCTCCGGCGCCCAGGTGATCTGTTCGTTCAGTTCGATCAGACGGTCCTTGATCGCCGTGACGCGGACGAACCAGCTGGAGACGGCCTTGTAGATCAGAGGGTTGCGGCAGCGCCAGCAGTGCGGATAAGAGTGCTCGTAAGACGCCTCGCGCAGCAGGCGGCCCTCGGCGCGCAGCAGGCGGATGAGCGGGCGGTTGGCGTCCATCCACAGTTCGCCCGCGACATCGCCGACCTGCGGGAGAAAGCGCCCGCCGTCGTCGAGGCTCATGATCAGCGGGATGCCGGCCGCCTCGGTGATCCGCTGGTCGTCCTCACCGAACGCCGGTGCCTGGTGCACGATGCCGGTGCCGTCGGTCGTGCTGACGTAATCGTCGACGAGGATGCGCCAGGCCGACGAGGTTCCCCACACCTCGGCATCCGCGTAGTAGTCGAAGAGCCGGTCGTAATGCACGTCCGCGAGCTCGCTGCCGAGAATGGTCCGTTCCACGGCTTCGGCCGCCTCGGCCGCGTTCTCGTATCCGAGATCCTTCGCATAGCCGCCGAGCAGATCGGAAGCGAGCAGGTAGCGATGTGCCGCCGCGCCCTCGTCGTGGCCGGATGCCGGGACATCCGCCGCTCCGTTCGGCCCACCGGGCACGACGATGTACTCGATGTCGGGACCGACCGCGAGGGCGAGGTTGGTCGGCAGCGTCCAGGGCGTGGTCGTCCACGCGAGGGCGCGGACACCGGTGAGCCCCAGGCTCTCCGCCTTCACGCCGACGAGCGGGAACGTGACGGTGACCGAGGGGTCCTGCCGCATCTTGTAGACGTCGTCGTCCATGCGCAGTTCGTGGTTCGACAAAGGAGTCTCATCCCGCCAGCAGTAGGGCAGCACGCGGTGCCCCTCGTAGGCGAGACCCTTGTCCCAGAGCTCCTTGAACGCCCACAGCACCGACTCCATGTAGCCGGTGTCGAGGGTCTTGTACCCGCGTTCGAAGTCGACCCACCGGGCCTGTCGAGTGACGTAGTCCTCCCACTGCTGGGTGTACTCGAGCACCGACTCGCGGGCCTTCGCGTTGAAGGAAGCGATCCCCATCTGCTCGATCTCGCTCTTCTCGGTGATGCCGAGCTGTTTCATGGCCTCCAGCTCCGCCGGAAGTCCGTGCGTGTCCCAGCCGAAGACGCGGTCGACTTTCTTGCCCCGCATCGTCTGGAAGCGCGGGAAGAGGTCCTTCGCGTATCCGGTCAGCAGGTGTCCGTAGTGCGGCAGACCGTTGGCGAACGGCGGGCCGTCGTAGAAGACCCACTCCTCGGCGCCGTCGCGCTGCGCGATCGAGGCGCGGAACGTGTCGTCGCGCGTCCAGAAGTCGAGCACGTCGCGCTCGATGGCGGGAAATCGGGGGCTCGGAGACACGTCGGCGGCGGGACCGAAAGCGCTCGTGACGCCGGCGGCGGGGTTCGTCGAGGGACGGGGGTAGCTCATGTCACTCCAGCAGGTGCTCGTGCATCGGATTCGTGCAGTCTTCCTGCGAGGACGATCGTGCGACCGCGGTACCACCCCGCTTGCCGACACCCATCGTCGGCCACTCATGCGACGGCTGTGACGGGCCTGCCCCGCGCGGTTCTAGTGACCCCGGGGGGTTCCCTGGGCGTTCTTCCGCGAGCTCCCCGGTGATGGCCGGATCGGTGCTGATCAGACCATCATACCGGGCGCGTAGGCTCGAGGGATGGCTGCCCGCTCCTCCGGTTCTCTCGGTCCCCGGCCTCCGCGAATCAGCGCCCCCGACGTTCCCACCGACCTCGACGCGGTCAGCGCGCTGCGCAGCCGGGCCGACCTGCTCGGCGTTCTCGTCGACGGTGTGGGCGGCGAGGTGGATGCCGCGCACTGCCGTCTCGTCGAGTCTCGGGTGGATGCGGCTTCCGGACCGGCCGCCGGTCACGTCGACGCCACGGGCGCCACGTTCGTCGACGTCGCGGTCGACCAGCTCCGCGCGATGGCGCTGGTCGCGCGTGACGGAAGCTGGCGCAATGTCGAGCTGACCGGCGGGCGCATCGCGACGCTCGACGGGCTGCGGGTGCGCTGGGACAGCGTCGTGGTGCGCGGCGCGCACATCGACTACCTCTCGCTGCCGTCCGCCGAGCTCACCGACGTGCTCTTCGTCGACTGCAGCTTCGGCTCGATCGATCTGCCTGAGGCGCGACTCGCGCGGGTCGCCTTCGAGGGATGCCGCGTCGACGAGGTCGACACGCGTGGAATGCGAGGCGACGATGTGGATCTGCGCGGGCTCGAAGCGCTGGCATTCACCGATGTTCGTGCGCTCACCGGTGCCTGGCTCCAGCCCCGACAGGCTGAGCTTCACGCCCCCGCGTTCGCGCAGGCTCTCGGCATCCGGATCGTCGCGTGAACATCGAGACGGCGCGGCTGCGGCTGCGCGAGATGACCGACGAGGATCTGCCGGACCTGCGCGCGATCCTCCACGACCCGGAGGCGATGACGGCGTACAACGGCGCGTTCAGCGATGCGGAATCGTCGGCGTGGCTGCGTCGCATGCAGCAGCGGTACCGGGACGACGGTTTCGGGCTGTGGGCGGTCGTCGGTCGCGACACGGGTCGGATGATCGGGCAGTGCGGCATCACGCGGCAGCAGATCGATGACGACGAGATCGTCGAGGTCGGCTACCTGTTCCAGCGCGCTCACTGGGGTCACGGGTACGCCGTGGAGGCCGCCGCCGGGTGTCGTGACTGGGCGTTCTCGACGCTGGGGATCGACGAGCTGTACGCGAAGATCCGCTCGACGAACGTGGCCTCGATGAACGTCGCGATCCGACTCGGCATGACGGTGCGCCGCACCTTCACCACCCACTACCGCGGCGTCGACATGCCACACCTCGCCTTCGCCGTCGACCGTGACGCGTGGGCCCGCCGCGCCGGCTCGCCGTCGATCGGTTCGCGAGGAGAGGCCGCGAACTGAGGAGCGGATGCGGTCGCCATCTCCTCGGCATCCGCCATCTCCTCGGCATCCGCCGCGTGGCCTGGCCCCCGGTCGTGATGCCTCTCACCGCTCGAGGTGCAGCCCCTGCGCGACGGCGCGCATGATCAGGGCCTGCACTTCGTGCCAGCGGTGGACGACCTGGCTGTAGCCGACGCGGATGACGTGATAGCCGAGAAGCATGAGTTCGGCGTCATGCGCGATGTCGCTCGTGCGTTGCGCGCCGACGTGCGTGGCGCCGTCGATCTGGATGACCAGGCGCGCTCCGATCAAGAAGTCGACACGGTGGCCCGCGATCCACACCTGCGGCACGATCGGCACACCGAGCCAGCCCAGACGCGACACGAAGATCGTCTCCAACCCCGAACCCGAATAGGGGCTCGCACGCTCCCGAAGCCGGCGGGCTGCGCCGTGAAACGGCAGGCGGTGCAGCTCTTCCAGGCGGACGAGTTTCTTGTCGAGGGCGGACTCCCACACGATCAGTGCCTCCTCGAAGGCGAGGCACTGAGCGACCAGCGCCAGCACGTTCTCGATCTCGTCGACGAGGGCGTCGGGATGCCGCGGAACGATCGGCTCCGCCCAGTGCACGTGCGCCCGCGCGGCGCGGACCCCACCCGAGCGCGGTGGTGCGGCGACGTGGGGTCGCTGGCTGCGGTCGAGCACCCAGAGACCGAGCCTCTCGGCCTGGGTCACACACGAAACGACGACTCCCGCGCGGGCCGCAGCCACGAGGTGCGGATCGGCGTCGGGGACGGCCACCCAGCCCTTTCGCGGTCGCTGCAACCGTTGCAGGTCGACCGCTGCCCGCACACTGCGCTCGCTCCATCCGCGCTCGCGCAGTCGGCGCACGCGCACGATCCCGCCGGCACCGCGCACCTCGGCTTCGATCGACACGGGATCAGGGTCGCTGTTCTGCCGGTGCCGTGGTCGGAGATCTCCGTCCTGTGGATGTCGCGGGCGATCCGCGCGGGCTGGGGAGGAAGAGGCGGTGCGCCGGATGCCGAGGAGATGTCGCGAACTGAGGAGCGAGTGCGGCCGGCGGCTCCTCGGCATTCGCCAGCTCCTCGGAACTCAGCGGCGCGAGCCGGGTAGACTGTGGGGCACATTCCACACTCAGGCACGCTCACACAGTGCCGCACATATCGCTCGAGGAGACCCATGTCCGACGCGCAGATTCCCGACAAGCCCGCCCTGGAAGGCCTCGAGCAGAAGTGGGATGCCGCGTGGAGTGCGGCCGGAACCTACTTGTTCGATCGCGACGCCGCGAAGGCGAAGGGACGCGCGGGTGTGTTCTCGGTCGACACGCCCCCGCCCACCGCGTCGGGTTCGCTGCACATCGGCCACGTCTTCAGCTACACCCACACCGACGTGAAGGTGCGCTTCGAGCGGATGCGTGGCAAGACGGTGTTCTACCCCATGGGATGGGACGACAACGGGTTGCCCACCGAGCGTCGCGTGCAGAACTTCTACGGAGTGCGCTGCGACACGTCGTTGTCGTACGACCCCTCTTTCACTCCCCCGTTCCGCGGCGACGCGAAGAGCTTGAAGCCCGCCGATCAGGTGCCCATCAGCCGCCGCAACTTCATCGAGTTGTGCGAGGAGCTGACGCTCGAAGACGAGAAGGCGTTCGAGGCTGTCTTCCGTCAGCTCGGACTTTCGGTCGACTGGACGCAGACGTACCGCACGATCTCCGACGACACCATCCGAACGAGCCAGCTCGCGTTCCTGCGCAACCTCCAGCGCGGCGAGGCCTACCAAGCGCTCGCCCCGACCCTGTGGGACATCGACTTCCGCTCCGCCATCGCCCAGGCCGAGCTCGAGGATCGCGAGCAGCAGGCCGCGTACCACCGTCTCGCCTTCCACAAGAGCGACGGCTCGGGCGACATCCACATCGAGACGACCCGTCCCGAGCTGCTCGCGGCCTGCGTGGCTCTCGTGGCCAATCCCGGCGATGAGCGGTACCAGCCGTACTTCGGCCAGACGGCGCGTACTCCGGTCTTCGGCGTGGAGGTACCCGTTCTCGCGCATCCCCTCGCCCAGCAGGACAAGGGGTCGGGCATCGCGATGGTGTGTACGTTCGGCGATGTCACCGACATCGTCTGGTGGCGTGAGCTCGACCTGCCCAACCGTACGATCCTCGGTCAGGACGGTCGCATCCTGCCCGACGCCCCCGAAGCTCTGACGACGGCGTCCGCGAAGGCCGCCTATGCCGAGTTGGCCGGGCTCACGGTCTTCAGTGCCAAGAAGAAGATGGTCGAGCTGCTCGAGGCGTCGGGTGAGCTGCTGCAGGTGTCGAAGCCGTTCAGCCACCCGGTGAAGTTCTACGAGAAGGGCGACCGTGCGCTGGAGATCGTCTCGACGCGCCAGTGGTACCTGCGCAACGGCGCCCGCGACGAGGCGTTCCGCGAGAAGCTCATCGAACTCGGTCAGGGCATGCAGTGGCATCCGGACTTCATGCGCGTGCGCTACGAGAACTGGACCAACGGCCTCACCGGTGACTGGCTCATCAGCCGTCAGCGCTTCTTCGGAGTGCCCATCCCCGTCTGGTACCCGCTCGACGAGAACGGCGAGAGGATCGACGGCGCTGTGATCACGGCGGATGCCGCGTCGCTGCCGGTGGATCCGACGACCGACGCGGCCCCCGGGTATGACGAGTCGCAGCGGGGCGTGCCCGGCGGCTTCGAGGGAGAGAAGGACATCTTCGACACGTGGGCGACGTCTTCGCTGACTCCCCAGCTGGCCGGCGGGTGGCAGCGCGACGACGAGCTCTGGAATGTCGTCGCACCGTTCGACCTGCGTCCGCAGGGACAGGACATCATCCGCACGTGGCTGTTCTCGACGATGGTGCGTTCGGCTCTCGAGGACGATCGGGCTCCGTGGTCGGATGCCGCCATCAGCGGCTTCATCGTCGATCCCGATCGCAAGAAGATGTCGAAGTCCAAGGGCAACGTGGTCACGCCTGCCGACATCCTCGACCAGCACGGCACCGACGCGGTGCGCTATTGGGCCGCCTCCAGCCGTCTGGGCGCCGACGCGGCCTTCGACCCCCAGAACCCGACCCAGGTGAAGATCGGGCGACGACTGGCGATCAAGGTGCTCAACGCCGCCAAGTTCGTGCTGTCGTTCCCGGTTCCCGCGGGTGCCGCGGTGACGCACGCCTTGGACGCCGCGATGCTCGCGACCCTGGACCGCGTCGTGCGCGACGCGACGGCCGCCTTCGAGGCGTACGACCACGCACGCGCCCTGGAGATCACCGAGGCGTTCTTCTGGACCTTCTGCGACGACTATCTCGAACTGGTCAAGGAGCGCGCCTACAACCAGACCGACGTCGGTCAGGCTTCTGCCGCCCTGGCGCTGCGCACGGCGCTGTCGACGTTGCTGCGTCTCCTCGCCCCCGTGCTCGCGTTCGCGACGGAGGAAGCCTGGTCATGGTTCGAGGACGGCTCGGTGCACACTGCGTCCTGGCCTGAGCCTGTCGACGGCGGCGCACCCGGTGACCCGGGCGTGCTCGCGGCGGCCAGCGCTGCGCTCATCGGCATCCGCCGTGCCAAGACCGAGGCCAAGGCGTCTCAGAAGACGCCGGTGGCGCGCCTCGTGCTCGGGGGTGACGACGTGACCATCGCCGCCCTCCGTCTCGCAGAGGGCGACCTCAAGGCTGTCGGGCGCATCGCCGAGCTGGAGCTGGTCGGTGGCGGGGAAGGCCTGGTCGTGCAGGCCGTCGAGCTCGCTCCGGAGGCGTGAGATGCAGCTCGGGACACGCTGGACCAGCGGCGACGAGCCGCCGGCGGCCGTTCCTGCCGTCCTGCGACCGCAGATCCACGCTGTCGATCGCGCCCTACCCGGCGACGACCTCGGCCAGCCGCGCCCTCGCTGGACGCTGACCTTCTTGGAGGGGCGCCCGATCGCCGAGTTGGACACCGGCGTGATCGTGGAGGCCACGGCATCCGGTGAGGTGCTCGTGCGGCACGACGACGAGGATGAGTTCGGCTGAGAACGGGCGCTCCTAGGTGAAGGACGGCGTCGGCGGCACGACGTCGTAGACGAGCCGGGCGAAGGGCCCAGCCGCGTGAGCAGAGCGCAAGGAGAGGCGCTCTGCTTCGATGCGCCGGGGCAGCAGCGGCGCCCCTGCGCCGAGCGTGACGGGCGCGACCGACACGGCGATCTCGTCGAGGGCACCCGCGTCGAAGAACTGACCCGCCAGGTCTCCGCCCCCCACGACCCAGATGTCACGGTCTCCTGCCGACGCGCGGATCCGCGGCAGCGCCGCAGCGACCGCACCGGAGACGAAGGTGACATCGGCGCCCGCGGGAATCGGCAGCGCGCGCGTGGTGAAGACGAACGTGGGCGTGTCGCCATAGAGCTCTCGCCAGCGCTCGGGGCGCACCAGCAGATCCTCCGCCGCGAGTACCCACTCGTACGTCGTCGCCCCCTCCACCAGAGCGCCGGCGTTCGAGGGAAGCAGGTCTGGATCGGGGTCGGTCCCGCCGGCCGCAGCGAAGAGCCACTCGAGTGAGCCGTCCGTATCGGCGATGAAGCCGTCGAGCGAAACGGCGGTGTCGAAGATGATTCGCCCCATGCCAACGACGGTAGGGGTCTGCTCCGACATCGCCGCCTTGAGCGCCGTCAAGCGATCTCCGCTCCCGCCTGTCGCGTCCCCGCGATGAGCAGTCGCATGCCGAGGAGAGCGACGATCGCCGTCGCCGCGCCACCGATGAGGAAGGGCAGGCGCAGATCGATCCGCGCGACGAGGCCGCCGAGGATCGTGGCGATCGGGAACAGCCCCCAGGTGAGGGTGCGCGTGATGCCGAGCACGCGGCCGAACATGTCGGGCGGGATGATCTGCTGACGCAGGCTGCCCCACGGCACGTTCCAGATCGACACCGCGCACGCGGCGGTTGCGAAGGCGAGGATGGCCGTCCAGACCGACGGTGCGATGCCGGTGAGAAGCATCGCGACACCTCCGCTGAGGATTGCTGCGAACATCACCGGGCCCCGCCCCCATCGAGCCACCAGACGCGGCGCGAGCAGCGATCCGCACAGGGCGCCTACCCCGAGACCGGCGGTGACGAACCCGATGGCAGCGGCCGGGACGGCCAGCGCGTCGACGAAGAAGAGGACGATGACCGCCTGCGCGAAAGCCAGCGCGCTTCCGGTGAACGAGGTGAACACGACCATCGTGCGCAGATAGCGGTGATGCCACAGGTAGGAGAGCGCCTCCCGCGCCCCCGAGCGCTGTGCAGCAGGAAGAGCGGCGTCGTCAGGATCGGCCGGCGCGCGAAGCGGCCGATCCGCCGAAAGGGGAAGCAGCAGAGCGAGGACGACCGGGACAAGGTACCCCGCCGAACCGATCCAGAGCGGCAGGGCGAGTGAGACGGCGAACAGGATGCCGGAGATCGGGGTGGCGATGAAACTGTCGACGGTCACCTGAGCAGCCTGGATCCACCCGTTCGCGCGATCGAGTTGATCACGCTCGACCACGCCGGGGATGACCGCATTCGTGGCGTTGTCGAACAGCGTCTCGCCCAGGCCGAACACCAGCGTGCCGACGAACAGCGCCCAGAGGCTCAGGCTGCCGGAGGCACCGAGGACGGCGAGCCACAGCGCCACGCTTCCCCGGATCACGTTCGCCAACGCCATGACGTAGCGCCGATCCAGGCGGTCGACGATCATCCCCGCGGGCAAGCCGAAAATCAACCACGGCACGAACGCCAATGCCGACAGCACCGAGATCACCAGCGGGTCGGAGCTCAGCGTGATGGCGATCAGGGGCACCGCCGTGCGTCCGACACCGTCGGCGAGGTTGCTGAAGACCGCCGCCGACCACAGCGTGCGAAAACCCCGCCCGAGCGGGGCCCGGTGGACGGGTGGCAGCGGCGAGGATGCCGGTGCCCCGGCATCCTCGTGGGTGGCGGGAGTCGTCATGAGCTGAGTCCATCTTCGGGGAGCGGGAAAACGTCGGTGCGGATGCTGATGGGATGGAGGTCCTCGCCGGTCTGATCGCGGTAGAGGTCGCCGTAGCGCAGCACGAGCTCGTGCATCTCGGTGATGAGCGCCTCCGTCTGTGCCGGAGTGAGTCGCAACGTCGAGGTGGCGACCATCGCGTTGGCTTCGTCGAGGCCGTCGGGAGAGGCCAAGCTCTCGGTCACGTAGCGCATCAACTGCTGGTGACGCCGCGTGAGGAACTCGCTCATGACGAGTTGCGTGGCGGCCTTGCCGGCGGGCGTCTTCATCGCCTCCGGGTTGGTGAAGGAGATGCCGCCGCGGGGCCGCTCCCACCAGCGCTCGCGTCCCGTGCCGCGGTCACTGATCTCTCGGATGAGGTCGTGCTTCGCGAGTGCGCGTAGGTGGTAGCTGGTTGCCCCGGACGACTCCCCCGTCATCGCCGCCAAGGAACTGGCCGTCTGCGGGCCGTACTGGTTGAGGATGTCGAAGATCTCGATCCGCAGCGGGTGGGCGAGGGCGCGCAGCGCTCCGGCGTCGAGTCGGCGCTCTTCGGCGCGTCCCGTTACGGATCCGTCGGGTGCATCATCGGGGGTCATGATGCAAAGCTACTCTTGCAAAGAAGCCTTTGCAACCAGATCTTTGGAAATTTCCGGCCTACGCTGGAGGGATGATCGACGTCGACTCCAATCCTCTGCTGGCACCCTCTTCACTGCCCTACGGCCTCCCCGACTACTCGTCGATCGCCCCGGCGCACTATCTCCCCGCGTTCATGGAGGGGTTCGCGCGGCACCGCAGCGAGATCGATGCCATCGTCGCTGACGAGTCCGCCCCCACCTTCGAGAACACGATCGTCGCGTTGGAGCGCGCCGGAGAGCTCTTGGGCCAGGTGACGCGCACCTTCTACACGGTCTCCTCCGCCGACGCGACGCCCGAGATCCAGGAGGTCGAAGAGACGCTCGCGCCGCTGATGGCCGCCCATCACGATGCCGTGCAATTGGACGGCGCGCTCTTCGCGAGAGTACGGGCCGTTTTCGACGGTCGCGACGAACATGCGCTGAGCGCAGAGGAGCGCTATCTGGTCGAACGTCGATTCCGCGAGATGGCTCATGCCGGCGCGGGGCTCGACGATGCCGAGAAGCAGCAGCTCACGGATCTCAACCAGCGGCTGTCGGTGCTCACGACGACGTTCGAGAAGAATCTGCTCGCGGACACGAACGACCTCGCCGTCGTCTTCGACTCCGCGGACGAGCTCGACGGCCTGACGGACGGTGAGTTGTCTGCCGCCGCGCAGAATGCCGCGGACCGCGGACTCGAGGGGCGCTACGTCGTGACGCTCACGCTCTTCACCGGGCATCCGTACCTGTCGAGCCTCACGCGCCGCGAGAGCCGCCGACGTCTGCTCGCGGCCTCGCGATCGCGTGGCTCGCGCGGCAACGCGAACGACAATCGCGACGTGCTGCGTCAGATCGTGCGCCTGCGTGCGCAGCGGGCTGCGCTCCTCGGATACGAGAACCACGCCGCCTACGTGACCAGCGACGAGACGGCCGGCTCTCCCGAGGCCGTCCGTGCGCTGTTGCGGCAGCTCGCTGCACCGGCGGCGGCCAACGCGCGCGCGGAGCAGGCGGCGCTGCAGGCGATGGTGGACGCTGAGCCCGAGTCGTTCCCGCTCGAAGCGCACGACTGGGCGTTCTATACCGAGCGTGTGCGCGAAGCGGAGTATGCCGTGGATCGCACGGCACTGCGGCCCTGGTTCGAGGCGGAGCGGGTGCTCGTCGACGGGGTCTTCTTCGCCGCGACCTCGCTGTACGGCATCACGTTCACCGAACGTCCCGATCTTCCCGCCTACCACCCCGACGTGCGCGTCTTCGAAGTGCACAACGCCGACGGATCCGCGCTCGGCCTGTTCCTCTTCGACCTCTACACGCGCGACACCAAGCGCGGCGGGGCATGGATGAACTCCATCGTGACGCAGTCGCACCTGCGCGGTACGCGTTCGATCGTCGTGAACAACCTCAACGTGCCCAAGCCGGCGGCCGGCAAGCCGACGCTCCTGACGCTCGACGAGGTCACGACGATGTTCCACGAGTTCGGGCACGCGCTGCACGGTCTGTTCGCGACGGTGACCTTCCCGCACTTCGCCGGCACCGCGGTCTTCCGCGACTTCGTGGAGTTCCCGAGTCAGGTGAACGAGATGTGGATCCTCTGGCCGGAGGTGCTCTCCTCGTATGCTCGGCACATCGACACCGGCGAGCCGTTGCCCGCCGACGTCGTCGCCCGCCTGCACGCCTCCGAAGCCTTCAACCAGGGGTTCGCCACGAGTGAGTACCTGGCCGCGGCGTGGCTCGACCAGGCATGGCACGGCGTGAACGTCGAGGAGGCCGGTGCGGTGACGGACGTCGCCGCGTTCGAGGCAGCGGCGCTGGCGGACATCGGTCTGCACAATCCGGTCGTGCCGACGCGGTACTCGTCCACCTACTTCGCTCACGTGTTCTCGGGCGGCTACAGCGCGGGCTACTACTCGTACATCTGGAGCGAAGTGCTCGACGCCGACACGGTCGAGTGGTTCGCGGAGAACGGGGGCTTGACCCGCGCCGGTGGCGATCGCTTCCGCGACCGCGTGCTCGGAGTGGGCGGCTCGAAGGACCCGTTGGAGGCGTACCGTGACTTCCGCGGGCGGGATGCCGACATCGCGCCTCTGCTGGTGCGGCGAGGACTCGGAAGCTGACGAGCGGGCGGGAGGCGGTGTGCGATGGCGCCACCTCCCGCTGCCTCGCTCAGGGTGTCGCCGAGGGAATCGGAAGGGGCGTCGCTGACGGCGAGGGGGCCGCGGACGCGGGGAGGGTCGGCGTCGAGGACGGAATCGAGGCGGGGCATTCGATCGGCCGATAGGACGAGCGACCCTGCCGCACGTGGAACCGGAAGCACTCCGTGGCGCTTCCTGCGGCGACACCGGGCTGGAAGAGTTCGCGGGACGGTTGCGGTTGGACGCTCACGCGCAGGCGGACGTCGATGCGGGCCCCGTCGGGATCGGACGTCGACCCGCGCCACGAATACGCGTGGACGTCTGCTCCCCCGACCGTCCCGATGAACTCGGCGGCGGCGAGCGTCTGTGCATCCACACCCGGGCCCGGCTGGTTCACCCGCCGTTGCAGCTCGCGTGCCGCCATGTCGACGCGCGCATGCGCGATCGATTCTCCGTCGCGCGGGCCGAAGGCGTGCATGAAGGTGACGGCTCCGACACCGACGAGGATGAGGGTGGCCATCACGATCGCGACGGTGACGCGGAGCACGCGAACGGCCTTGGAGGGCTGCTCGGGTGACGTGTTCGGCGCTGACACCGCGTCAGGCGCTCTTGCGCTTGTGCTCCAGCACGAGGGTCGGCGGAGCTCCTTCAGTCACGGCTGCGCGGGTCACGATGACCTTGGCGACGTCGTCGGTGGAGGGGATGTCGAACATGATGGGACCGAGGACGTCCTCGAGGATGGCGCGGAGGCCGCGCGCGCCGGTCTTGCGCGCCACGGCGAGGTCGGCGATCGCGCGAAGCGCATCGTCCTCGAACTCCAGCTCTGCACCGTCGAGTTCGAACATGCGCTGATACTGCTTCACGAACGCGTTCTTCGGCCCGGTGAGGATCTCGATGAGCGCGGCCTGGTCGAGCGGCGCCACGGAGGTCACGACGGGCAGTCGACCGATGAACTCGGGGATCAGGCCGAACTTGTGAAGGTCTTCGGGCTGCACCTCGCCGAAGAGGTTCAGATCTTCCGACTTTCGGTGCAGCGGTGCCCCGAACCCGATGCCGTGCTTGCCGACACGCGCCGAGATGATGTCCTCGAGACCGGCGAAGGCCCCCGCGACGATGAACAGGACGTTGGTGGTGTCGATCTGGATGAACTCCTGGTGCGGGTGCTTACGACCGCCTTGCGGAGGCACGGACGCGACCGTCCCCTCCAGGATCTTCAGGAGCGCCTGCTGAACGCCTTCGCCGGACACATCGCGGGTGATCGACGGGTTCTCGGCCTTGCGCGCGATCTTGTCGACCTCATCGATGTAGATGATGCCGGTCTCGGCGCGCTTCACATCGAAGTCTGCGGCCTGCAGGAGCTTCAGGAGGATGTTCTCGACGTCTTCGCCGACGTAGCCGGCCTCGGTCAGTGCGGTCGCATCCGCAACGGCGAAGGGCACGTTGAGGCGCTTTGCGAGCGTCTGGGCGAGGTAGGTCTTTCCGCAGCCGGTGGGACCGAGCAGGAGGATGTTGCTCTTCGCGATCTCCACCTCGTCGGCACGTTGCTCGGCCGACTGCAGGGTGCCGTGGGCGCGCACGCGCTTGTAGTGGTTGTAGACGGCGACGGCGAGAGCCCTCTTCGCCGGTTCCTGACCGACGACGTACTCCTCGAGGAACGAGAAGATCTCGCGAGGCTTGGGGAGGTCGAAGTCGCTGACGACACCGTCCGAAGACTCGGCCATGCGTTCTTCGATGATCTCGTTGCACAGCTCGACGCATTCGTCGCAGATGTAGACGCCGGGACCGGCGATCAACTGCTGCACCTGCTTCTGGCTCTTGCCGCAGAAGGAGCATTTGAACAGGTCGGCGCTCTCACCGATGCGAGCCATGGTGCTCCTCCTCCAGAAGACTCTCAGGGATGCGATTCGAGCCTAACCGCTGCGACGGACATCTCGCCGGATTGCGACACGGTTGTGAAACTCTGCGCACCTGACGAGGCCCCGCGGTCGAAGCGACGGCGGGGCCTGTGTCGGGTGGTGTCCGGTCAGGAGGTGAGCGCAGCCGGAACGCGCTTGCGCGAGGTCAGCACCTGGTCGACGACGCCGTACTCGAGCGCTTCGGAGGCCGACAGGATCTTGTCGCGGTCGATGTCCTTGTGCACCTGCTCCTGCGTGCGGTTGGTGTGGCGCGCCATCGTCTCCTCCAGCCATGTGCGCATGCGCATGATCTCGGCGGCCTGGATCTCGATGTCCGATGCCTGACCGTGTCCCGACTCGCCGACGGCGGGCTGGTGCATCAGGATTCGGGCATTGGGCAGTGCCAGCCGCTTGCCCGGGGCCCCGGCAGCGAGCAGCACGGAGGCGGCGGAGGCTGCCTGCCCCAGGACGACCGTCTGGATCTCCGGAGACACGAACTGCATCGTGTCGTAGATGGCGGTCATCGCGGTGAAGGAGCCGCCCGGCGAGTTGATGTACATGATGATGTCGCGGTCCGGGTCCTGAGACTCGAGCACAAGCAGCTGCGCCATGACATCGTCGGCCGACGCGTCGTCGACCTGGACGCCGAGGAAGATGATCCGATCCTCGAACAGCTTGTTGTACGGATCCTGACGCTTGTAGCCGTAGGCGGTGCGCTCCTCGAACTGCGGCAGGATGTAGCGGCTGGAGGGCATCTGGAAGCCCTGCGGGATGCCGGCGGTGGGCATGTTCATTCTCAGTTCCTTCAGTTCTTGGTGCCGCCGCCGCCGATGACATCGGTGGCCGACTCGCGGATGTGGTCGACGAAGCCGTACGCCAGGGCCTCCTCGGCGGAGAACCACCGATCGCGGTCACCGTCGGCGTTGATCTGCTCGACCGACTTGCCGGTCTGGGCGGCGGTGATCTCGGCGAGACGCTTCTTCATGTCGAGGATGAGCTGTGCCTGCGTCTGGATGTCGCTCGCCGTGCCGCCGAAGCCGCCGTGCGGCTGGTGCAGCAGCACGCGGGCGTTCGGCGTGATGTAGCGCTTGCCCTTGGTGCCGGCGGTGAGCAGCAGCTGTCCCATCGAGGCGGCCATGCCGATGCCGACGGTGACGATGTCGTTCGGGACGAACTGCATCGTGTCGTAGATCGCCATGCCCGCAGTGATCGAGCCGCCGGGCGAGTTGATGTAGAGGTAGATGTCCTTCTCGCTGTCTTCGGCCGCGAGAAGCAGGATCTTGGCGCAGATCTCGTTCGCGTTCTCGTCGCGCACCTCCGACCCCAGCCAGATGATGCGGTCTCTCAGCAGTCTGTCGAAGACGCTCGTAGCGACAAGTGGTTCAGCCATGGATACTCCTGATTCCGGGTTTCCGTACGCCATTGAATCTATCTGCGCAGGCAGGCCGCCTCGCCCGTGTTCGCCGTCGGCGGAGCCTCGTGTCGCGTGCGCCGCCCGGACGACGCCGAAGGGCCGGATGCCGCAGCATCCGGCCCTTCAGGGGGAACGATCCCGGGCGACTTACTCCGCGTCGGCCTTCTTCGCCGGCGCCTTCTTGGCGGCGGGCTTCTTGGCGGCGGGCTTCTTCGCGGCCGGCTCCTCGGCGGCATCCGCGTCGGCCTTCTTGGCCGCGGGCTTGCGCGCGGGCGCCTTCTTCGCCGGCTTCGCCTCTGCGGCGGCCGCCTCATCGGCGATCTCCTCCGCCTCCGCGACGACCTCGGCCTCGGCGTCTGCCTCATCCTCGACCACGAAGCCGGTCAGGTCGACCGCCTTGCCGTTGGTGTCGACGACCGACACCTTGCCGAGGGCGATCGCGAGGGCCTTGTTGCGGGCGACCTCGCCGACCATGGCGGGCAGCTGCCCACCCTGCTGAAGAGCGTCGACGAACTCCTGGGGAGCCATACCGTACTGCGCGGCCGACTGGATGAGGTACTGCGTCAGCTCCTCCTGCGAGACCTGCACGTCGTGAGCCTCGGCAAGCTTGTCGAGGATCATCTGCGTGCGGAACTGCTTCTCGCTGGCCTCGGTGACCTCGGCACGGTGCTCGTCGTCCTCCAGGCGGCCCTCGCCCTCGAGGTGCGTGTGCACCTCGTCCTCGACCAGCTGCGCCGGCACCGGGATCTCGACCTTGGCGAGCAGCGCCTCGATGAGCTTGTCGCGCGCCGCAGCGCCCTGGAGGTACACCGACTGCTCCGAGACACGCTCGGCGAGGCTCTCGCGCAGCTCTGCGATGGTGTCGAACTCGCTGGCCATCTGCGCGAAGTCGTCGTCGGCTTCGGGCAGCTCGCGCTCCTTGACGGCGGTGACGGTCACCGAGACCTCCGCCTCCTGGCCGGCGTGGTCGCCGCCGACGAGGGAGCTGCGGAACGTCGTGTCCTCACCGGCGGTGAGCGACTCGACGGCCTCGTCGATGCCCTCGAGCAGCTCGCCCGAGCCGACCTCGTACGACACGCCCTCTGCGCGGTCGATCTCCGCGCCGTCGATCGTTGCGACGAGGTTCAGCTCGACGAAGTCGCCCTTGGCTGCGGGACGGTCGACGGTCACCAGCGTGCCGAAGCGGCCGCGCAGGCGGTCGAGCTCCGCATCGACGGCGGCCGCGTCGGTCTCGACGGCGTCGATCTCGACGGTGACGTCGTCGAGGGCCGGCAGATCGAACTCGGGACGCACGTCCACCTCGACCTCGACCTTGAGGTCACCGGAGAAGTCCTTGTCGCTGGGCCATTCGATGACCTCGGCCGACGGACGGCCGACGATGCGCACCTCGTTGGCGGTGACGGCTTCGCGGTAGAAGGCATCCAGTCCCTCGCTGACCGCGTGCTCGATGACGGCACCACGGCCGACGCGCTGGTCGATGATCGGGGCGGGAACCTTGCCCTTGCGGAAACCGGGGATCTGGATGTCCTGGGCGATGTGCTCGTACGCGTGCGAGATGCTCGGCTTGAGCTCGTCCGGGGTGACCGTGATGTGCAGCTTGACCCGCGTGGGGCTGAGCTTCTCGACGGTGCTGGTGACCATGCCTGTGTTCTCCTCGTGTCCGGACGCACACGTGCGCGTCCGTGGTTTCTTAGGTCTGGGGGTCGTTCGTGTCGGGGCGACAGGATTTGAACCTGCGGCCTCCCGCTCCCAAAGCGGGCGCTCTACCAAGCTGAGCTACGCCCCGGGCGCGCACTCACCTTTTCAGGTCGCGTGCGCCGAATAACGGCCGTTGGTCAGTCTAGCCGACAAGACCTTGTAGACTCTTCGGGATGCCGCTCGCAAGCGGCCTCGGGGATGTAGCTCAATGGTAGAGCCTCAGTCTTCCAAACTGATGGTGCGGGTTCGATTCCCGTCATCCCCTCCATATGAGCATCGAGGGGCCTGCGACAAGATCACGGGCGTGGCAAGATCAGCGCCCGTCGGATGCCGTCGCGTGCGCGGTCGAGTGCGCCCGATAGATCTGGGCGTTGCGGAGGATACCGGCCTTCTCTTCGGCGGTGAGCTCGCGGCGCACCTTGGCGGGGACACCGGCCACAAGCGATCCATCCGGAATGACGGTCCCCTCCAGCACCACCGCTCCCCCGGCGATGAGGCATCCCGAACCGATGACCGCGCCAGAGAGAACCACGCTGCCCATCCCGATCAGTGAGCCGTCGCCGATCGTGCATCCGTGGACGACCGCATTGTGACCGACCGACACGTTCCGCCCGATGATCACGGGGTGATCGGCATCCACGTGCACCGAGACATTGTCCTGCAGGTTGCTTCCGGCTCCCAGAGCGATCGAAGCGCTGTCGCCGCGCACGACGGCGTTGTACCAGACACTCGCGCCCTCTTCGAGAGTGACGTCACCGACGACACGCGCGCCCGAGGCGACGAACGCGGTCTCGTGCAGCACCGGCCGACCGGCAGGGATGGACAGAATCGAGGCGTCTTCGGCGATCGTCATGAGGCCGACGATAGTCTCCGTATCAAATTCACGGCCCGTCCGTAAGCCCAGCCTTCTCTTCCTTGCGGAATGCGAGGCGCTCGCTAGCGTTGTCATCAACGTGGGAGACCCACGACGAATGGAGACGAGATCATGACCAAGACGCAGAACATTTCCATGACCGCTGCCGGCCCCGAGGCGGCCGCCGGCACCGCCCAGTTCCTGACGCCCGTGGTTCTCGGACTGCAGGCTCTCGCCGTCAACGGCAAGCAGGCGCACTGGAACGTGCGCGGCGCGAACTTCATCGCGATCCATGAGCTGCTCGACCAGGTCGTCAGCAACGCCCAGGGCTTCGCCGACCTGGCCGCCGAGCGCATCGTCGCCCTCGGCCTGCCTCTCGACGCGCGCGTGTCCACCGTCGCGGAGAAGACCGGAGCGACCGCGGTTCCCGCGGGCTTCGCGCAGTGGCAGGACGAGATCGTCGCCATCGTCTCGGACATGGATGCCGTCATCGCCGACGTGCAGGCCGCGATCGACGGCCTCGACGAGACCGACCTCACCAGCCAGGACGTCGCGATCGCGATCAAGGCCGGCCTCGAGAAGGACCGTTGGTTCCTCTCGGCCCACCTCGCCGCGTAACGACGGCTCGAGACGAACGCCCCGGGATCGGATCCCGGGGCGTTCGTCGTTGCTCGGGCTCACCCCACGTGTGTGAGGCGGCCTTCGATCATGGTCGCGTGTGCGCGCGTCGCGCGCAGATCCGCCTCCGCGGCCGTCAGCGGGTCGCGGTCGACGACCACGAGGTCGGCGATGTCGCCGGGAAACAGCGCCGAGCCGGTGTGCGAGCCGCCCTCCGTGGACGCGGCGAGGGCGGTGGCGGCATCCACTCCCTCGTCCGGGCGCCAGGCCGGGCGACCGTCGCGCGTGCGGAAAACGGCGGCCGCCATCGCGGCCCAGGGGTCGAGGGCCGCGACCGGCGCGTCGGATCCGAACAGAAGGTTCGCCCCTGTTGCGGCGAGCGAGCGCAGCGCGTACGGCACACTCGTCTGTGTCGCCCAGATCGTGTCGGTCATGTCGCGGTCATCGATCGCATGCTCGGGTTGGACGCTCGCGCCGATGCCGAGCCTCCCGAAGCGCGGGATATCCGCATGCGCGACCAACTGCGCGTGTTCGATCGTCCCCGTCGCTCCCGTGCCGGCGAAGGCGTCGAGAGCGTGCGAGTTCGCGACGTCGCCGATGGCGTGGACGGCACAGGCCAGGCCTCCCCCGGTGGCGCGCGTCATCAGGTCGACGAGCACCTCCGGCGTCACGGTCAGCACGCCGTGGTTGTGCGGATCGTCGGGGTAGGCGTGCGAGCACGCCGCCGTCCGGGTGCCGAGCGACCCGTCGGTGATGATCTTGAGCGGACCGACCCGCACGAGTCCCGCGGCGTCCAGGGCATCACCCGACGCCAGTCCCTCCGACAGGGCGCGATCGAGCTGCGGTGGATAGATGCCGAAGCGCACGCGGGTCGTGTCGAAGCCGGCGGACAGGCGACGCCGCCACGCGTCGGCGTTCCACGCCATGTCGAGATCGACGATGCCCACGACCCCGCGAGCTGCAGCCGCGCTCAGCGCGTCGCCGACAAGGCGACCGCCCTCCAGAGGATCGGCGGCGTTGAGCCTGCGCGAGATCTCGAAGGCGGGCTCTTCGCGGAGAACGCCGCTGTCGTCGGGCGCGAACCCTTCACGACGCAACGCCGCCGTGTTGAGCCACACGCTGTGCACATCGGCGTTGATGAGATACGTCGGAACGTCGCCGGTCGCTGCATCCAGGGTCGCGAGTGACATCTCATCGGGCCACAGTGCGTCACGGAAGCCCGTTCCGACCCGGCGGCCGTCGGCCAACGGTGCGGTGCGGCCCATGATCGCTGCAGCCTCTGCGGCCGATCTGACTCCGCCCAGCGCCACGCGCTGCGCGACGAGCGCCCACTGGACTGTGTGCACGTGGTGGTCCCAGAGTCCCGGGATCACCCAGCCGCCATCCGCGTCGAGCACCTCGCCGCGTCGGGGAAGCGCGCGCGACGGGGCGATGTCGACGATCCGCCCCTGGGCGAGGTGGATGTCGACCGGGTCGTCACCGAACGGGTCGAGACGCTCCGCACCCGTCAGGCGGGCATCGGCGATCACGTCGACGGTCGCGCCTCGCGGCGGCATCCCGTTCACAACTCCTCCTCACGACCTGGCGACGGCGACGGCGACGGCTGCCCCGGCCCGTTCAGGCGGAGTTGTGCACCACGCGCGGCCCGCAGGGCCTCGTGCGCGCGGCGCATCTCCCCGGCCAGGCGCGGGTCGGCGTAGGGACTGCCGGCTTCCAACTGTTCGACGATCTCGTCAACGGTCTCGTCTGGTCGGTTCTGACTCAGCTTGCGCTTGGCCACCACCTTCGTGGGCGTCAGGCGGAAGCCGACCGTGCCCCGTTCCAGTCGGCGGATGAAGTCTTCGTCGTTGGGCGGCTGCCACATCAGCCGCGGCTGGGGCAGTGCGCTCTCGAAGCGTGCCACCAGCCGCTCCAACACACGGAGATTCTCGTCCGGGGTGAGGATCTCGGGGATGCCGGAGAGGTGCACGGCGACGTAGTTCCAGGTCGGGACGTTCGGCCCCGGCAGGTACCACTGCGGCGAGATGTACCCGTGCGGCCCCTGGGCGATCACCAGCAGCTCGTGCTGTCCCAGACCGTGGATCGCATCGTCCGGCTTGCCGACGTGACCGACGACCGTGAGGTCGTCGTGGTCGTCGTCCAGGAGCACGGCGTAATGCGAGGCGACCAGACCATCGGGGCCGTGGCTCACGAGCGTCATCCAGAGGTTCTCGTCGAGGATGCGACGCAGCTCCGCGACGTCGGTCACGGTGAAGCTCGGGTTCTGTCTCATCGATGCCTCACTTCTGGCAGTTCGGGCACCAGTAGAGCTTTCGGGCGGCCATCTCCTCGAGCACGATCTCGGTGCCGCAGACGCGACAGGGCAGCCCGGCGCGGTGGTACACCCAGTGCCGATCATCGCGACTCGCCATCGCGCGCCGGTAGGCCTCGGGATCGAGGTCGTCCATGGTCATCATCTGACCCGTCTCGACTCCGATCACGAGCAGGCGTGTCCAGTCGCGCCAGAGCTGTCGGACGAGCTCTTCGGGAACCATCTTTCCGGGCGTGTGCGGGTCGAGCAGTGCGCGGTACAGCAGCTCGGCGCGGTAGACGTTGCCGATGCCGCTGACGACGGACTGGTCCATGAGCAGAAGGCCGATCGGCGTCGCCTTGCGGCGGACGGCCGCGACGAAGCGCTCCTCCCCCTCGGCGAGATCATCGACCAGAGGGTCGGGTCCGAGCTTCGCGATCGTCGCCTGCACCTCGTCCGGCGTCTGCAGCTCGCAGGCGGTGGGGCCTCGGAGGTCCGCGGAGGTGACGGCGGTGAGCAGGCGCAGCCGAACCTGTCCGACGATCGGCGGAGGCCACGCGGTCTCGTCGGCGCCGTCGAGGCCGCGTGTCTGCTCGCTCATCCGGACGTGCACGCGAGCCTTGCGCGGTGCGCCGATCGAGCTCAGCGAGTTCTCGCCGTCGGCGTCGTAGACGGCACCGAGGTCGGTTCCCCGTTGATTGGTCTGTCCCATGCGGCCGTTGGCCGAGGCGATGGTGGGGTCGATCTCGATCTCGCCCGCGAAGTCCCACGCGCCGTACATACCGAGGTGCACACGCAGCCAGACGTCGCCATCGAAGGCGAGGAACATCTGCTTGCCGACGGCGCGCACTTCCAGGGCTTCACGGCCGTCGATGACCGCGGCGCCCTCGGCGAAGCGGCCCTGTGGACTGGATGCCGAGACCTCTCGTCCGACGAAGTTCCGATCGAACTGGCGCGCGATGCGGTGTACGGAGTGACCTTCGGGCATCAGCCGGCTTCGGGATCCATCGCGTCGACGGACTCGCCACCGGCCGGCGCTGCCGCAGCGGCGCGCGGATCCGGAAGGAGCGTCCCGTCGTTCTCGAATGCGGCCAGCTGAGCGATGCGGCGCGCGTGGCGCTCCTCACCCGAGAACGGTGTCGCGATGAAGCGGTCGATGAAGGCGATCGCCTCATCAACGGTGTGCTGGCGCGCGCCGATGGAGATCACGTTGGCATCGTTGTGCTCCCGCGCCAGCTCGGCCGTGGCGATGCTCCACACGAGCGCCGCCCGGATGCCGCGTACCTTGTTGGCGGCGATCTGCTCGCCGTTACCCGATCCGCCGAAGACGACGCCCAGCGTCTCGATCCCGGCGGCCTGGTCGCGCACGACGGCCTGGGCGGCACGGATGCAGAAGGCGGGGTAGTCGTCGAGCGGGTCATACTCGATCGGGCCGTGGTCCACGACGTCGTGGCCCTGCTCCGCGAGGTGGTGCTGCAGCTGCGTCGAGAACTCGAGCCCCGCATGATCGGTGGCGATGTGGATGCGCATGCCCCCATCCTAGGGAGCGCTCGGCGTCACTGCGGCGTCGCTGCGACGTCACTGTGGCGCCGCAGCACGTGTCGATATGATGGAATGATCATGCCATTCACCCAGAGTCAGCGTCCCCTCTACGAGGTCAAGGCGAACCTCTTCAAAGGCCTCGCGCACCCCTTCCGCATTCGCCTTCTCGAACTGCTCGCCGGGGCCGAGGAGGTGCGCGTCGCGGACCTCCAGGCGGAGACCGGGCTGGAGGCGTCCCACTTGTCGCAGCACCTCTCCGTGCTGCGCCGTCACCGCCTTGTCGAGTCTGAGCGCCGCGCCAGTCACGTCTATTACCGGTTGGCCGATCCCCGCGTCGCGGACCTGCTGACCGCGGCGCGCGAGCTGCTCCTCGGCATCCTGAGCGCGGACGGCGACCTCCTCGTCGATGCGCAGTCGTTGCCCGCCCTGCCGGCGGCGCGCTCGTGAACCTGCGGGTCCGCACCCTGCTGCCCTCGCGCGCGGACTACGCGGGTCTCGCGCGCTCGTGGCGCGGTGACCTGGTCGCGGGTGTCACGGTGGGGATCGTCGCACTCCCCCTGGCGCTGGGCTTCGGCGTGAGCGCGGGCCTCAGCGCGGAGGCGGGCCTGGTGACGGCCGTCGTGGCCGGGGTGCTCGCGGCGGTGTTCGGTGGCTCCCACGTCCAGGTCTCCGGACCCACCGGAGCGATGGTCGTCGTCCTGGTCCCGATCGTGGCCACACGTGGGCCGGGCGCCGTCGTGGTGGTGACGCTGTTGGCGGGCATCCTGGTGATGCTCGCCGGTGTGCTGCGACTCGGGCGGGCCGTCTCGTTCATCCCGTGGCCGGTCATCGAAGGATTCACGCTCGGCATCGCGGTGATCATCTTCGCCCAGCAGATCCCGGCACTCGTATCCCCCCATGTCGCGGGCGCGAGCGAGCACAGCTCCAACGCGATCGTCGCAGCCGTGCAGGCCGTCACCGATCTCGATCCCGCGTATGCCGCGTGGGCGCTGGGAGCCGTCGGCATCGTCGTTGTCTGTATGTGGGGCGCCCCTCGGTTGCACCGCGGCGTTCCCGGTTCTCTGGTCGGCATCGTCGTCGTCGCCGCCGCGGCGCTCGTCGTCGGCGCTCCGCTGGCGCGGATCGGCGCCCTCCCCGGCACGCTGCCCGCTCCCGCTGTGCCGGCGATCGATCTTTCGAGCCTCACGGCTCTGGCCGCTCCCGCGGCGACGGTTGCGGCCCTGGCCGCGATCGAATCGCTCCTGTCCGCCCGCGTCGCGGCGAGCCTCGGGGACACGGGCACGTACGACCCCGACCGCGAGCTCGTCGGGCAGGGGCTCGCATCGATCGGTTCATCGCTGTTCGGGGGAATGCCCGCGACCGGAGCGATCGCGCGCACTGCCGTGAACGTCCGCTCCGGCGCCCGCAGCCGCCTCGCCGCGGTGACGCATGCCGTCGTCCTGCTCCTGGTTGTGCTCGCGGCCGCCGGCCCCGTCGGGCAGATCCCTCTCGCCGCCCTGGCGGGCGTGCTGATGGTCACCGCGGTCCGGATGGTGCACGTGGACACCGTGCGGGCCATTCTGCGCTCCACGCGCGCGGATGCCGTGGCCTTCGTCGCCACGGCCGTCATCACCGTCTCGTTCGATCTGATCGTGGCGGTCGTCATCGGAGTCGCCTTCGCCGGATTCTTCGCGCTGCGCGGCATGTCGCAAGCGTCACAGGTGCGGCGGGAAGACGTGCGTGGACACACGCAGCCCGGTGACGAGCGCATCGCGATCCTGCGCTTCGACGGACCGCTGTCGTTCACCTCGGCAGACCGGGTGTCGGCCGAGGTCGACGCGATTCGAGACGTCTCGGTCGTCATCATGCGGATGAGTCAGCTCGAACTGGTCGATGCGACCGGGGCGCACATGCTCGGCGAGCTCACGCAGGCTCTGGAGCGTCGCGGCATCACGGTGCTGATCAAGGGGGTGCAGCCCCGACACGAAGAGCTGTTCCGTTCGGTGGGCGTGCTGGCGGCTCTCCGTCACCACAACCACCTGTTCGCGGATCTGCCCTCCGCTATCGCACACGCCCGCACCCACGTGCAGCGCGAAACGGCGACCGCGTAGGCTGGTCGGGTTGCCGTCGGCGCCAGCAGTGCCGGATGGTTCAGACCACACCCCTCACCCACGGGAGTACCGCAGTGCCTGGAGAGAACCTCACCCGCATCGAGGCGCAGGAGCGCCGCGCCATCGTCGAGACGCAGTCGTACGACATCGCGCTCGACCTCACTCGTGGCCCGGAGGTGTTCGGCTCACGCACGGTCGTGCGCTTCGGCGCCACCGAGGGGGCCTCGACCTTCATCGACCTCATCGCCCGCGATGTGCGTGAGATCACCCTGAACGGTGACGCCGTGGAGGTGTCCGCCTTCGCCGACTCCCGCATCGCCCTGGAGGGTCTGCGTGCGCAGAACGAGCTCATCGTCGACGCCGACTGCCTGTACACCAACACGGGCGAAGGCCTGCACCGCTTCGTCGACCCGGTCGATGGCGAGGTCTATCTCTACTCGCAGTTCGAGGTTCCCGACTCCCGCCGCGTCTTCGCCGTGTTCGAGCAGCCCGATCTGAAGGCGACGTTCCGCTTCACCGTCACGGCCCCCGCCGCCTGGAAGGTCATCTCCAACTCCCCCACTCCCGAGCCGGTGCCCGGCGACGGTGGCGCCGCGATCTGGGCGTTCGAGCCCACCCCGCGGATCTCTTCCTATATCACGGCGATCGTCGCCGGCCCGTACGAGGCGACCTTCAGCGAGCTGACCAGCGCTTCGGGCGCCGTCGTTCCGCTCGGTGTCTACGGCCGCAAGAGCCTCTGGCAGCACCTCGACGCCGAGTACATCTTCGACAAGACTCGCCAGGGATTCGCGTACTACGAGGAGAAGTTCGGCGTCCCCTACCCGTTCGCCAAGTACGACCAGCTCTTCGTCCCCGAGTTCAACGCAGGGGCGATGGAGAACGCAGGTGCAGTGACGTTCACCGAAACCTACGTCTTCCGCAGCAAGGTGACCGACGCCGTCAAGGAGCGCCGCGTCGTCACGATCCTGCACGAACTCGCCCACATGTGGTTCGGCGACCTCGTGACCATGAAGTGGTGGAACGACCTCTGGCTCAACGAGTCGTTCGCCGAGTGGGCGTCGACCATCGCCACAGCCGAGGCGACCGAGTGGACCGAGGCGTGGACGACTTTCAACGCGATGGAGAAGACCTGGGCCTACCGCCAGGATCAGCTTCCCTCCACGCATCCGGTCGTCGCCACGATCAACGACCTCGAAGACGTCCAGGTCAACTTCGACGGCATCACCTACGCCAAGGGTGGATCCGTGCTCAAGCAGTTGGCGGCGTGGGTGGGCATCGACGCCTTCTTCGCGGGCGTCGGTCAGTACTTCCAGAAGCACGCGTTCGGCAACACCGAGCTGTCCGACCTGCTGGTCGAGCTCGAGGCGACGAGCGGGCGCGACCTGTCCGGCTGGTCGCAGAAGTGGCTCGAGACCGCGGGCGTCAACACGCTGGCGCCGGAGCTTCGCGTGAGCGATGACGGCGTCATCTCGCGGTTCGCCATCGTGCAGACCGCGCCGGCCGACTACCCCACGATCCGTGCGCACCGCCTCGGCGTCGGCTTCTATGCGCTCGAGGGCGGAGCGCTCGTGCGCACGCGCCACATCGAACTGGATGTCGACGGCGACCTCACCGAAGTGCCCGAGCTCGTCGGTGAACGTCAGCCCGACCTCATCCTGTTGAACGACGACGACCTCGCCTACGCGAAGATCCGTCTCGATGCGCGCTCGCTCACCACCGCGATCGACCACCTCGCCGGCATCAGCGACCCGCTGGCGCGCTCGCTCGTGTGGGGTGCGGCCTGGGACCAGACGCGGGATGCCGAAGCGTCGGCATCCGACTACATCGACCTGGTGCTGCGCAACATCGGCGCCGAGACCGAGTCGACGACGGTGCGCACGACCCTCGCGCAGCTGCAGCTCGCCGCGAACGCCTACGTCGCCCCGGACAAGCGCGACGCCGCGCGGGTGCGCGTCGCCGACGGCCTGTGGGAACTGGCTCAGGATGCCGAGGCGGGCAGCGACAGCCAGCTGCAGTTCGTCACCGCCTTCGCCTCGGCGGCGGCGACTCCCGCGCAGTGGGAGACGGTGCGCACTCTGCGCGACGGGGAGCTGACGCTGCCGGGGCTCGAGATCGACGCCGACCTCTCGTGGGCGTTGCTGGTGTCGCTGGCAGCAGGCGGCGTCGTCTCTGCCGAGCAGATCGATGCGGCGCTGGCTGCGGACAACACGGCCAAGGGTGGAGAGTTCGCAGCGCAGGCGAAGGCGGCCCTGCCCACGGTCGACGCCAAGCGCGCCGCGTGGGCGTCGCTCGTCGACAGCGCCGATCTGCCGAACACCGTCGTGCGCTCGGCCGCTCTCGGATTCGTGCACCCGGCCGGCGTCGCGGCGCTGGAGTCGTTCGTCCAGCCGTACTTCGACATGCTGCTGCCGGTCTGGGAGTCACGGACCTACCAGATCGCGAACTACCTGATCACGGGGCTGTATCCCGCGCCACTGGCCTCTCTCGCACTGCGCGACGCGACCCGCCAGTGGCTCGCCGCCCACGCCGACGCGCCGGCGGCCCTTCGCAGACTCGTCAACGAGAACCTCGCCGGTGTCGAGCGCGCCCTCGCCGTGCAGGAGCACGACGCCGACCGCTGAGGCGTCACCGCGGGCGTCGGGCCGCGCGCGCATATTCGCGCGAGGCCCGACGCGCGGGAAAGAACCCCACGATGATCCACACGAGAGCCCAGACGACTGCCGTCCCGAGTGCGGCGGCCGCCGCGTTCGGGCCTACTGTCGGGGCGAGAACGATCGAGAGCACCGCGCCGAAGGCCGCCCCTGCGGCGGCGACGTAGACAGACGCCGATGTCGCGCGGTTGACGACCCGCCAGGCCTCTGCATCGTGGAGCGTCAGGCGACTGCGATAGCCGAGCAACGCGTTGCGCGGAAGACTGCCTGTGCGAGCACTGCGTGCCCACCACGCGAGCAGCGCGGCGAAGCCCGCAAGGGCGAGAGCGCCCACACCTGTCTCGATCATCCTGTGCCCCCTGTCGTCAAGTTCCATCCTGACGACGACGGGGATCGCGGGTGATCGTCCGCGAGGACGACATCTGATGTCGCTGATCTCATCCTCCCGCAGGATGTGGTGCCGACCTCCGTCGCCGTAGCGTCGAAGCATGATTGTTGCGGAGAACCTCACCAAGAGATACGGAAGCACCACCGCCGTCGACGACGTCTCGTTCGCGGTGCGACCCGGGCAGGTGACCGGCTTCCTCGGCCCCAACGGCGCGGGAAAGTCCACGACGATGCGAATGATCGTCGGGCTGGACGCCCCCTCGTCCGGCAGCGTCAGCGTGGGCGGACACCGCTACGCGCGGAGCCGCTCGCCGCTCACCGAAGTCGGCGTGCTCCTCGACGCGAAAGCCGTGCACACCGGACGTTCGGCGCGAGGACACCTACGTGCGATGGCCGCGACCCACGGCATCCCGAACTCCCGCGTCGACGAGGTGATCGCCCTGACGGGTCTCGAGGCGGTCGCCGGCAAGCGAGCGGGAAAGTTCTCGCTGGGCATGGGACAGCGGCTCGGCATCGCGGCGGCACTTCTCGGCGACCCGCAGACGCTGATTCTCGACGAGCCGGTCAACGGCCTCGACCCCGAAGGCGTGCGATGGGTGCGACAGCTCGTCCGTCACCTCGCCGGTGAGGGCCGTACCGTGCTGCTGTCGAGCCACCTGATGAGCGAGATGTCGCAGACCGCCGACCACGTGATCGTCCTGGGCCGTGGTCGCGTGCTCGCCGACGCGCCGCTTCCCGAGCTGGTGCGGGCATGGACACGCAACGAGGTGCTCGTTCGCACCCCTCGAGCGGCCGACCTCGTCGGCGTGCTCGCGTCGCCGGACGTCACGGTCACCGACGCCGGGGACGGATCCCTGCTGGTCGCGGGTGTCAGCGCGCGCGCTATCGGCGACCTCGCCGCGGATCGCCGCATCCCCCTACACGAGCTCACCCCACGGACCGGGTCGCTCGAAGAGGCATACATGGCGCTCACCGAGGGCTCCGTGCAGTACAAGACGAAGGAGATCGCATGACCACCGCGACCGCCCCGACGGCATCGTCCGCTGCGCAGACACGTGCCGCGGCCTCGCCCTACCACCTCACGTTCGCCCGCGTCGTTCGCAGCGAGTGGCTCAAACTGCTGTCGCTGCGCTCGACCTGGTGGTCGCTCGCGATCACCGTTGCGCTCTCGGTGGGCATCTCGCTGCTGATGGCCTCGGCCCTGCGTGACTTCGACGCGGGGTTCGCGCCGGTGATGGTCATCGTCATGCCGATGCAGTTCACGATGCTCGTCGCCGGCATCCTGGGAGCGATCGCCATCACCGGGGAGTACTCCACGGGGATGATCCGCTCGACTCTGACGGCAGAGCCGCGTCGTGGCGCCGTGCTGGTCGCGAAGGCCCTCGTCGTGGCGGTCGTCCTGGCCCTGACGACCGCGGTGACCTACGCGATCGCCGTGCTGACGACGGCACCGATCCTCAAGACGGCGATCGACTGGTCGGATCCCACGCTGTCCTGGTTCCCGCTGCTCGCGGGTGTGTTCGCCATGGCGATGTTCGCCCTGATCGGCCTCGGCTTCGGCTTCATCGTGCGCAACGGCGCCGGTGCGATCGCGGCCACGGTGGGGGTGCTGTTCGTGCTGCCCATCGTCCTCAGCATGTTCTCCTTCGCCGGCGAAGGCTGGAAGTGGATCGTGGATGCCAGCGCGTACCTGCCTATGTCGGGTGCGCAGTCTGCCACCACCGCCGGCGGCGAGGACGTGATGCGCGGCCTGGTGACCCTCGCCGCGTGGCCCGCTGCGCTGCTGCTGGGAGCGTGGGCGAGCCTGCGCAGCCGGGACACCTGAGCTGGAAGAGATGACCGCTCTGAGCCGCAGCTCGCTCGACCCCGCGTCCGGCGAGCTGCGGCTTCCGCGTCCGCCAGGCGTGATCCGCCGCTTCTGGGCACGACATCCACGCGTGACGGACGTCATCGTCGCCCTCCTCACCGCTTTGGTGACCTTTCCCGCGCCGGGACGAGCCGGTCTCAGCGGCGATGATCCGCTGTGGACGGGCCTTCGTCCCGTGGTCGTCGTGGTGCTCACGCTCGCGTGCGTGGCGATGCTCTGGCGTCGCCGTTGCCCACTCGTGTCGTTCTCGCTCGCGGCGCTGGGCGCGCTTCTGGCGGTGTCTTCGGGCTCGGGGGTGGGATCGGGCACGACGGCCGTCGCTGTCTACGCGGTCGCGGTGTATGCGGGGTCGTCGGCCGCCTGGATCTCGTCGGGGATCGCCATCGGTGCGACGACGCTCGCTGCGGGGATCGCTGTCCTTGTCGGGGTGCTGCCGTGGTCGACGGCGGTGAACGGGTGCGCGGCTCTCGCGGTGGGCCTCCTGGTCGGCTGCCTCGTCGGCGTCAACATCGGCAACCGTGCGCGCTACGTCGCGGCGTTGATGGAGACGTCCCGTCAGCTGTGGGCGGAGCGTGCGCAGCACGCGGTGCACGCCGCTGCCGCCGAGCGTGCGCGCATCGCGCGGGAGATGCATGACGTGGTGTCCCACTCGCTCACCGTGATGGTGGCCCTTGCCGAGGGGGCGACGGCGACCGACGATGCGGTGCGCGCCCGCGCGGCGACGGCGCAGATCGCGGCGACCGGCCGAGGCGCGCTCACTCAGATGAGGGCCATGTTGGGCGTGCTGCGCAGCGGCGACGCCGACGATGCGCCGCTGGGGCCGCTGGACGGGGACACGGTGCGCGATGCCGTCACGGCCGCGCGCAGCGCAGGCATCCCCGTCGTGCTGCGGACGACCGGCGGTGAGATCGCCGATCTTCCCGTGCGCCTGGCTGTGGCGCGCGTGGTGCAGGAGGGATTGACCAACGTCATCCGGCACGCACCGTCGGCGCAGGAGGTGATCGTGTCGATCTCGTCGACGGCGAGCGAAGTGGTCGTCGAGGTCGTCAACGACGGCGTCCACGGGGCCGTCTCCCGCGGAGGGTACGGCATCCGCGGTCTGCAGGAACGTGCGGCGCAGGTGGGCGGCGTCGCGGAGGCGGGGCGGCGCCCCGACGGACGGTGGCATGTGCGACTGACCCTGCCGGCTTCGGCGGAGAGGACCCCGGCATGACGGACCCGATCCGTGTCGTGATCGCCGACGACCAGCAGCTCATCCGGCTCGGCTTCGGTCTCGTGCTCGACGCCGAGCCCGACATCGCGGTGGTGGGTGAGGCGATCGACGGGGTCGATGCGGTCGCCCTGTGCGTCGCCCTCCGGCCCGACGTGGTGCTGATGGACGTGCGGATGCCCCGGCTCGACGGTGTGGCGGCGACGGCGCGTGTGGTCGCCGAGGCGCCGCAGACGCGGGTGCTCGTGCTGACGACGTTCGATCTCGACGAGTACGCCTTCGGCGCTCTGGATGCCGGGGCCAGCGGATTCCTGCTCAAGGACGTCGAGCGCAGCGCGCTGGTCACGGCCATCCGCGCCGTGGCCGCCGGCGACGCCGTACTGTCGCCACGGGTGACCCGCGAAGTGCTGCGCCGGCGGGCCGGGAGCACACCGGCATCCGCCGCGTCCGAACGCGCGGACAGGTCCGCCATCGCGGCGCGCGTGCGCGAACTCACGCCTCGCGAGAGCGACGTGTTCCTCGCGCTGGTGCGCGGGCTGACGAACGCCGAGATCGCGGCGGAGCTGTTCCTCAGCGAGACGACCGTGAAGACCCATGTCGGACGCGTGCTGGCGAAACTGGGAGCGCGGGATCGGATCCAGGCCGTCATCCTCGCCCATCGGGGCGGGTGGGCGGACGACTCCCCCGCGGGTTCCCAGAGCGGACAGAGCGAGCCTCGTTAGGATCGGGGTGATGCGCTACTTCTCTGACTCCGGCGGTGGAGCGACGGCCCCCGTGATCGACCCGGGAGTGTGGACGGCGATTCTCACCTGGCTCGGGGAGGCCGGGGTGAACCTCCTCACGATCGCGGGAATCATCGTCGGCGCGTTCATCGTCTCGTGGGTGCTGCGTCTGGTCATCCGGCGGATCGTCAACCGGATCGTGTCGGGCGCGAAGAGCAAGGCGAACGTCGATGACACCCAGGCCTTGGAGCGCTCGCCCCTCGCCGCGATGCGGCTCGTGCAGCGAACGCGCACGCTGGGATCGATCCTGCAGAACATCGTCAACGTCGCGATCGTCACCATCGCCATCCTGCTGATCTTCGGGAGGATCGCTCCGGACGCCCTCGGGTCGTTCGCCCTGCTCTCGGCGGCCATCGGCGCCGGCCTCGGTTTCGGTGCCCAGAACATCGTCAAAGACGTGCTGAACGGCATCTTCATTGTCGCCGAGGATCAGGTCGGCATCGGCGACGTCGTCGATCTGGGGTTGGCCACCGGCATCGTGGAGTACGTCAGCGTCCGCATCACGCACGTCCGCGACGTCAACGGGACGCTCTGGTACGTGCGCAACGGCGAGATCACCCGCATCGGCAACATGTCCCAGGGATGGTCTCGCGTGATCATCGACCTCGCTCTGCCGGTCGACGTCGACATCGAGCAGGTCGAGAAGACGATGCTCGCCACGGCGAAGAACCTCGCGAAGGATCCGAAGTGGCGCACCCGCGTGATCGAGCAACCCGAGGTCTGGGGCCTGGAGTCGATCACCGGCGATGCCCTCGTCATCCGCCTCGTGATGAAGACCCGCGCGAACGCGAAGGATGATGTCGCCCGCGAGCTGAGGATGCGCCTGAAGCGCGCGATGGACGAGTTGGGCGTCACGCTCCCCTCCATGAACACCGTCATGCTGGCCGGCCTCGAGGGCGCCCAGCGAGTGCGCGGTGCCAATCCGCCGCGTACTCGACCGACACCCGTCGCGACCGCCGACGGAAAAGGCATCTGGAAGCCCAAGCGCGGCGGCCGAGCGACTCAGGCGCCCGCGGTCGACGGCGAGGTGGAGGTCGCGACGCCCCCATCCGGCGCGACGCCGCCACCGAAGACACCCGCGCCGAAGAGGACCGATGAGGGGGACGCGTGAGCGACGACGCAGAGACGTTCTATGCACAGGTCGGCGGGCACGGGACCTTCGTGCGCCTGGTGGACGCGTTCTACCGCGGTGTGGCGGCCGACGACGTGCTCAAGCCGATGTACCCCGAGGAAGACCTCGGCCCGGCCGCCGAGCGGCTGACCCTCTTTCTCGAGCAGTATTGGGGCGGACCGACGACCTACAGCGAGCGACGCGGACATCCTCGTCTGCGCATGCGGCATGTGCCGTTCCACGTGAATCCGGATGCGCGTGATCGGTGGTTGCTCCACATGCGCCGCGCCGTCGACGAGCTGGAGTTGTCGCCGCTGCACGAGGCCACGCTCTGGGACTATCTCCAGCGCGCCGCGCATGCCATGGTGAACACATTCGAGCCCACCGGAATCGGCCCGGAACGGCCAGCGACGGCATCCTCGCTGGCGGTCCGTTCCTCGGACCAGACCGACTGACGCCCGTCCCCGGGCACCGAGATCACGACGAAGGAGTCGACCTTGGCGAAGACGCAGCTTCACGAGACGGACATCCTCGTGATCGGATGGGGGCTCGCCGGGCTCGTTGCCGCCACGGAGGCCGCCGCGGCCGGGCGTCGAGTGATCATCGTCGATCAGGAACCACGATGCAACCTCGGCGGCCAGGCGTTCTGGTCGTTCGGCGGCTTGTTCTTCGTCGATTCGCCGGAGCAGCGACGACTCGGTATCTCCGACTCGCTGGAACTCGCGCGTCAGGACTGGTTCTCGACGGCGCAGTTCGACCGCGACGAAGATCAGTGGCCCCGCCGATGGGCCGATGCCTACCTCGACTTCGCGCATGGAGAGAAGCGGGCCTGGCTGCGCGGGAAAGGAGTCGGGTTCTTCCCCGTCGTCGGCTGGGCCGAGCGCGGCGGCTACAACGCGACCGGTCCGGGAAACTCGGTGCCTCGGTTCCACATCACCTGGGGAACGGGCCCAGGGCTGGTCGCGCCGTTTCAGGCCGAGGTGGAGGCCGCAGAGGCCTCCGGTCGCATCACCGTACTCCCCCGTCACCGCGTCACCGCCCTGCTGACCGACGCGGACGCTGTCACGGGCGCGCACGGCGAGGTGCTCGTCCCCTCGGCGGCCGCGCGAGGAGAGCAGACGTCACGAGAGGTCGCCGGCTCCTTCGAGATCCGCGCGAGCGCGACGATCGTGTGCTCGGGGGGCATCGGTGGCAACCACGAGCTCGTCCGCGCGCAGTGGCCGGCGCGATTGGGCCCGCCCCCGACCCAGATGATCACGGGCGTTCCCGCGTACGTCGACGGGTCCATGCAGCCGGTCGCTCGGGCGGCGGGAGCGCATCTCATCAACGGGGATCGCATGTGGCACTACGTCGAAGGCATCCAGAACTGGAACCCGATCTGGCCGAACCACGGCATCCGGATCCTCCCCGGCCCGTCGTCCGTGTGGCTCGATGCGACCGGTGCACGACTGCCGGTGCCGCTGTACCCGGGCTTCGACACTCTCGGGACACTCGCGCACCTGCGACGCACCGGCCATGACCATTCCTGGTTCGTGCTGTCGCAGAAGATCATCGAGAAGGAGTTCACGCTCTCCGGAAGCGAGCAGAATCCCGATCTCACCGGCAAGGACGTACGCCTGCTGTTGCGATCGCGCCTGGGCAAGGGGGCCGCGGGGCCCGTCCAGACCTTCATGGATCAGGGCGCGGACTTCGTCGTCCGGCGTTCGTTGGACGAGTTGATCGACGGTATGCAGGCGCTCCCGGGAGGCGAGCTGCTGGATCCCCAGCTCGTGCGCCGTGAGATCGAGGCGCGCGACCGCGAGATCACCAACGACTTCACGAAGGATGCGCAGATCGCGATGCTCAGGTCGGCGCGCGCATTCCGCGGTGACCGTCTCATCCGCACGGCGGCGCCGCATGCGATTCTCGACCCGGCGAACGGGCCCCTCATCGCGGTCAAGCTGCACATCCTCACGCGGAAGTCCCTCGGAGGTATCGAGACAGACCTGTCCGCGCGGGCATTGGACGAACGAGGCACAGTGATCCCCGGTCTGTTCGCCGCGGGTGAGGCGGCCGGCTTCGGAGGTGGCGGTGTGCACGGCTACCGAGCTCTGGAGGGCACCTTCGTCGGCGGATGCCTCTTCTCCGGGCGCATTGCCGGACGGGCCGCGGCCGGCTGATCCGTCGCCGCCGAACGCGGGCTCCGGCCCGTCTCAGAGGGCGCCCGTGGCTCGGACCTCCGTCAGCCCCGTGTGCACTCGCGTCCTCGTCAGCACGTGACCTCGCTGCAGGGTGATCCGCGTCCACGGGCCGCTGCGGCGCACGGCAGCCGTCTCGGCGCCGGCGACGAAGCCCAGAGCGAAGGCGGCGAACGCGACTCCCCGGGGAAGATCCGCGAGCTCGGCGTCGGGCTCTCCCCATACCTGAGCGCGCACGAGACGCACCACATCTTCGCCGGCGGACGCAGGCACCGCTTCGGCCACGGCTGCGATCCCCCACTGGGCGCGCGATGCGAGAGTGGCGGCATCGATGCCGCTCGCCTGCGTCCAGCCGCCCCGGGGCGGCGACACACCCGCCCACGGTGCCGAGACGGCGGAGTCGGGCAGAAGGACCGAGCGCTCATCGTCGCCGATCGTGAGCGACGCGGCATCCACGACGAGGTCGCACTCGAGGTCGGGGTCCACGCGCACGAACCGCATCCCGAGAACGGTGGGGGTCGACTCCAGGAGCGTCTGGGGCGCAAGCGGCGCCGATGTCACCCCGAGCGTCCCCTGCACGGCGCGCAAGCGCACGGCTCCATCGCCGAGTCGCGCGGCACGGTCGGCGAAGGTGAGGACGTCGGACGCCGTCGACGGATCGGGGAACAACAGCTGTGCGGACATCCGACCTAAACTATCAAGCTGTATGCACCACGGACGGAGAGCGTGTGGGAACGGGAATGCAGGGCGAAAGCGATCCGGTCGCCGAAATGCTGGAGGTCCTGGATATCTCCTCCGGCGATGCGCGGACCACTGAAGACATCTTCACCGGGATCTCCCACCCGATGCCGTCGGGCCGCATCTTCGGCGGCCAGGTGCTGGCTCAAGCCATCATCGCGGCGGACAGGACGACCGGCGACGACCGCGTTCCGCATTCCATGCACGGCTACTTCCTGCGCCCCGGCGACGCAATGCGGGGCGTGACGCTGTCCGTCGACCGCATCCACGACGGCCGTTCCTTCTCCACACGCCGTACGCAGGTATATCAGGACGGGGTGCCGATCTTCTCGATGATCGCCTCGTTCGAACACGAGGATGACGGCCTCGACCATCAGAGCCGTATGCCCGAGGACGTCCTCAGCCCCGAGGAGGCCCTGGCGCGGTGGGAGACAACGCGGCGACATCCGCTGTCGCAGCGTCTCCTGGATCGCAATCCGATCGAAGTCGTGCATGCCGAGGGTGCGATCTACGATGCGGTGGAGGGTGCCCACGTTGCCGCCCAGAACGTCTGGATGCGAGCGAAGCGGCCCCTCGGAGACGATGCCGCCCTGCACCGCGCCGTGCTGGCGTACATGAGCGATTTGACCATCCAGGAGCCGGTGCTGCGTGGACACGGCGTCCCGTGGTCGCAGCCCGGACTCAAAGTCGCCAGCCTCGACCACGCGATGTGGTGGCACCGGCCCGTGCGCGTCGACGAGTGGCTCTTGTACGTGCAGAACTCGCCCAGCGCCCGCGCAGGGCGAGGACTCTCATCGGGGCGGATCTTCACCCGCGAGGGCGAGCTCGTCGCATCTGTCGGGCAGGAGATCATGGTCCGCGTCCCCTGACGCGGGCCGTCGTCGCCCGCTCAGCGGCGCCGGAACGAGACGGGTTCGCCGAGGTAGGGGCCCCACGCGTCACGCATCGTGTCGGTGAGTCGCACCGGCCGGAAGGTGTGAGCATCGACCAGCACGACGGAAGAGGATGCCTTCGCGTAGAGCGTGCGGTGGTCGTCGCTTCGTGGACTGTAAACCTCGTAGCAGACCTCGATGCTCGATCCTCCGAGTTTTCCGAACCACATCTGCACGTCGAGCGGCTCGCGCCGGTACGGCACCGGCGCGAGGTACTCGATCTCCTGATGTGCGATGAGCGTCAGCACGCCGGCATCGGTGCCCGCGTCGATCACCGCGGTGTCGGGCGCTTCGTCGCCGAAGACCGGCGTCCAGAACACCCGCACGCGTGCTTCTTCGAGCAGCTTCAACATCGTCGCGTTGTTGACGTGGTTGAACGCGTCCAGGTCTCCCCATCGCAAATGGATGGGCACGTGCAGTCGTTCAGTCACGGGTGAGCTTGCGGTGGGTCGATCGGTGCGGGTTGGCGGCGTCGGGCCCGAGGCGCTCGATCTTGTTGGCCTCGTACGCCTCGAAGTTGCCCTCGAACCAGTACCACTTGTCGGGGTGCTCGTCGGTGCCCTCGTAGGCGAGGATGTGGGTCGCGATGCGGTCGAGGAACCACCGGTCGTGGGTGATCACCACCGCACATCCGGGGAACTCCAAGAGGGCGTTCTCCAGCGAGCTCAGCGTCTCGACATCGAGGTCGTTGGTGGGCTCGTCGAGCAGCAGCAGGTTTCCGCCCTCCTTCAGGGTGAGCGCCAGGTTCAGGCGATTGCGCTCACCGCCGGAGAGCACTCCCGCTTTCTTCTGCTGGTCGGGGCCCTTGAAGCCGAACTTCGACACGTACGCACGCGAGGGGATCTCGGTCTTGCCGACGGTGATGATGTCGAGACCGTCCGAAACGACCTCCCACAGCGTCTTGTTCGGGTCGATGTTGGCGCGGCTCTGGTCGACGTAGCTGATCTTGACCGTCTCGCCGACCTTCAGATCGCCGCCGTCGAGCGGCTCCAGCCCCACGATCGTCTTGAAGAGCGTCGTCTTGCCGACACCGTTGGGGCCGATGACGCCCACGATGCCGTTCGGCGGCAGGCTGAAGCTCAGGCCGTCGATCAGGGAACGATCGCCGAACCCCTTCTGCAGCTTCTTGGCTTCGATGACCACACTGCCCAGGCGCGGACCGGCCGGGATCTGGATCTCTTCGAAGTCGAGCTTGCGCGTGCGCTCCGCCTCGGCGGCCATCTCCTCGTATCGGGCGAGGCGGGCCTTCGACTTCGTCTGCCGTCCCTTCGCCGAGGAACGGACCCACTCGAGCTCGTCCTTGAGGCGTTTGGCGAGCTTCGCGTCCTTCTTGCCCTGGATGTCGAGGCGTTCTGCCTTCTTCTCGAGATAGGTCGAGTAGTTGCCCTCATAGCCGATCAGTCGACCGCGATCGACCTCCGCGATCCACTCCGCGACATTGTCCAGGAAGTACCGGTCGTGGGTGATGGCGATGACCGCGCCCTTGTACGACTGCAGGTGCTGTTCGAGCCAGAGAACGCTCTCCGCGTCGAGGTGGTTGGTGGGCTCGTCCAGCAGCAGCAGGTCGGGCTTCTGCAGCAGCAGCTTCGCCAGTGCCACCCGGCGGCGCTCGCCTCCGGAGAGCTTGGTCACGGGCTCGTCCGCGGGCGGGGTGCGCAGCGCGTCCATGGCCTGCTCGAGCTGCGAGTCGAGGTCCCAGCCGTCGGCCGCGTCGATCTCTTCCTGCAGCACGCCCATTTCGGCCAGCAGGGCATCGAAATCCGCATCCGGGTCGGCCATCAGCGCGGAGATCTCGTTGAAGCGATCGAGCTTGGCCTTGATGGCCACGCCGTCCTGGATGTTCTCCAGGACGGTCTTGGTCTCGTCGAGCTCGGGCTCCTGCATCAGGATGCCGACGGTGAAGCCCGGCGTCAGCTTGGCCTCCCCGTTCGACGGTGCGTCGAGACCGGCCATGATCTTCAGGATCGTCGACTTGCCGGCGCCGTTGGGGCCGACCATGCCGATCTTGGCTCCGGGGAGGAACGCCATCGTGACGTCGTCGAGGATGAGCTTCTCGCCCACCGCTTTGCGGGCACGGACCATGGAGTAGATGTATTCGGCCATAACGGCCCAAGTCTACGCGGCCGTGGTGACCTCCACGGCGTGCGGGCGCCTGGTCACCAGTCGATCGGGCGTGTCTGTCCAACCAGGCACGTGCCCTCCGGCACGAGCGGAAGCACCCGTGCCTGCGGGCCGGGCACCGACGGGCCGACCTGTCCGACCAGGCACTCGCCCTTCCACTTGACGGAGAACTGGATCGAGTCGGCCTGATTTCCGACCGTCGTCAGGTCCTGCGTGACTTCCATGGCCGACTTGTCGAAGCCGCCCGCAGTGAGCGCGTCGATGTATGCCCGCCCCTGCGCCGCCTGTGGACCGGACGCCACCGCGTCGACGATCGACGTGAAGTAGGGCAGGTTCTGGGTGGCAGAGCCGTTCGGCATCAGCGCTGGTCCCGTCGGAGTCGGTGTGGGTGTCGCCATGGGCGTGAGGGACACCGACAGTGTGGGTGTCGGGGTGGGGGCTGCGGTGGTGCAGCCGCTGAGCATGAGGACCACGCCGACGCATGCGGCGAGGGAGAAGGGGACCGCACGCTGACCGACGTTTCGCACGTCACGAGTCTAGGCGGCGTCAGAACGGGGTTGTGTCCTCGCCCGCTGTGGCCCACCCGCTGGCGCTGACGAGGGCGACATCCGGTTCTTCGGGTGAGGAGGCCGCGTCGCTGGAAGCCTCCGTGCTCTGTGGAATGTCGGAGGGGCCGTCGCCGGGCACGGCCCACCCCGTGCTCTGCGCCACAGTAGCCGACGCCGACGGTGTGGTTCCCTTCTGGAAGCTCGTGGTGCCGAACATGAGGTCGTGGCCGAGTCCTTCGGCGTCGATCTCGGCGGAGGATCCGCTCTTTCCTCCCGACTCCCATTGCTTGACGCGGAACCGTCCGGTGACGATGACCCGCTGCCCCTTCTCCAACGATGCCAGGGCGTGATCGGCCAGCTTCCTGTATGCCGACACCCAGTACCAATTGGTGTGACTGTCGACCCACTGACCGTTCTCGAGGCGTCGTTCGCTGCTCGCGAGTCGAAAACTGATGGCGGGGATGCCGCCCGGCAGTTCCCGACGCTCGGGCTGGGACGCGACGTTGCCGATGACGGTGATGCGATCGCTCATGATGACTCTCCTTGTCTTCGATGCCCGGACGATCCGGCTGGCGCCGCGACCGGCGTACCCTTCGTGCGCCGCGGCACCCCCAGCGTCCTTCTCGCCGCAGAGCGTCGACGCGAGGCGCGAGCAGATTGTGGAGACGGCGCCGAAGCGCAGAGGTGGGGAGGAGGTGTCGATCGGTCGTCCGTCGGCGCGGCACGGGGGTGCCGCCGATGTCGGAGGGGGAACGTATCTTCGAAAGTGGCGGTGTCAGTGACGGTGACGTGGCGGTGACGTGATGGTGACGGGAGTGGCGACATGATCAGTGCGGCAACGGCCCTACCTCGGTCCGTGCGCGGGTGTTCCTTGCGGGCGGTGTCCGACCGTCGGTGGAGGGTCATCGACAGGCGCGGCGTCGTGATCGGACACGTCCGGCGCGAGCAGTCAGCGCAGGGGACGCGTTTTCACGCGGAGCGCTTCGAACTCGCCCGAGCCAGAATGCGCGAGCTGGGCTCGTTCTGCAGGCTCGACGAGGCGGTCGAGTGCCTGGCGTATCTGCGCTGACGAGCGAGCAAGCCGCGCTCGTCACACCACCGCGTCGAGGATCTCGCCGCCGTGCACGGGCGCGGCGGCTCGCACCGCGGGCCACGCGTCGGCGAGCGTGTCGACGGCGCGTCGAAGCTCCTCGGGTGGTGCCGTGAAAGGCAGGCGCAGATGACGGTCGTGCGTCCCGTCGACCCCGAATCGCGACCCGGACGAGAGAGAAACGCCATGGGCGCGGGCTGCGAGGACGAGCCCCGTGCTCAGAGGCGCATCCAGCTCCACCCAGAGCGCCACGCCGCCGTGCACCTGCGGGATCTTCCACTCCGGCAGGCGGCGGGTGAGCGCATCGACGAGAGCGTCGCGGCCCGATCTGAGCAGCAGAGAACGCTGCGTGAGAATCTCCGGCAGGTGGCTGAAGAGACGAGCGGCGACCGCCTGCTCGAAATCCGGTGTGCCCAGTTCCCTGGCGGGGCGCGCCGCGACGATTCGCTGCGCGAGTTCCCCGTCCGCGCGGATCCACCCGATGCGCAGACCACCCCAGACGATCTTGCCGAGCGAGCCGACGCGCACCACGGCATCGTGGCCGAACGCCGGTGATGCGGCGGGAACGTCGATGGTCAGATCGGCGGTCGTCTCGTCGATGACGAGAGTGGAGCGCGAGGCGCGGGCAGCGTGTGCGAAGGCTGCCTCTTCCTCGTCCGTCATCGAGCGGCCCGTCGGGTTCTGGAAGCGTGGCATCAGATAGGCCATCCGTGGCTGCGTTCGTGTGAACACTTGAGCCGCGCGATCGAGGTCCCAGCCTCCGCCGATCGTGACCGGCACAGCTACCAGTCGCGCGCCGGCGGCACGAATCGCCTCGGCCGCATGGGGGTACGTCGGCGTCTCGATGACCACCCGATCCCCACGACCGACGAGAACGGTCGACAGCAGGTGGATCGCCGACTGCGCACCTGTCGTCACGACGATCTGGCTCGGGTCGGTCGGGATGCCGCGTGCGCTGTATCGGTCTGCAATCGCTTCTCGGAGTTCGATGGCGCCCCGGATGTCATAGCCCGACCGAGCGACGATGCGTGCGGCATCCGCCGCGGCCTCCGCGATGATGCCGGCGAGCCCCGGCCACGCGGCGGGACTGGCCTGTTGCAAATCGATGGCGCCGGTCGTGGCCGCTGCGCCTCCGATGTCACGGCTCGGCCGCGCCGTCGTCACGCTTCCCGATCCGCGAAGGCTTGCGATATGACCGGTGTCGCGCAGGCTGCGATATGCCGCAGCGACCGTCGTTCGGCTCACCGAGAGTGCAGCGGCGAGTTCACGTTCGGCGGGAAGAGCGGTGTGCGCGGCGATGCGGTTGTCGAGGCACAGGATGCGGATGCTGTCGGCGAGGGCCTCATACGCCGGCTCCCGCGTGCGCCACCCGCCCAGCATCCCGGCGAACGTCCGTGCCCCGATCCTCGAGTCCATGGTGGCCACGGTATCCGAATTGGACTGGTAGTAGATATCCAATTGTGAGATTGGATTGCTGCATGACTGCACGTCTTGCTCGCCTGCTCATCGGTCTCATCCTCTACGGCGTTGGTTGCGGCGTCATGGTGCAGGCCCAGATCGGCGTGGATCCTTGGACGGTCTTCGCGCAGGGACTGTCGGTGCAGACGGGGGTGGGCATCGGATGGATCACGAACCTCGTCGGCCTGCTCGTGCTGCTGCTGTGGATTCCGCTGCGCCAACGGCCGGGCATCGGCACCCTTGCCAACATCCTCCTCGTCGGAACCAGCATGCAGCTGACGATCTTGGCGCTTCCGACGATGAATGGATTCGTGACGCAAGTGATCGTGTTCGTCGGCGGGATGGCGCTGGTCGCGCTGGCCTCGGGAATCTACATCGGAGCGCGTTTGGGGCCGGGGCCGCGCGATGGCCTCATGACCGGCATGAACTCCCGGCTCGGGTGGCCGGTGTGGGCATGTCGACTCACGATCGAGGCGACCGTGCTTCTGTTCGGGTGGCTCCTCGGCGGCACCGTGGGCATCGGCACGGTGCTGTTCGCAGCCGGCATCGGTCCCCTGGTCCACGTCGCTCTGCGACTGCTCGACGTGTCACGTCGCGGGGCCGCGGCCGAGGTCGACCCCGGTCGAGACCCGGTCGCGGCGGCGGGCGCCCCGCGCGTGGGCTGATCCGATCGCGCAGGGACGCGCGCCGTGGCGGTGCGGGCTGCGCAGCAGAGCGCCTAGTGCTGGCGGAACTGCGGCCAGTCGGACCCGGGAGCAAGGTGGCTGTGGAGGGCGCTCTTCGCGACCTCCATGGACGGATACGTGCCGACACTCGCGGTGGCGCCGGCGACCGTGGGCGTGTAGCCCTCCTCGCTCTTTCTCACCGTGCCGACGACGTTGCCGTCAGTGCCGTATGCGACCCACAAGGTGGATGATGCCGAGGTCATGATGACTCCTCTCGTCACCGCCGACGGTACGCGCTCGCGGCGGAACTATCGAGGGGTCGGCTCACCGTCATCCGACGAGCGACACTCCGAAGCCGGCCACCACCTGGCGCAGTTCGGTGAGGTAGCGCTGGGCCTGGTCGGTCAACGGCACCGCCGTGCGCCCGATCCATCCGATCTCGATCTGCTCGTCGACGTCGAGCGCAACGGCCACGATCTCGGGATCGAGGTCGTCGCTGATGATGCCCGTCGAGATGGTGTAACCGTTCAAGCCGATCATCAGGTTGAAGATCGTGGCGCGATCCGAGACGCGGATCTCGCGCGAGCTCGACAGCGTCGACAGGATCTCTTCGGCGAAGTAGAACGAGTTGTTCGCACCCTGATCGAACGTGAGTCGAGGCAACGATGAGAGGTCTTCGAGACTCACGCTCCGCTGCAGCGAGAGCGGGTTTCGGCGCGAGACGAAGACGTGGGGTGCGGCGACGAAGAGCGTGTGAAATGCCAGCCCCGAGTCGCGCAGGAGCTTTCCGATGACGTTGCGGTTGAACTCATTGCGAAACAGGATGCCGAGTTCGCTGCGCAGCGTGCGCACATCCTCGATGATGTCGAAGGTGCGCGTCTCCCGCAGCGAGAACTCGTACTCGGCGGCATCAGTTGCTCTGACCATGCGGACGAACGCGTCGACGGCGAAGGAGTAGTGCTGGGTGGAGACGCCCAGCAGGCGCCGCGAGGGAGCAGTGCCGAGGTAGCGCTGTTCGAGCAGTGCAGCCTGCTCGACGACCTGGCGGGCGTATCCGAGGAACTCGATGCCGTCGGTGGTCAGGCTCACTCCGCGCGCGGATCGCAGCAGCAGGTCGCGTCCGATCTTCTTCTCGAGGTCGCGCATCGCAGCGGACATCGTCGGCTGCGACACGAACAGCAGGTCGGCCGCCGCACTGATCGACCCCTCCGCAGCGACCTCGATGAAGTACTGGAGCTGTTGCAGCGTGATTCCCATCGGGGGTCGAGACATAGTCACAGACTATATAGGTGCATAGTTTGAGCGCATTACTCGATGACAGCACTCGTCCCGCATGCTCGGATCAGCATCATTCGCGGCCGTACCGGCCCCTGCCCAGGATTGGCCCTCGCATGGCGAACGACATCGCTTTCAGCATCACGACCACTCGTTTCGACGAGGACTACGCACCCGCCGCACATTCGCGTGTGACGACGAACTTCGCGAATCTGGCGCGTGGCGCCGGGCGCCGCCAGAACCTCCGCAACGCGCTCGCGATGATCGACCGTCGGTTCAACGAGCTCGCCGCCGGCGACGATCAGGGCGCCGAGCGCTATCGGGTCGAACTCGACATCGTCACGGTGCAGCTGCAATTCGACGACACGGCCGAGGCCGAGCGCTTCCCCATCATCGAGGTTCTCGACGTCGGCATCCTCGATCACCGCACGGGTGAGCGCCACCGCGGCATCGTCGGGAACAACTTCTCCTCATATCTGCGCGACTACGATTTCAGCGTCGTGCTGCCGGCAGCGACAGCTGCCGCGGGGACGTTCACCGTTCCGGAGGATTTCGGCATCCTGCACGGTGAGCTCTTCCAACGGTTCCTGGCGTCGGATGCCTACCGGCAGCGCTTCGCGGGCTCCCCGGTGATCTGCATCAGCGTGTCGACAAGCCGCACGTACCGCCGCACGGGCCTCGTGCACCCGGTACTCGGCACCGAGTACGTTCAGGATGCCTTCTCTCTCACCGACGATTACTTCGCCCGGATGGGTCTGCAGGTGCGCTACTTCATGCCGCGCGGCTCCGTCGCACCACTGGCGTTCTACTTCCGCGGCGACCTGCTGAACGACTTCTCCGATCTGCAACTGATCGGCACGATCGCGACGATGGAGACGTTCCAGAAGATCTATCGTCCCGAGGTGTACAACACACTCACCCCCGCCGGCGAGGTCTACCGTCCCACCCTGGACCATGTCGACTTCGTCCGCACCGAGATCGACTACGACCGTGAGGAGCGCAGCCAGCTGGCCGTCACCCAGGGCCGCTACGCCGAGGAGTACTTCGTGAAGCCCCACCTCCAGACCCTGGAACAGTGGATCGCCGGCGTGGCGGAGCCCGTCGCATGACCGGCGACGGCACCGTCCATCAGGCTCCTCTGCTGCCGGTGACGACGGTCGGCAGCCTCCCCAAGCCCGCCTGGCTCGCCGAGCCCGAGGTGCTCTGGTCGCCGTGGCAGCTGCACGGCGACGTGCTCGCCGATGGCAAACGCGACGCGCTGCGCGCCGTGGTGCACGAGCAGCAGCGGCGCGGCGTCGACATCATCACCGATGGCGAACAGACCCGTCAGCACTTCGTCACGACCTTCATCGAGCACCTCGACGGCGTCGACTTCGACAACCGCGAGACGGTGCGCATCCGCAACCGCTACGACGCCAGCGTGCCGACGGTGGTCGGCGCGGTCGGTCGTCGCGCGTCCGTCTTCGTCGAGGATGCCGCGTTCTTGCGCGGGCAGACCGACCTGCCCATCAAATGGGCTCTGCCAGGACCGATGACGATGATCGACACGTTGGCGGATCGGCACTATGGCAGCCGTGAAAAGCTCGCGTGGGAGTTCGCGACGATCCTCAATGAGGAGGCTCGCGAACTCGAAGCCGCCGGAGTGGACATCATCCAGTTCGACGAGCCGGCGTTCAACGTCTTCTTCGACGAGTTGAAGGACTGGGGAATCGCTGCGCTCGAACGCGCCGCGGAGGGCCTGCGCGTCGAGACCGCGGTGCACATCTGCTACGGGTACGGCATCAAGGCGAACACCGACTGGAAGGCGACACTCGGATCCGAGTGGCGTCAGTACGAGGAGTCCTTCCCTCTTCTGCAGCGCTCGCGTATCGATATCGTCTCGCTGGAGAGCCAGCACTCGAATGTGCCGATCGAGCTCATCGAACTCATCCGCGGCAAGAAGGTCATGCTCGGCGCCCTCGACGTGGCCAGCGCGCACGTCGAGACCCCGGAAGAGGTCGCGGCGGTGCTGCGGCGGGCGTTGCCGTTCGTCGACGCCGACAAGCTGATTCCGAGTTCGAACTGCGGGATGGCCCCGCTGTCACGGGAGGTCGCATTCGGCAAACTGAGCGCACTGTCCGCCGGAGCAGCACTCGTGCGCGCCGAGCTGGCAGGCGCGGACTCGTGACGGGCGGCTCGATGCGGTGCCCCCGGCAGGATTCGAACCTGCGACCAACGGATTAGAAGGCCGTCGCTCTTCCACTGAGCTACGGAGGCGCTCTCCCAGCGTACTGTGGTCGCCGGCCCGTCGCTGATCGTGACGCGTCGGCGCCGAGGTCGCAGGCCCTCATTAGGATGAACGCATGGTGAATGCCGCGGAGAACGATCGTCTCGTCTGGATCGATTGCGAGATGACCGGTCTCGACCTCGACGTCGACGAACTCGTCGAGATCGCGATCGTGGTCACCGACTTCGAGCTCAGCGTCCTCGACCCCGGCTTCCAGGTGGTGATCAAACCCGACGCCTCGGCGCTGGCGCACATGAACGATTTCGTCACGCGTATGCACGAGACCTCCGGGCTCCTCGCTGAGATCCCGGACGGTATCAGCCTGGCCGAGGCGGAGTTCGAAGCTCTCGAGTACATCCAGAGGTTCGCTCCCGAGGGCAAGGCGCCGCTTGCGGGAAACACGATCGGCACCGACCGGATGTTCCTTGCAAAGTACATGCCGCGTGTCGACCGCTGGCTCCATTACCGCAGCGTCGACGTCTCCAGCATCAAAGAGCTGTCTCGTCGCTGGTACCCGCGCGCGTACTTCAACGCGCCAGCGAAGGACGGTGGCCACCGGGCACTGGCCGACATCCTCGAGTCGATTCGTGAGCTGGCGTACTACCGGCAGGCCGTCTTCGTTCCGGAGCCGGGGCCCTCCAGCGACCAGGCACGCGACGCGGCGGCCGCCGTCGTGTCGTCGTATGCCTCCGGTGTGTAATACAATCGTCTGGTTGCCTGGAAGCAGGCGCATGGTGGCTATAGCTCAGTTGGTAGAGCACCGCGTTGTGGTCGCGGGGGTCGCGGGTTCAAGCCCCGTTAGCCACCCCACTTTCTCCCCGATCGGGATGTCGACATGATCGAGATGGACGCCGACGCGTTCGAAGCTCTCGTCTCCGACGAACTCGATCTGCTGCCCGAGCGCATGCTCGTCGGACTCGACAACGTCGTCTTCGTCGTCGAGGACCGGCCCGAGGACGGTTCCCTCGACCTGCTGGGTCTCTACGACGGTCTGGCGTTGACAGAGCGCGACCGTTACGGCACCGGGGAGCTGCCCGACCGGATCATCCTCTACCGTGAGCCGCATCTGCACGCCTGCGGATCGATCGCGGAGCTCCGGGACGAAGTGCACACCACACTGGTGCACGAGATCGCGCACTTCTACGGGATCGACGACGAGCGCCTGCACGAGTTGGGTTGGGCATGACGATTCCCCTCGAGGATGCCCGCCTGGAGGAGCGCTCGGAGGTGACCGGTCCCTGGCAGACGGTGGTCTGGAACGATCCGGTCAACTTGATGAGCTACGTCGTCCATGTCTTCCGCACCTACTTCGGTTACACCCGCGAGCATGCCGAGCGTCTGATGCTGCTGGTGCACCACGAGGGCCACGCGGTCGTCGCCGAAGGCGCACGTGAGCAGATGGAGCTCCACGTCCAGGCGATGCACGACTACGGCCTCTGGGCGACCGTCAGGAAGGCCGACACATGACGAGGGTGCGGATGGCGGTGTCCGCGCTGGAAGCCGCGCATCTCACGGACATCGTCCTGCAGTTCACGGATCTGCTCGCCGAGTCCATCGACGGAGTCGATGATCCGGGCGTCGCGCGCCTCGTTCCCGACGGCTACCGGGACGCTCCGGAGGATGCCGCGGAGTTTCGTCGTCTGACCCAGGACGACCTCCTCGATCGGCGTCGTGATGATGCGGCGCTGGTGCTGGCGACGCTGCAACGCGATGGCCAGACACGGCGTCCGCAAGACCTGGACCGCGCGGACGCCGAGGCCGAGGTGATCGTCGAACTGGATGCCGGTGCGGTCGCGGCGTGGTTGCGAACGTTGACCGCGGTGCGGCTGGTGATCGCGACACGCCTCGGGATCACCTCAGAAGAGGAGCAGGACGACGACCCCCGCTTCGGTGTCTACAACTGGCTGGGCTTCCGCCTCGACGGCCTGCTCCAGGCGATCGAGGACTGACCGCCCCCAGCCCTCACGGGACGTCGATGACGATCGTTGCGAGCGATTGCGGGCGATGCGCGCGGAGGTGCTCCTCTTCCTGGTCGGCCCAGCGACGCCAGTGCGGCCGGTAGGTGTCGCCGTCTCGAGCGAGCGCGCGATCGCGTCGCGCACTCTCGGGCGATTCCACCCACACGCGCACGTGCGCCAGAGGCGCGGTGCTCGGGGTGAGCACCCCTGCTCCCTCGAGGATCAGGGGGACGTCGGCGGGCGTCTCCACCTCGGCCCCCGGACGATCGGCTGCCCAGTCCCACCGTCGCCACACGGCCGCCCTTGCCTCGCTGACGGGGATCAGGATGAACTCCCGCGCCAGAGTTGAACCGGCCGAGAGCCCGTCCCACCCCGGATACAGCTCGTCGAGGCCGATCATGCTGACGGGGCGCCCCCACCGCTCGCGCACCCGTCGCGCGAGGGTCGATTTGCCCGCGCCGGAACGTCCGTCGATCAGGACGATCGGTGTGATCTCCGGCTCCAAGGCCGCAATGGCGGACTCAATGCGGTCGACCCCGCTCGTGAGCGCCGCATCGACCTCGTCAGCGCTTGAGGGCACGGATGATGCGGCTGAGCGTGCGTCCCGCGACCCACACGAAGGGGATCGCCACCGCGACCAGCGACACGAGGTTCGGCTCGAAACGCAGATCGTCGCCCTTGCGGATGTAGGCACCGAGGGGAACCGCGAAGCCGCCGCCGCCCCCGCCGTTGTTGCCGCTCTCATCCTCGCCGGCGCCGAAGCCCGACCACGACAGAGCCACGGGGATGAGGCGGATGCCGTCGACGTCCTGCTGCTCGCCGTAGACGCTGTTGACGCCGAGCGATGCCGACTGCTTGCCGAGTTCGAGTGCGAGATTGGGCATGTTCCCACCGTAGCCGGGAAGCTCACTCGGTGCGAGGGAGCCGCGGATTCGTCGGCAGAGCATTCACATCACGGCGCGGGCCGAGGACGCTCGCCCGGGTGACCGCTCCCCCGCCGAAACGCACACGCGCGTCGTCCAAGGCGGCGTCGACCCGCCGCCACTCGGCATCCTCATCCCAGAGCGGCACGGATCCACCGTCACCGCCGCGCAGCTTCTCTGCGCGCACGCCGATCAGGCGCACCGGCTGGCTCAGCTCCAGCGCGTCGAACAAGCCGATGGCGACGTCGCCGATCCGCTGGCCGACGTCCGACGGCTCTGCCAGCGACAGCGAGCGCGAAAGCGTGGTGAAGTCGGCATAGCGCAGCTTCAACGCGACGGTTCCGGCTCGCCAGCCTCCGTCGCGGAGACGCGCCGCGACGCGATCGGAGAGCCGGCGAAGCTCGCTGCGCAGGACTGCCGGGTCGGCGACGTCGGTGAGGAAGGTCTCCTCATGCCCGATGCTCTTCTCCGTGCGTTCCGTCTCGACGGCTCGGGGGTCGATGCCGTGCGCGAGTTGCCAGATGCGCTCCCCGCCGGCGGGTCCGAGTGCGCGATCCAGGACGGCCCGCGGCGAGGCGAGGATGTCGGAGACGAGCCGGATGCCGCGACCCTCCAGCGTCTCCGCGGCCTTCGGCCCCACCCCCCACAGCGCCGAGACGGGCAGCGCGGCGAGGAAGGCGGCGGTGTCGGGTTCGCTGACGATGAGCAGCCCGTCGGGCTTCGAGCGCGTGGAGGCGATCTTCGCCACATGCTTCGTGGCCGCCACCCCGACGCTGCAGATCAGTCCCGTCTCCGCTGTCACGCGGGCCCGGAGCATCCGGGCGATCTCCCCCGGAGTTCCCCAGAGCCGCCGTGCGCCGGACACGTCGAGGAACGCCTCATCGATCGAGAGCGGCTCCACGAGGGGGGTGATGTCGTGGAAGATCGCCATCACCTGACGTGACAGGCTCGCATACCGCTCGAAGTGCGGAGTGACCACGACGGCCTGCGGACACAACCGAAGAGCCTGTGCGACGCCCATTGCCGACCGCACGCCGAATCGACGAGCCTCGTAGGAGGCGCTGGAGACCACACCGCGTCCCTCCATACCGCCGACGATCAGCGGCTTGCCGGCCAGGGAGGGATCGTGGAGGACCTCGACCGACGCATAGAAGGCGTCCATGTCCACGTGAAGAATCCGGGTGCCGGTGTCGTCGGCACCGGGCGGCGAGACGACCCGCCCCGACCCGTCACCCCGTCCCATGAGTCCATTCTCGGTGACGCCGCCGACATCGCGGCGCCACCGAGAAGGCAGCGTGTGCGACTACTGCGCCGCGCGCTCCAGAACGAGCTCGCGGACGCGTGCGGCGTCGGCCTGACCCTTCATCGCTTTCATGACGGCGCCGATGACGGCACCGGCGGCCTGCACCTTGCCGTCGCGGATCTTCTCCAGCACGTCGGGCTGCGCGGCGAGAGCATCGTCGATCGCGGCGATCAGCGCGCCGTCGTCCGAGACGACCGCAAGAGCGCGTGCGTCGACGACCTGCTGCGGCGTGCCTTCGCCGGCGATGACGCCCTCGAGCACCTGACGCGCCAGCTTGTCGGTGAGCGTACCGGCGTCCACGAGCTGCTGCAGTGCGGCCACCGATGCGGGGGTGACGAGCGATGAAGCTTCGACTCCTTGAGCGTTGGCGATGCGAGAGATCTCGCTCATCCACCACTTGCGCGCGGCCGCAGGCGCAGCGCCCGCTGCGACGGTCGCGTCCACCTCGGCGAGCAGGCCCGCATTCACGATTCCCTGGAAATCGATGTCGGCGAAGCCCCACTCGGCCTTCAGACGTCGCCGACGCGCGGCGGGCGGCTCCGGAAGAGCAGCACGCAACGACTCGACCAGCGCGGAGGACGGCGCGACGGGCAGGAGGTCGGGCTCCGGGAAGTAACGGTAGTCGTCGGCATCCGACTTCGGACGCCCCGGAGAGGTCGTCCCGGTGTCTTCGTGCCAGTGTCGCGTCTCCTGCGTGATCGTCCCGCCGGCGGCGAGGATCGCCGCTTGACGCTGGATCTCGTAACGCACGGCGCGTTCGACCGAGCGCATCGAGTTGACGTTCTTCGTCTCGGTGCGCGTGCCGAGCTTCTCCTGCCCGCGCGGGCGCAGGGACACGTTCGCATCGCAGCGGAGGTTTCCGCGTTCCATGCGCGCCTCAGAGATGCCGAGCGAGAGCACCACGTCGCGAATCGCCCGCACGTACGCGGCGGCCAGCTCGGGTGCACGGTGTTCCGCGCCGAAGATCGGCTTGGTCACGATCTCCACGAGCGGGACGCCGGCGCGGTTGTAATCCACGAGCGAGTACTCCGCGCCCTGAATGCGGCCGGTGGAGCCGCCGACGTGCGTGAGCTTGCCGGCATCCTCCTCCATATGCGCCCGCTCGATGGGCACCTCGAAGACCGTCCCGTCGGTCAGTTCCACCTCGATCTGGCCCTCGAAGGCGATGGGCTCGTCGTACTGCGAGATCTGGTAGTTCTTGCCGAGGTCGGGGTAGAAGTAGTTCTTGCGCGCGAAGCGGCTCGATGGCGCGATCTGGCACCCGAGGGCGAGCCCGAGGCTGATCGAGAACCGCACCGCCGTCTCGTTGACCACCGGCAGCGACCCCGGAAGGCCCATGTCGACAGGCGCCACGAGGGTGTTGGGGGCGGCATCGTGGTTCGAAGCGTGCGCCGGATTTCCCGCGGGCGAGAACATCTTCGTCTCGGTGTTGAGCTCGACGTGCACCTCGAAGCCGAGCACGGGCTCGTAGAGCTTCAGTGCCTCGTCGAAGTCCATCAGTGCGGCCGTGGCCATCAGCGGTTCCCTCCCAGAAGCGGGGCACGGTCCAGCAGAGGACCACCCCACGAATCGACGAGCAATGCCTCGGCAGCGGCGCCGACTCGGTACAGACGGGCGTCCTCCCGCGCCGGCGCGATGAACTGGATGCCGACGGGCAGCCCGTCCTCCTCTGCCAGACCCGACGGAATCGAAATGCCGGGGACGCCGGCCAGGTTCACCGGAATCGTGGTGACATCGTTGAGGTACATCTGCAGCGGGTCATCGATCTTCTCGCCGAGCTTGAACGCAGTGGTGGGAGCCGACGGCGTCGCGATGACATCGACCTGAGCGAACGCCGCGTCGAAGTCGCGCTGGATGAGCGTACGCACCTTCTGGGCGCTGCCGTAGTAGGCATCGTAGTATCCGGCCGACAGCGCGTAGGTGCCGAGAATGATGCGACGCTTCACCTCCTCGCCGAAGCCGGCGTCTCGAGTGGCAGCCATGACGTCTTCGACCGTGCCGCCCGGGACGTCGACTCGCAGGCCGAAACGGACGGAGTCGAATTTGGCGAGGTTGCTCGACGCCTCCGCGGGAAGGATCAGGTAATACGCGGCGACGCCGTACTCGAAGTGCGGGGCGCTGACCTCAACGATCTCCGCGCCCTGCGCTTCGAGGAGCGCCAGCGCCGCGCGGAACGATGCCGACACGCCGGCCTGGAAGCCGCTGTCGGGCAGCTCGCGAATCACGCCGACCTTCAGCCCCGCAAGACCGGCGCCGGCGGCGCCTTCGCGTGCGGCCGCCGCAAAGGAGGGCCAGCTGTCGGTCAGCGACGTCGCGTCGTGCGGGTCGTGGCCGCCGATGACGTCGTGCAGGAGCGCCGAGTCGAGCACGGTGCGCGAGACCGGACCGACCTGGTCGAGTGAGGACGCCAGCGCGATGGCGCCGAACCGGCTCACCCCGCCGTAGGTCGGCTTCATGCCGACGGTTCCCGTGACGTGCGCCGGCTGGCGGATCGATCCGCCCGTGTCCGAGCCGAGAGCCAGCGGAGCCTCGAAGGCGGCGACGGCGGCCGCCGATCCGCCCCCGGAGCCTCCGGGGATGCGATCGAGGTCCCACGGGTTGTGGGTGGGACCGTACGCCGAATGCTCCGTCGACGATCCCATGGCGAACTCATCCATGTTCGTCTTCCCCAGGGGCACCAGGCCGGCGGCGCGCGAACGCGCGACGACGGTGGCGTCGTAGGGCGACAGGAATCCCTCCAGGATCTTCGAGCCGCTCGTAGAGGGCATGTCTGTCGTGACGAGCACGTCCTTGATCGCGAGGGGAACTCCCGCGAGCTCGCCCAGGGCTTCACCGGCGGCGCGGCGGCGATCGATGTCGGCGGCAACCTCGAGGGCGTGGTCACTCACGTGCAGGAAGGCGTGCACATCGCCGTCGACGGCGGCGATCCGGTCGAGGTGGGCCCGCGTCGCTTCGACGCCGGACACGTCACCGGAGGCCAGTCGTGCGGCCAGGTCTGCGGCGTTCAGCCGTGTGAGATCGGTCACTGCTCCTCCCCCAGAATCGCCGTGACACGGAAGCGCCCGTCGGCGGCGTCTGGCGCGTTCTGCAGCACCTGCTCCACCGTCAGCATCTGGCCGACGACGTCGGGACGGAAGACGTTCTCGAGCGGGAGGGGATGGCTCGTCGCGGGGACGTCGGGCGTTGCCACCTCGGACACCTTCGCGATGTTGTCGACGATCACCGAGAGCTGCCCCGTCAGGCGCTGCACCTCGTGCTCGTCGAGCTGAATCCGGGCCAGAACGCCGAGATGGCGAACGAGTTCAGGGGTGATTTCAGACACCCGTCGATTCTAGTCGGCCCCCTTCGGCCCGCTTCTCACGGCCGATAGGCTGGCCCGCGTGAGTGCCGCTGCCCCGTACGACCCGCCCCGCCCGTGGATCGCCAGCTACGCCGCCGGAGTCCCCGATGATCTCGAACCGGTCACCGGCTCGCTCCTGGACATCGTCACGGCATCGGCGCGTGACTACCCGGATGCGCCGGCGCTGCAATTCTTCGGTCGCACGACCTCGTACCGCGACCTCGTCGAGGCGATCGATCGCGTGGCGGCGGGTCTCCGAGAGCGTGGGGTCGGCAAAGGCGACACGGTCGCGATCGTACTGCCCAACTGTCCCCAGCACATCATCGCCTTCTACGCGATTCTGCGCCTCGGCGCCATCGCGGTGGAGCACAATCCGCTCTACACTCCACGGGAGCTGCGCAAGCAGTTCGAAGACCACGGGGCGCGCACGGCCATCGTCTGGAGCAAGGTCGCCGCCACCGTGCAAGCGTTCCCCGCCGATCTCGCCGTCACCACGCTGGTCAGCGTCGACATCACGACCGCCATGCCGCTCTCGCTGCGTCTCGCGCTGCGGCTTCCCGTCGCGAAGGCCCGTCAGTCGCGCGACGCGCTCACCACGCGCGTGTCGCACGCCGTGCCCTGGGAACACCTGGCACGCAGCGAAGCACTGGCGGCATCCTTCCCCGGTCCGGTCACCGACGACGTCGCCATCATCCAGTACACGAGCGGAACGACGGGAACGCCGAAAGGCGCGGTGCTCACCCACCGCAACCTCCTGGCCAACGCCCGGCAGGCTCAAGCGTGGGTCCCGTCGATCCAGCGCGGCAAGGGATGCGTCGTGTATGCGGTGCTGCCGATGTTCCACGCCTACGGGCTGACCCTGTGCCTCACTTTCGCGATGTCGATGGGTGCCCGTCTGGTGCTGTTTCCCCGCTTCGAACCCGCGATGGTCCTCGAAGTGACGAAGAAGCACCCGGCGACGTTCTTGCCGCTGGTGCCGCCGATCGCCGATCGACTGCTCGCCGCGGCGCGCGCCGAGGGCGTCTCCTTGGCCGGCACGGAGGTCGCCATCTCCGGAGCGATGGCGTTGCCGCATGATCTCGTCGTGCCGTTCGAGCGGGCGACGGGTGGCTACCTCGTCGAGGGCTACGGGCTGTCCGAGTGCTCGCCGGTTCTCATGGCGAACCCGGTCGCCGACAATCGCAAGGCGGGAACGGTCGGACTCCCCCTCCCCGGCACCGAGTGTCGCGTGGTCGATCCGGACGATCCCACCGTGGACATGCCCTCCGGTGAGCGGGGCGAGCTGATCGTGCGGGGCCCGCAGGTCTTCCAGGGCTACTACGGCAAGCCGGAAGCCACCGAGGAGGTCTTCGTGGACGGGTGGTTCCGCACCGGCGACATCGTCCAGATCGACGACGAGGGGTTCGTGCGCATCGTGGATCGCATCAAGGAGCTCATCATCACCGGCGGGTTCAATGTGGCGCCCACCGAAGTCGAGAACGCACTGAGGCAGCACCCGCGCGTGGTGGATGCCGCTGTCGTGGGCCTGCCAAGCGAGCATTCGGGCGAAGAGGTCGTCGCCGCCGTGGTGCTCGACGGGTCTGGAGCCGACGTCGACACGGACTCCATCCGGGACTACGCCCGCAGCATCCTCACGCCCTACAAGGTCCCCCGCCGGATCTTCATCGTCGACGAACTGCCGAAGTCGCTGATCGGAAAGGTGCTGCGTCGCCAGGTGCGTGAGTCCTTGCTCGAGCTCACGCATCCCGGAGGAGACTGAGCCGATCAGCCCGCGTCGGGATCGAGTGCCCCGAGCGCGGCGGGCCCCTGCTCGACGAGGATGCGAAACTGCGCGGCATCGATGATGCGGATGCCGAGTTCCTCCGCCTTGGTGAGTTTCGAGCCCGCGCCCGGGCCTGCGGCGACGAAGTCGGTCTTCTTCGACACGGACGAGGCTGCTTTCCCGCCAGCGGCAATGATCGCCTCCTGCGCGCCCTCTCGGGTGTAGCCCTCCAGCGTGCCGGTCGCAACGACCGTGACACCCTCGAGCACGCCGCCGGCGGCGACGGCAGCTCCCGGGCCGGGGTGACCTGGAATCTCCAAGACCGCGCCCGCCGCCGCCCAGCGTTCCACGATCTCCTGATGCCAGTCGACGGCGAACCATTCCAGGAGCGAGTCCGCGATGATGCCGCCGACGCCGTCGACGTCGGCGAGAGCGTCGCGCTCGGCCGCGCGGATCGCGTCCAGCGAACCGAACCACTGCGCGAGTGCCCGCGCGGCGACCGGGCCGACGTGGCGGATGTTCAACGCGACCAGAAACCGCCACAGGTCCTTCGTCTTGGCCTTCTCGAGTTCCTCGAGAAGGGTGAGCGCCTGGGCCGACGGCTGGGGACCTGTGAGTCCCTCCTTCTTCTCCGCCGACGAGGGCTGGCGACGGAAGGGCGCGCGGGTGATCGGTTCGCCGCTGTCGTCATCGAGTTTGGCCTCCCCCGTTTCGCTGTCGCGGACGATCACCTCGATCGGGACGAGCTGTTCGAGTGTGAGGTCGAACAGACCGGCCTCGGTGATCAGCGGGGGCACGGCGGGAACCGACGGCTGCGTCAAGGCCGCTGCGGTGACCTCGCCGAGGGCTTCGATGTCGAGGGCGCCACGGGAGCCGATGTGCTCGACGCGGCCCCGAACCTGGGCGGGACAGGCGCGCGTGTTGGGGCAGCGCAGGTCGATGTCGCCGTCTTTCGCGGGTGCCAGCGTCGAGCCGCATTCCGGGCACCGGGTCGGCATGACGAATGCCCGCTCCGTGCCGTCGCGCAGCTCGACCACGGGACCGAGCACCTCGGGAATGACATCGCCGGCTTTGCGCAGCACGACGGTGTCACCGATGAGAACTCCCTTGGACACGACGACGTCCTGGTTGTGAAGCGTCGCCTGCCGGACGACCGAGCCCGCGACGCGGGCGGGAGCCATCACGGCGAAGGGTGTCGCCCGGCCGGTGCGGCCGACCGAGACGACGATGTCCAGCAACTTCGTGTTGACCTGCTCCGGCGGGTACTTGTACGCGATGGCCCATCGCGGGGCACGACTGGTCGCGCCCAGCTCGCCGTGCAACGCCAGCTCGTCGACCTTGACCACGACGCCGTCGATCTCGTGCTCGACGTCGTGGCGATGCTCGCCGTAGTACGCGACGAACGCCGTCACGCCGTCGATGTCGTCCGCGGTGCGGAAAGACGTGCTTGTCGGCAGCCCCCACGTCGCGAGCAGGGCGTAGACCTCGCTCTGCGAGGACACGGGTGGCGCCGGCCACGCCCCGATCCCATGGACGAGCAGCCGCAGCGAGGCGAGCCGGGCGCGTCCGGCTTCGAGCTCCATGCCGCTTTTCTTGTCGAGTTGCTGGCGAAGGCCGCCGCTGGCCGCGTTTCGCGGGTTCGCGAATGCCGGGAATCGGCGGGCGGCGCTTCGGGTGAGCTTCTCCTCGTCGCCTCCGCGCTCACGACCGTCCGTGATGACACGCTCGCGCAACCGGGCCTGGAGAGCGTTGAGTTCGTCGAAGGCCGCGACGGGGATGTAGACCTCGCCGCGCACCTCCACGATCGGAGGATGCCCTTCACCCGCGAGTCGTGCAGGAATGCCCGCGACCTGGAGCGCATTGACGGTGACGTCCTCGCCCACTCGTCCGTCGCCGCGGGTGGCGGCCGACACGAGAACGCCGTGCTCGTAGCGGAGATTGATGGCCAGGCCGTCGATCTTCAGCTCCAGCAGCCAACGGACGTGTCGTCCCGCGGCAGCCGATGTCTTCGTGCACCAGTCTCGCAGCTCGTCCGCGCTGAAGACGTTGTCGAGGCTGAGCATGCGCTCGGCGTGTTCGACGGGCGCGAACATCGAGCTCTGCGCCGCGCCCACCGACTGCGTCGGCGAATCCTGTCCCTGCACCTCGGGGAAGGCGCGCTCCACTGCTTCGAGCCGCCGCATCCACCCGTCGTAGGTCGCGTCGTCGACGATCTCGGCGTCGCGCCCGTAGTACGCGTCGCGGGCGCCGAGGATGAGGTCGGTCAATCGCTCCGCGTCGAGGCGGGCGTCGTCGAGGTTCGTCGGAAGGGAGACTTCATCATCCGTCACCCGGCCAGTGTAGGTGGGGCGGCCGACATCGCCCTGCCCCGTGCGCGCCGCGCGTGGCCCGGTGCCCGCGGTCGCACGCTGACGGGGGTCGAGCTCAACCCGCGATGGGGACGGCCGAGACCGTGCGGTCGACCGTGAATTGCCCGATCACCCGCGTGCCGTCGTAGAGCACCGCGGTCTGACCCGGCGCGACGCCGTCGAAGGGCGCATCCGGGCGCACCGTGACGATGCCGTCGCGGATCACGGCCGACGCCCTCACGGGGTCGGCGTGGGCGCGGATCTGCACCTGGCAGGGGAACTCGGCATCCTGCGGCGCTCGGCCGGCCCAGCTGTGGCGAGAGCCGGAGATCTCCGCCGTGGCCAGCGCCTCCTTCGGACCGACGACGACCGTGTTCGAGACGGGACGGACCTCGAGGACGAATCGCGGCTTGCCATCGGACGCGGGAACGCCCAGCTGCAGACCGCGACGCTGTCCGACCGTGTACCCGTGCGCGCCGTCGTGGCTTCCCACGACCGCGCCGTCACGGTCGATGATGTCGCCGCGCGCGGTGCCGACCTTTTCGGCAAGCCACCCGCGGGTATCGCCGTCGGGGATGAAGCAGATGTCGTGGCTGTCGGGCTTCTGGGCGACCGTCAGGCCGCGCTCTGCTGCTTCGGCACGGACGAGGGCCTTGGAGGGCGTCGCCCCCAGCGGAAAGTAGGTGTGGGCCAGCTGTGAGGCCGTCAGCACCCCCAAGACGTAGGACTGGTCCTTGGCCTCGTCGCTCGCCCGGTGCAGTTCGCGTCCGTCGGGTGTATCGACGATCATCGCGTAGTGACCGGTGCACACCGCGTCGAACCCGAGCTCGAGCGCACGCTCGAGCAGAGCTGCGAACTTGATCTTCTCGTTGCAGCGCATGCACGGGTTCGGCGTCCGACCCGCGCGATACTCGGCGATGAAATCGTCGATGACGTCGTCGCGGAACCGCTCGGAGAAATCCCAGACGTAGAAGGGGATGCCGAGCCGATCGGCCGCCCGGCGCGCATCCATCGCGTCTTCGATCGTGCAGCAGCCGCGGCTTCCCGTTCGCAGGGTGCCACCGGCACGCGAGAGGGCGAGATGGACGCCGACGACGTCGTGACCGGCATCCACGGCGCGCGCAGCGGCCACGGCGGAATCGACGCCGCCGCTCATGGCCGCCAGGATACGCATCGCTCCAGTCTACGAGGGCTGCACGCCCGCGGCTCCGAGTCCTCGCGGCCGGGCGGCACTGGTTGCCCGGGCATAGGCCAGCGGAAGCGCCGCGATCAGAGCATCGACATCACTCGGCGCGGTGGTGCGGCCGAGGGTGATCCGCAGCACCGAGCGCGCGACGGCCTCGTCGCGCCCCAGAGCGAGGACGACGTGCGAGGGTTCAGCGACACCGGCCTGGCACGCAGACCCGGTCGAGACCGAGATCCCTTCCTGATCGAGAAGGAACAGCAACGTCTCCCCCATCGCGCCCGGCAGATGGACGTGCACATTGCCTGCCAGGCGATCTCGGGCATCGCCCAGCAACTCGGCCTGCGGGATCGCGGCCCGGATGCCGGACAGCAGCCGATCTCCCAGCGCCGCCAGCCGTGTCTGTTCGCTGACGCGTTCGGTCTCGGCGTCTTCGAGGGCGACGGCGAGCGCCGCGGCTCCGGCGATGTCCGGCGTGCCCGAGCGCAGTCCGCGTTGCTGGCCTCCGCCGTGCAGCAGCGCTGCGATGCGGGCATGGCGTGAGACGACGACGGCGCCCGTTCCGACGGGAGCACCGACCTTGTGCCCCGAGATGCTGAGGGCCACCAGACCGGCGCCCGGTGGGGCATCGCCGCGCCACGTGGAGAAGGACACCGGCAGGTGACCCATCGCCGCGACGGCGTCGAGGTGCAGCGGCACGTCGGCGGCCGCGGCGGATGCCGCCAGCTGAGCGGCATCCTGGACCGTACCCACCTCGTTGTTGGCGACCAGCGCGGTCGCCAGGGCCGCGGGGTCGGGGGCGCTCAGCGCCGTTCGGAATCGGTCGAGAGGAATGTGCCCGACTGAATCGAGAGCGACCGCGCGCACGCGGGCGCCCCGCAGGCGCAGCCAATCCACGGTGTCCACGCTCGCATGGTGCTCGCCGTCGGGCAGGACGACGGCGTCTCGATCATCGGGCTTGCTCCACCACAGACCCTTCAGCGCCAGGTTGATGCCTTCGGTCCCCCCGGAGGTGAGCACCACCTCGATCGGGTCGCAGCCGAGCACGGCGGCGATGCGCTCGCGCGACTCCTCCAGCAGTCGTCGTGCGGCCTGTCCGGCACCGTGCACCGAGGACGCATTGCCCGTCAGCGTCGCCGCCGCCATCCATGCGACGCGGGCGCTGTCACGCAGGGGCGCCGACGCCGCATGGTCGAGGTAGATCGACATGACGCTCCCGCCCTCGTGACGACGCGGACTCACCGCGTCACTACTCTAGAGCGCATGGCCAGCCCGAAGCCGTCCCGTGTCGCCGAAGCCCACCCTGCCACGCCCGCTCCCTTCCTCGGACCCGCCTTCGACCGGCTCGGCGTCACCCTCGGCGCCGAAGGCGGGACTCTGCGCGTGTGGTCGGAGGATGCGACCGGCATCGATCTCGTCGTCTTCGACGCGGATGATCTCGACTGGATCACCGCGACCATCCCGTTGGCCCCCGCGGGAGGCGATGTCTGGCAGGTGACGACACCGGATCTGCGCGTAGGGGCGTGCTACGCGCTTCGCGTGACAGGACCGTCCGGTCCCGGGCAGACCTTCAACCCGGAGAGCCTGCTCCTCGACCCCTATGCGCGAGGACTCGTGCCCGTGCGCATCGGCCAGTGGCGCGCGGCCGTCGTCGATGACGCATTCGACTGGAACGACGTGCCGCGCCCGCACACGCCGATGGACCGCACCGTCATCTACGAGGCGCACGTGAAGGGTCTCACCAAGCGGCACCCGGACATCCCGCCGGCGTTGCACGGCACCTACGCGGGACTCGGCCATCCGGCGATGATCGCGCACCTGCGGGATCTCGGCGTGACGGCCGTCGAACTCCTGCCGATCCACGCGTTCGAGACGGAGCCCCGTCTTCTGCATCAGGGACTGACGAACTACTGGGGCTACAACACTCTCAACTTCTTCAGCGCACACGCCCCGTACGCGACGGCGGAAGCCGTCGCCGCCGGCCCGGATGCCGTGCTGCGGGAGGTGAAGACCATGGTGCGTGACCTCCATGCGGCGGGCATCGAGGTCATCCTCGACGTGGTGTACAACCACACGTCCGAGCTCGGTCTGGGCGGACCGAGATCCAGCTTCCGCGGCATCGACAACCGGGGCTACTACCGGCAGGAAGACGACGGCGCCTACATCGACGTCACAGGCTGCGGAAACGCCGTCAACACGGCGACCGACGCCGCCGCGCGTCTGGTGCTGGACTCCCTGCGGTACTGGGCCGACAACGTGCAGATCGACGGTTTCCGCTTCGACCTGGCCGTGACCCTCGGCCGTGGGAGTGACAACGCCTTCGATCCCCATCACCCGCTGCTGCGGGCCATCGTCGAGGACCCGGCGCTCGCGGATCTGAAGATGATCGCCGAGCCATGGGACGTCGGTATGGGCGGCTGGCAGACGGGTAACTTCGGGAGCGGCTGGGCCGAATGGAACGACCGCTACCGCGACCGCGTCCGCAACTTCTGGCTGAGCGACATCGACTACGCCCGCCGCGCGTCGACATCCCCCGTCGGCATCGGAGGGTTCGCGACGCGGCTCGCCGGCTCATCGAACACCTTCACCGCGGAACGCGGGCCGCTTGCGAGCATCAACTTCGTCACGGCGCACGACGGGTTCACGCTACGCGACCTCGTCTCCTACGACGTCAAGCACAACCTCGGCAACGGCGAGCAGAACCGTGACGGGGCCGACACCAACCGGTCCTTCAACCACGGCGCCGAAGGCCGCACCGACGACGACACGATCCTCGCGACGCGCCGCAAGGCCATGCGCAACCTCATGGGAACGCTGCTGCTGTCGGCCGGCGTGCCGATGATGACGGCGGGAGACGAGGCCGGCCGGACCCAGCGAGGGAACAACAACGCCTACTGCCACGACTCTCCTCTCACGTGGGTCAACTGGGAGCACGCACCCTGGCAGGAGGACCTGCAGGCCCACGTCCGCCGTCTCATTCAGCTGCGCCGCGACAACCCCGCCCTGCGACCGCGCCGTTTCGCCCGCGACGCTCACGTCGTCCCCAGCGCGTCGGTCATCGACTGGTACGACGAGAACGGCGAGACGATGTCGATCGAGCGGTGGACCGATCCCGCTCACCGGACCCTGCAGTATGACGCGGCATCCACGCCGGAAGAGGAGGACCCGAACCGTATCCTGCTGGTCGTGCACGGCACCGAGAGGCCGGTCGAGGTCACGCTTCCCACGATCGAGGGCGTGAGCGGCTACGTGTCACTGTGGTCCAGCGTGCCTGACCGTCCCGACACGACCGAGCCGCTGTTCGCGCCGGGCGCCGTGCTCACCCTCCCCGGAACCGCTCTGCATCTGTTCCGGATGCAATGACGCGAACCGGACGCCGAGTGGTGTGCCCGTTCGGTGTTCGGCGGTAGGTTCGAGACGTGGCTTCGACGACGCGCTCCGCTCCCTCCGTTCCTCCTCGCGCGACGACGCTGCGCAGCGCTGCACAGATTCCGGTCCGCCCGGTCACCGTCTGGCGGGGCGTCACCGACACGCGGGCGGGACGGATCCCGATGGCACTGCCGCACCCGTCCGTGCCGGACGCGCTGTTTCGGCCATCCGCCTTCTCCGGCGAAGCCGTTGCGTTCACCGTCACCGCGTTCCGCGAGGGCCACGACCTCATCGGCGTGCACGTGCGGCTCTTCTCCCCCTCCGGAGAGGAGTCGTTGCACCGGCTGTCTGCACGCGGCGACGGCTTCGACCGCTGGAGCGTCGACATCGCTCCCCTGGAAGAGGGCATCTGGCGGTTCCGCTTCGAAGCGTTCGGCGACGATGTCGCGACGTGGGAGCACGCGGCCGACGTGAAGATCGCGGCGGGGGTCGACACCCCGCTCATGCGCGAGATGGGCGCGAGACTGTTCGCCGATGCGGCGCGGGAGAAGGATCGCCCGGCAGCCGAACGCAAGGCGTTGAGCGCTGCCGCCGGCGCGCTGCGCGACCCGGAGACGAGCGATGACGAGGCGTTGGCCATCGTCCGCGACCCCGCGATCGCCGCGTACTTCGACGCACGTCCCCTGCAGTCGCTCGTCACCGTGGGCCCCGATCTCGAGCTGCTCGTGGAGCGGGAGCGCGCGGGCGTCGGCGCCTGGTACGAGTTCTTCCCTCGGTCCGAGGGCGCGAAGCGATTGAAGGACGGATCGATCAAGAGCGGCACCTTCCGCACGGCCACCAAGCGGCTGCCGGCGGTCGCCGCGATGGGCTTCGACGTGCTGTACCTGCCGCCGATTCACCCCATCGGCGAGGTCAACCGCAAGGGACCCAACAACACGCTGACCGCCGCCGCGGGCGATCCCGGCTCGCCGTGGGCCATCGGGTCGGCAGCCGGCGGCCACGACACGGTGCACCCCGACCTGGGCACCCTCGCAGACTTCCGGGCCTTCGTCCGTGCGGCGCGGACCGAGGGACTCGAGGTCGCGCTCGACCTCGCTCTTCAGGCGGCGCCCGATCACCCGTGGGTCGCTGCTCACCCGGAGTGGTTCACCACCTTGCCCGACGGCACGATCGCCTACGCGGAGAATCCCCCGAAGAAGTACCAGGACATCTACCCGATCAACTTCGACAACGATCCTGCGGGCATTCGCGCCGAAGTCCTCCGCATCGTCCGGCACTGGATCGCGCAGGGCGTGAAGATCTTCCGCGTGGACAACCCGCACACGAAGCCGCTGCAGTTCTGGGAATGGCTCATCGCCACGGTGAATGCCGAGCACCCGGACGTGATCTTCCTGGCCGAGGCCTTCACTCGTCCAGCTCCTCTTCAGGCGCTCGCGCAGGCCGGCTTCCAGCAGAGCTACTCGTACTTCACGTGGCGCAACACCAAGGCGGAGTTGGAGGAGTTCCTTCGCTGGGTGTCCCACGACACCGCCGACTTCATGCGGCCCAATCTCTTCGTCAACACGCCTGACATCCTCACCGAGTACCTCCAGTACGGGGGGCGCCCCGCCTACAAGATCCGGGCAGCCCTGGCCGCCACCGCTGGCGCCTCCTACGGCGTGTACGCCGGCTACGAGCTGATCGAGAACGTGGCCCGGCCCGGGTCGGAAGAGAACATCGACAACGAGAAGTACGAGTACAAGTTGCGCGACTGGGATGCCGCGGCATCCCAGGGCCTTTCCATCGCGCCCTACCTGACGCGCCTCAACGAGATCCGCCGCGCTCATCCGGCGCTGCGACAGCTGCGTGACGTCTCTCTCCACTGGAGCGACGACGACGCGATCCTCGTCTACGTCAAGCACCTTCCCGCGGCGCTGAGCGCCGACGGCGTGGACGACACGATCATCGTCGTCGCCAATGTCGACCCGCATTCGACCCGCCAGACCACGGTGCACATCGACTCCACCGTGTTCGGCGTTGCCCGCGGCGCCGACTACGTCGTCGAAGACCTCGTGACCGGCGCGAGCTGGACCTGGAATCAGGACAACTTCGTCCGTCTCGACGCATTCGACGAACCCGTTCACATCCTGCACGTGAAGGAGACGCGATGAGCGATATCTCGGACGAGGTCCTCGACACGGTCGCGACGGGTTCGTATCACGCCCCGCACGACGTCCTCGGTCCGCATCAGCGCACCGATGGATCGTGGGTCATCCGTGCACGTCGGCCGATGGCGTCGTCGGTCACGGCCGTCGCGGACGACGGCACCGAGATCGCGCTCGATCACGTGCGCGGAGGAATCTGGGAGGGCGAAAGCCCGACACAGCCGCGGGCGTACGAGTTGGTTGCCACCTACGACGGCGGTGCCGACTACCGCGTCGACGATCCCTACCGTCACCTTCCGACCCTGGGCGACGTCGACCGCCACCTGATCGCGGAGGGTCGGCACGAGCAGCTCTGGCAGGCACTCGGCGCGCACGTGCGTCATTACGACGGCATCAGCGGTGTGTCGTTCGCCGTGTGGGCTCCGAATGCGCGCGCGGTTCGTGTGGTCGGCGACTTCAACGCGTGGGACGGCCAGGGGCACGCACTGCGCAGCCTCGGCTCCAGCGGTGTCTGGGAGTTGTTCGTGCCCGGGCTCACTGCCGGCACGGTCTACAAGTACGAGATCCTCACGCGCCACGGCGGCTGGATTCTCAAGGCCGATCCGATGGCCCAGCGTGCCGAGGTTCCGCCGGCGACCGGCTCCGTCGTGACCGAAAGCGCGTACAGCTGGGGCGACGAGGAGTGGATGGCCGCCCGCGCCGGCCGCGACGTCCTGTCCCAGCCGATGTCGACGTACGAGCTCCACCTCGGGTCGTGGCGACCCGGACTCGGCTACCGGGACGCGGCCGAGCCCCTGATCGCTTATCTCACCGAGACCGGCTACACCCACGTCGAGTTCCTGCCGCTGGCCGAGCATCCGTTCGGCGGCTCATGGGGCTATCAGGTCAGTGGCTACTACGCGCCGACGAGCCGTTTCGGCAGCCCCGACGACCTGCGCTATCTGATCGACCGCCTGCACCAGGGCGGCTTCGGCGTCATCATGGACTGGGTTCCGGGCCATTTCCCGAAAGACGCCTTCGCTCTCGCCCGCTTTGACGGCGACCCCCTCTACGAGCACCCCGATCCCCGCCGTGGCGAGCACAAGGACTGGGGCACGCTCATCTTCGACTACGGCCGCAACGAGGTGCGCAACTTCCTCGTGGCCAACGCGTTGTACTGGCTCGAGGAGTTCCACGTCGACGGGCTGCGCGTCGATGCCGTGGCCTCGATGCTCTACCTCGACTATTCGCGCGAAGCCGGCGAGTGGGAGCCGAACATCTACGGCGGTCGCGAGAACCTGGAGGCCATCCGGTTCCTCCAGGAGGTCAACGCCACCGCATACAAGCGTTACCCCGGCATCGCCATGATCGCGGAGGAGTCCACCAGCTACCCGGGCGTCACGGCGCCCACGAGCGCCGGAGGCCTCGGCTTCGGTCTCAAGTGGAACATGGGCTGGATGAACGACTCGCTCGAGTACATCAAGCGTGACCCCATGTACCGCGGCCATCATGAGGGCGAACTGTCCTTCTCCTTCGTGTACGCCTTCAGCGAACACTTCGTCCTTCCGATCAGCCATGACGAGGTCGTTCACGGGAAGGGCACGTTGTTCACACGGATGCCGGGTGATCACTGGCAGAAGCTCGCCAACACCCGCGCCTTCCTGGCGTACATGTGGGGTCATCCGGGCAAGCAGCTGCTGTTCATGGGCCAGGACTTCGGGCAGCTGTCCGAATGGTCGGAGGGGCGAGGACTGGACTGGTGGATGCTCGATCAGCCGCCGCACCGTCAGCTCCTCGACTTCGTGGCTGCGCTCAATCGCGTCTACCGGGAGAACTCACCGCTGTGGGCGCGCGACAGCGATGGCTCCGCGTTCCGGCGCCTGGGCGCACCCACCTGGAACCCGAACGTCATCGCCTTCGCCCGGGATGACGACCGGGGCAACACCGTGGTCGTCATCTGCAACTTCTCCGGCGTTCCCCTTCACGACTACGCCCTGGACCTGCCCGCCGGCGGAGCGTGGCGGGAACTGCTCAACTCCGATGCGGAGGCCTACGGCGGCTCCGGAGTGGGCAACTTCGGGACCGTGCACGCCGATGACAACGGGCGCGCGACGCTCGTTCTGCCGCCGCTCGGTGTGCTCTGGCTCGGCCGCTCCGCCTGAACAGCCGGCGACCGGTGCCGGAACGTTCCGTGTCAGAACAGCAGTGAGGTCAGACGACCACGGGCGCGGATGACGCGCGGGTCGCCGTCGCCGATCAGTCCGAAGAGCTCGACGAGGCGGTCGCGCACGGCGCCGCGCTCATCAGCGGGTAGCACGGCGAACAGGTCGAGCAGGCGCGCGAACGCGTCGTCGACGTGACCGCCGACGACGTCGAGGTCGGCCACGGCGAACTGCGCATCGATGTCGCGGGGCGCGGATGCCGCGGCATCCCGCGCCTGCTGGAGATCCAGGCCCTGGACGCGCTGCAGGAGACGTACCTGGCCGAGACCGGCCCGAGCCTCCTCGTCGCGCGGGTTCTCCGCGAGCGCCATTTCGTACGCCGCGACGGCGCGCGCGTAGTCACCCGCTTCGATCGCATCGAACGCCTCCTGGTGCCGCGGGGGCAGGACGGGCTCGTCGGATTCCGGCTCGGACGCCCCGTCGACGGGGACCGTGCCCGTGACACCGTTCTGGGCAGCCAGCTGCAGCAGCTGGGCGAAGACGTCGCGGACCTGCTGCTCCGGCACCGCACCGGTGAACAGCGGAACGGGCTGCCCCGCGACGAGGGCGACGACCATGGGGATCGACTGCGCGCGGAAGCCCTGGGCGAGCTGAGGGTTCGCGTCGACATCGACCTTGGCGAGCACCACACGTCCGTCGAGCTCGGTCACGACCTTCTCGAGAATCGGGCTCAGCTGCTTGCAGGGGCCACACCACTCGGCCCACAAGTCGACCACGACCGGCACGGATCGCGACAGCTCGAGCACCTGGCCGAAGCTCTCGTCGGTGGCATCGAAGATCAGCGACGCGCGGGAGCCACCGGCCGGCGCCGCCGCACCGGCCGGTGCCGACGGGCGCGAACGCAAAGACGACAGGTCGACGGCACCGCGCAGCACGGCGCCCGAGGTGGGATCGCTCACTTAGGGGGCTACTTTCGCGTCGAGGATGGAGGTCGAGTATCCCAGCAGCTGAATGCGCTTGCTGGAACTCTGAGAAGGGACGAAGAAGAAGAGCTGGTCGACGAAGGTCGTCGTGAAACCGGTCGAGGACTGATTCACTCCGGTGAGGGTCTGCACGATTGCGTTGTTGTCGAGCTTGATGACGGCGTCGGTGTTCGTGGGCTTGACCGTGTCGCTTTCATGCACGGTCACCGCGACGATCGCTCCCGAATCCAGCGTGGCGAGCGAGATGGGTTCGTCCGGGCCGGCGGATGCGGCGTACGTCAGCGTCCCGGTCTGCGCCCCGGTCTGATTGAACGCCTGCAGTCGCGTGGCGCGGTTGTCCGCGACCAGCTTGCGGAAGGGGTCGTTCGTCGAGTCGAACTGTGCTGCGAACGCGCTGCTGTCGCCGTTGGTGAGGATGTCGGCGTAGGCCGCGGCCACCTTGTTGGGAGCCAGCGCGAGGAACGGCGAGTCCGGGTCGATGGAGATCGCGCCGACGTAGGAGGGCGCGAGGTTGAGACTGGCCTGCGACACCAGCTCGGCTTCCCTGCTCACCTTGTACGGAGACCAGGGGTCCTCCTGGGTCACGCTCAGAATGACGTCCCCCGTCTCGATGACAGCGAAGAACGTGCGCGGCCACCCGTCGTAGGCCTCGGGGAGAATGATCTTCACCGGCTTGTCCGGCACTGCGTTCAGCGCGGTGTGCCCGGCGACGTCGCGCAGCTTGTAGTCGGTCTCTCGCGCCGCCAGTGCCGATCCCGTCAACCGCAGCGCGGCCGCCGCGGGATCCTTCGCGGCGTCTGCCTTCGCCACCTGCTCGGAGATCCGCGTGAGGATGCGCTCGCCTTGCTGCTGCGTCACGGCGGGCTGTCCCTGGTCCTGCGGCACGACGACGCTCTCGGATGCCGTGGGGGTCGGGGTGCCGGCCAGCTGAGGCCATGCGTCCGCGGTGCAGCCGGTGAACAGCAACGCAGCGACGCCGACGGCCGGAGCCGCGAGCAGTGCGCGCTTGCCGCGCGTCAGCTGACGCCGCGAGGGCGTGGCGCTGATGACACCCTTGTCGGCACCCGTGACCGCGACGTCGATGGGCTCGGTCACGGGCATGGGAAGGCCCTTGCGTCGCGGTCCCCGCGATCGGCGCGCATGTCGCACGCCGAGGACGTACACGATGATGCCGACCAGCAGGAAGATGCTGCCCAGCACGATGAGCGGCCCCGCCCAGGGAGTGGTCGCGCCCGTCGGCCAGCTCAGGGTGAGGCTGCTCGGTGCCGGCTTCACTCCGTCAGTGGCGACGAGCAGGCTCATGTCCGCGGGAAGCTGCAGAGGGGTGATGAGGACGTCGTCCTGCTGGAACTCGTCCAGCCAGAGGTCGGAGCCGACGGGCGTGATCGGCGCGCTGCCGGCCGCGGGCGGGTTCTTCGCCGCGACCGCTGTCGTCGTGGTGGCGCCCCCGTCGAGGGTCACGTGGGTGTACGACGAGGGCGTCAACCACGCTTTCAGGTCGGCCGTGCGCCCGTAGGACGCGAAGATCGTGCCCGCTTCCTGAACGCGGAGAGTCTGCGAGCCGCTGTGGCTGTTGAGCACGCTGCCGTCGATCAGGATGTACGGCGCGTCTCCGGCGACGGAGATCGTCTCGCTCTCGGTGCGCGGACCCTGCAGCACGGTGCGCTGGGCGATGCCGGCACCGATCATGACCGCAGCCAGCACGAAGGCTGTCACAGCCCAGACGAAACGCACGTAAGACACCTCCCGCGCGCACCGCAGACGGGATCGCGGCGCGCAATCGACATTCCAGCCTAGCGACATCCTGCTGTGCGTCGCCCGGGAGCACCCTCTCCCTGCGGTGGAACTGCGTGGCCGTGTTGACGGGAAAAGCGCCGCTCGGTGCGTATTCTGACATCACCATGAAGCTGCAGCATCCGTTCCGAACGGCTCTCGTCGCCACTCTCGGCGTCGGGGTCGGCATCCTGCTCATCTCCAGCGTGCAGTCGCTGTCGACGATTCTGCTGTACGTGGGGACGGCTCTCTTCCTGGCGCTCGGCCTCGATCCTCTCGTGAGCTGGCTCGAGCGCCGCCGTCTGCCGCGGTGGGCAGCGCTTCTGATCACCTTCGCCGCCGTGCTGGCGGTGTTCACCGGCATCGTGCTGATTGTCATCCCGGTTCTCGTGGGGCAGATCGCGCAGCTGATCACACAGATTCAGCGCCTCATCGACAGCGCCGTCAACGGTTCATGGAACCCCGTCGACGATCTGTCGAAGTGGCTGCACTCGACCTTCCCCGCGCTGGACGTCGACATGGCGTTCAAGTACGCATCCGACTGGTTCAACAGCCTCGACTTCGCTCAGATCGGCACCTCTGCCGGCAACGTGATCCTCGGCATCGGCGCCTCGATCATCTCGCTCATCACCGGCGCGATCATCATCCTGATCCTCACGATCTACTTCACGGCCTCGACCCCTTCGCTGAAGGCGGCTGCCGCTCAGCTCGTGCCCGCCTCGAAGCGCGCGCGATACATCGATCTCTCCGAGCAGATCACCGCGTCCGTGGGTCACTACGTCATGGGTCAGGTCACGCTCGGTGCGATCAACGGTGTGCTCAGCGCCGCGTTCCTCTCGATCATCGGCGCCCCGTTCCCGGCCGTCTTGGCGGTGATCGCGTTCTTCTTCTCGCTGATCCCCCTCGTCGGCACCCTCACCGGCTCGGCGATCATCGTGCTCACCTGTCTCATCCCCGGGCTCAGCTCGCCTCTGACGGCGATCGTGGCACTCGTCTGGTACGTCGTGTACATGCAGGTGGAGGCTTACATCCTGTCGCCGCGCATCATGAATCGTGCGGTGTCGGTGCCCGGCGCCGTCGTCGTGATCGCCGCATTGGCCGGCGGTGCCCTCCTCGGGCTTCTCGGCGCGCTCATCGCGATTCCTGTCGCGGCCAGCGTCCTGATCATCTACCGGCAGGTCATCATTCCCCGTCAGAACGAGCGCTGAGTCCTATCCCTCGTCCCATGCGGTGGCGAGGGGCAGCGCGTCCGGGTTGACGGCTGCGACGATCTCCGTCAGAACGCGGCGGGTCTGCGTCTCCCCCACCCAGAGATGCTTGCCCCCGTCGACGGCGATCACTCTCGCGTGGTCGACCGGCGCGAAGCGGTCCCGAGCCTGCTCAGGGCGAAGGTAGTCGTCGAACTCCGGGATCAGCGCCACCAGCTGCCGAGACTCCCCCTGCCACGCGGCGACGTCCTCTGCCGTCGCACGATGCAACGGCGGTGAGAGCAAGATGACGCCGTCGATCGCGTGATCCCGGCCGTATTTGAGAGCGAGCTCGGTACCGAAAGACCATCCCACCAGCCAAGGATGCGGCAGCCCTCGCGCCTCGACGAAAGCGAGCGCCGCGGCGACGTCGAACTCTTCGGCGCGTCCGCCGTCGAAGGCTCCCTCACTCGTTCCGCGGGGCGATGTCGTGCCGCGCGTGTTGAAGCGCAGGACCGCAAGGTCGGCCAGAGCCGGCAGCCGTCCGGCTGCCTTTCTCAGGATGTGCGAGTCCATGAACCCGCCGGCCGTCGGCAGCGGATGCAGTGTCACGAGCGTCGCGACGGGGTCGCGCTGTTCGGGAAGGGCGAGTTCGCCCACGAGGGTCAACCCGTCGAGGGTCTGAAGCTCGATCTCCTCACGCCGGGCGGGCAAGAGCACCGGTCCGCGAATCTCCATCTCATGCCACCTTCCAACACGCCGTGTGCCAGTGCCGACGCGCGGCCAGATCCGCGGCGTCGCCCAGAACGCCATCGGCACGCCACACCACCACGTGGGCCGTGCCGGGCGGGATCGATCGACCGCACCCCGGACACGTGTAGTTCTTCTGCGCCTGTACGGCGCTCACGGGTTGTACGGTCCATTCCGCGCCGCGCCGGCTCTCGGTGCGCTTCCAGCCGCTCAGCAGCCGATCGAACGAATCGTCGGCTGGTGAGGGCTGCCGTCGGTTCGCGCGCGGCATCTTCTCAGTACCACCCCGTGGACTGTGAGTGCGACCACGCCCCGCACGGACTGCTGTAGCGTCCGCCAATGTAGCCGAGACCCCAGGCGATCTGCGTGGCGGGGTTGGTCTCCCAATCGGCGCCCGCGGATGCCATCTTGCTTCCCGGAAGCGCCTGCGGGATGCCGTAGGCACCGCTTCCGGCGTTGTACGCGCCCACACGCCATCCGGACTCCTTGTTCCACAGCGCCACCAGGCAGGCGAACTCGTCGTCGCCCCAACCGCGTTGCTGCACCATGGCGTAGGCGATCGACTGCGCCGTGCCCGGATCGGGTGCGACGAACGGAGGCGACCACGACGAACTCGACGCGGACGACCCCGTCGCCGCTGACGGCGTCGGGGTGGGGGTGGGCTTGGGTGTGACGTACACGCTGTACACGACGCCGTCTCGTCCGAGTCCGACTGTCTGGTCGGATGCCGCGAGGTAAGCCTGTGCGTTCGCGATGGTGGACGCATAGAGGGAGATCGGAGCCACCTCTGCGGCGTGCGCGCGCGGGCTCGCCGCCGTCATCGGGCCGATGTAGGCGGCACCGAAGCCGAGAACGGCCAAGACCGCGAAGACGCTCATGACGCCGCGTCGGCGCGACCACTTTGCCGTCGTAGCGGCTGGACGGACGCGACGCCCGGCGACGTGGTTCCTCCGCGCGGCACGCGTCGCGGGGACGTCGGCGCTGGCGGGCGTCAGATCGGCGTCGGCAGTCACAGTCCTCCGATTCTAGCGCCCGGCGTTGGGCGTGTCAGGCGGGTCGGCTCAGACGACGGCGAGCATGACCTCGACCGTCGCGTCGAGGACGGCGTCGACCTGCGCCTCGCTGTAGCCCCGCCGCTGCATGCGGAAGGCGACCGAACGCACCTGGTCGATGGTCACGGCTTCGCCGTTCTCGAGGAAGCGGGCGATCTTGTCGGCGACCAGATCGACCTCGTCGACCCGGTAGCCGAAGCGCAGCAGCCCGACACGACGGAAGCGGCGCCCCTTGGGGCGGGTGAGGCGATCGAGCACCTCCTGGGCCAGCTTGCGCGACTGTCCGACCCACGCCCGCGCGCCACGGCGCGACAGCGCCTGCTCGCGCTCACGGGCGGCGAACGCGTCTTCGATGCGACTGAGCGCGGCATCCACCGCCGCAACCTGGTATCCGCGGCGCACCAGCGGGAACGCGGCCGTGCGAACGGCCGACGCATCGATCTCCGTCGAGTCGCCGGACTCGAACGCGGCGCGAGCACGGGCGAGGAAGTCGTCGACCGCATCCGCACGGTAGCCGCGGGTGCGGCCGGTTGTCAGCGGAAACGGCGTCGCGCTCGTCTCGGGGGCGTCGTTCATGAGACCACCAGGGGGAAGAAGAGGAAGTAAAGGGCGAGAGCGGCTGCGGCGGAGGGCAGAATCGAGTCCAGTCGGTCGAGTACGCCGCCGTGGCCCGGCAGCCACGAGCTCATGTCCTTGATGCCCAGATCGCGCTTGATCATCGACTCGCCGAGGTCGCCCACCGTTGCACATCCCAAGATCAGCAGTCCGAAGACCACGCCGGCCCACCACGGGATGCCGAGCATGAACAGCGCCCACAGGACAGAGGCGACGAGCGTCGCGACGGCTCCCCCGGCGAACCCTTCCCAGGTCTTCTTCGGGCTGATGCGCGGGGCCATCGGATGCGATCCGAACGCGAGCCCGGACGCGTAGGCCCCGGTGTCGGTCGCGACGACCGCGATCAGCATGCCGAGCACCCAGTACTCGCCCTGGTCTTGGCGGAGCAGGACGAGCGCGAGGCTGGCCAGGAACGGCACGTACAGCGGGAGGAAGCCGGCGATCAGCACATCGCCGAGGACCTCGCCGTAGCGGCGGCCGTCACGAGCCACCATCTGGGCGAGAAGCCGCCAGACGATCACCGCGGTGACAGCGCCGAAGGTGAGCGCCCAATGGGTCAGGTGGCCGGCGAAGAAGGCCGACAGCATGATGACCGCGCCGGCGACGATCTGCGGCCACACATCGACGCGCCGGCCCGCCGTCTGCAACGCGCGGCTGAACTCGAACACTCCGAGCAGACACACCGGCACGGCGAAGACGAGGAAGAGCCACTTGATGAAGAGCAACGAGCCCAGCACGACCGCTCCGACGGCGAGGCCGATGAGGATCGCCATCAGAAGGTTGCGACCGGTGCGCGCGTTGATGCGATCTGTGACTTCTTCGAAGTCCGCCCGAGCCCGGTCCATCTGGTGCTCGATCTCGGTGCGCGCGGCGCGCACGTGAGCCTGGAAGCTCGCCGGGCTTGCGGAGCGCGTACGATCCCCCTCCGGGTCCGAAGCGCCTCCGGTCCCGGCATCCCCTGGCGAGGCGGTGGTGGGCACGTCCTCAGACCTCGAGAAGCTCGGCTTCTTTGCGCTTCAGAGCCTCATCGATCTCGTCGACATGGCTGCGCGTGACGCCGTCGAGCTCCTTCTCGGCGCGAACGAGATCGTCCTCGCCGACCTCGCTCTTGAGAGCGTCGAGCTCGTCCTTCGCCTTGCGACGGATGCCGCGAAGGTGCACCTTCGCGTCTTCACCCTTCGAGCGCACGAGCTTCACGTACTCCTTGCGGCGGTCCGCCGTCAGTTCGGGCATCGTGACACGGATGATGTTGCCGTCGTTCGTGGGGTTCGCGCCCAGGTTCGGCATGTCGCGAATCGCCTGTTCGATCGCCTTCAGTGCCGACTTGTCGTACGGCGTCACGACGAGCGTGCGTGCTTCGGGCGTGTTCAGCGACGCCAGCTGCGACAGCGGCGTCGGCGACCCGTAGTAGTCGACCAGGATCTTCTGGAAGAGCTGGGGGTTCGCGCGTCCCGTGCGCACGGTCGCGAAGTCGTCCTTCGCGGCCTCCACGGCGCGGTCCATGCGGGCGGACGTGTCGGCCAGGATCTCGGCGATCACGGTCACTCCATTCGTTCGGTACGTCAGATCGAGTCTAGTGCGGGGCGCCCCGTCGCTCAGACGCTGACGAGCGTGCCGATCGACTCGCCGAGCAGCGCGCGCGTGACGTTGCCGGCCGGCTCCATGCCGAACACGCGCATGTCGATGCCGTTGTCCATGCAGAGGCTGAAGGCCGTCGAGTCGACCACCTTGAGCCCGCGCTGGAGGGCGTCGCGATAGGTGATGGTGTCGATCCGCTCGGCATCGGGATTGGTCTTGGGGTCGGCCGTGTAGACGCCGTCGACGCCGTTCTTGGCGACGAGCACCTCGTCCGCCCCGATCTCCAGTGCGCGCTGGGCGGCGACCGTGTCGGTCGAGAAGTAGGGAAGACCGGCGCCGGCACCGAAGATCACGACCCGGCCCTTCTCCATGTGGCGTTCCGCCCGCCGAGGAATGTAGGGCTCGGCGACCTGGGTCATCGAGATCGCGGACTGAACGCGTGTCGCAGCTCCCGCCTGCTCGAGGAAGTCCTGCAGCGCCAAGGCGTTCATCACCGTGCCGAGCATGCCCATGTAGTCGGCACGTCCACGGTCCATGCCGCGCTGGCTCAGCTCTGCACCGCGGAAGAAGTTGCCGCCGCCCACGACGATGGCGATCTCCACCGGATCGACCGCCGCGGCGATCTCGCGCGCGATCTGACCGACGACGTCGGGGTTGACCCCGAGCTGACCTCCTCCGAAGGCCTCTCCGGACAGCTTCAGGAGGACGCGACGGCGTCCGGTGTTCTCATCGGTCACAGGGGGGTTCCTCTCGTCGAGATGCAGACTATCGAAGGCGGGGCATGGAAAAGGGGTCCGCATTCGGTGAATGCGGACCCCTTGAGGCGACTTACGCGCCGACCTTGAAGCGGGCGAAGTCGGTGATCGTGATTCCGGCGTCACCGGCGACCTTGGCGACGGACAGCTTGTTGTCCTTCGCGTAGTCCTGATCGAGCAGAGCAACCTGCTTGAAGAACGCGTTCACGCGACCCTCGACGATCTTCGGCAGCGCGGCCTCCGGCTTGCCTTCGTTGCGGGAGATCTCCGTGACGATCTCGCGCTCCTTCTCCACCTCTTCGGCGGGGACGTCCTCACGCGAGAGGTACGTCGGGTTGGCGAACGAGATGTGCTGAGCGATCGAGCGCGCGGTCTCGGCGTCGTCCCCCGTGTAGGCGAGCACGACACCCACCTGCGGCGGCAGGTCCTTGCTCGTCTTGTGCAGGTAGATCTCGAACTTGTCACCCGCGATCGTGCGCACGCGACGCAGCTCGACCTTCTCGCCGATGATCGCTGCCTCGTCGGAGATGAGGTCGGCGACGGTCTTGCCCTCGGCATCCGCGGCCAGAGCCGCCTCGACCGAGTCGGCGCCCACGGCCGCGGCCGCAGCCAGGACCTTGTCGGCCAGCGCGATGAAGCGCTCGTTCTTGGCGACGAAGTCGGTCTCGGTGTTCAGCTCGATGATGGTGACCTTGCCGTCCTTCTCGACAGCGGTGACCAGGCCCTCGCTCGTCGAGCGGTCAGCGCGCTTCGCGTTGCCCTTCGCGCCCTTCAGGCGCAGGATCTCGACGGCCTTCTCGAGGTCGCCGTCGGCTTCCTCGAGCGCCTTCTTGGTGTCGACCATGCCCGTGCCGAGCTGCTCGCGCAGGGCCTTGATGTCGGCGATGGTGAAGTTTGCCATGGGTGGTGGCTCCTTGCGTGTCGTGAGTTCTCGTGGGATGCCGGTGCGAAGCCGTCCCTCAGGATGGGCCTCGCACCGGCGACGTGGTCTTACTCGGCAGCGGTCGCTGCGGCGTCGCCCTCGGCCTTGGCCTCGGCGCCCGCGGCGTCGGCGGCCGACTCGGTGGCGATGGTCTCGACCTCGGCGACGTCCGTGACGACGGGAGTCTCGAGCAGCTCGCGCTCCCAATCGGCGAGGGGCTCGGCGTCGGCGGACTCGTCGGTCGGCTGGTGACGCTGGATGAGACCCTCGGCGGCGGCGTCGGCGATGATGCGCGTGAGCAGGCCCACCGAGCGGATCGCGTCATCGTTGCCCGGGATCGGGAACTGGAACTCGTCCGGGTCGGCGTTCGTGTCGAGGATGCCGATCACGGGGATGCCGAGCTTCTTGGCCTCGTCGATGGCGAGGTGCTCGCGCTTGGCGTCGACGACCCAGATCGCGGAGGGCGTCTTCTGCAGGTTGCGGATACCGCCCAGCGACTTGTGCAGCTTGTCCAGCTCACGCTTCTTGAGCAGGAGCTCCTTCTTGGTGAAGCCGCTGTCGGCCGGGTTGTCGAAGTCGAGCTCCTCGAGCTCCTTCATGCGGGCGAGGCGCTTGCTGACGGTCGAGAAGTTCGTCAGAAGGCCGCCGAGCCAGCGCTGGTTGACGTAGGGCTGGCCCACGCGCGTCGCCTGCTCGGCGATGACTTCCTGAGCCTGCTTCTTGGTACCGACGAACAGCACGGTGCCGCCGTGGGCGACCGTCTCGCGCACGTACTCGTACGCCTTGTCGATGTACGACAGCGACTGCTGCAGGTCGATGATGTGGATGCCGGAGCGCTCCGTGAGAATGAAGCGCTTCACCTTCGGGTTCCACCGGCGGGTCTGGTGTCCGAAGTGCACGCCGCTGTCGAGCAGCTGGCGAATGGTGACGACGGCCATGGCCGTTCTCCTTTTCGTTGGGTTGATCGCGAGGACCGGATGGTCCCGTGCGCCTGGCGCCCGGCGCACACCCGCTCACCGCTGTCGCGGGGAGACCTCAGGGTGTGGATGCCGCGGCATCCGTCCGAGGACGGCGCCGCTGTGGGCACGCGGAGTCACCCCGACCAGCGGGGTGCTCAGTCAGTGTATCAGCCGCGGGGCCTCCTCCCCCGACGGGCGGCGCACCTCGCCCGTCCACAGATGTCGGTGGCTGTCGAGGTCGGTCGGCCGCGGCGCGGAGGCTGAAGAGATGAACGGGCACCGACGGGGTGATGTGGCCAGGCGCGTCGGCGCGGCGAGTATCGCGGCGCTGGCGGTGAGCCTCGGCCTCGCCTGCGGTGCCTCCGCTGCCGCCGGCGGCGGAGGGCAGGGGGCATTGGTTGCGGCGGATGCCTCCGACGACATGCGCGGTCGGTGGGGGTGGCCGATCTCGCGGCCGCTCATCACGGTGGCCTACCGTGCGCCCGCCCATGCCTACGGACCCGGACACCGAGGCATCGATCTGTCCAGCGACGTGGGCGCGGACGTGCGGGCACCCGACGACGGGATCGTCGCCTTCGCCGGGGTGGTGGTCGATCGCCCGCTGATCACGATCGACCATGGCGATGGACTGGTATCGACGATGGAGCCCGTGCACGCCGGCGTGCCGGTGGGAGCGCGGGTGCAACGTGGCGAGTGGGTGGGCACCGTGGGGCTGGGTGGTCACACGACGCCCGGTGACCTGCACCTGGGAGCGCGCCGCGACGACGTCTATCTCAATCCGCTCCGGTTGCTGGGCGGGCTGCCGCGAGCGGTGCTGCTGCCGTGCTGCGAGGTCGGTCAGGACCCGGGATAGGTGTTGCCGGTTCCGCTGACCTCGGCGCTGCCCACACCGGCGGCGGCGACCGTATTGTTGGTCCCCGCGATCTGCAGGCGCGGCAGATCCGTGGTGCTGGTGATGCTGTTGCGCTGCCCGCGGATCGTGAGGTCGTCAACCTTCGCGATGGCGAGGGAGTTGTCCTGCCCTTCGACGACCATCGTCGACACGTCGGCCCCACCGCTGACATGACTGTGGTCTCCCTGAAGCGTCATCGTTCCGATCGATCCGTCGACCTGTAGGGAGAGGTCGTTGCCGGCGATCGTCACCGCCGCGCAGTCTCCGGACAACGCGTACCGTCCCGCGGCGCCAGCGACGGTGGCGAGTCCGTTCGTGCACGCGACCGGGGTGGTCGAGACGGCACTGGTCGGTGCCCCGGTGTCCGGGCCCGATGCCGGCAGCGTCGGGGTGGAGGTGGCGTCGGGGGTGGAGGCGGAGGTGGCGTCCGGGGTCGGGACAACGGTGCGTCGGGGCGCGGCCTCGCCTGCACAGCCGGCGAGAAGAGACGCGGCGATGACGGCGGCAGCGACGGCGAGCACGCGAATCTTCATGAGAGCAGGGTAGTGCTCCGTCTACGCGCGTGGATGAGCGAGGCGGTACGCCGCGGCCAGTCGCTCCGCCGACACGTGCGTGTAGATCTGGGTCGTCCCGAGACTGGCGTGTCCGAGCATCTCCTGCACCGTGCGAAGGTCGGCTCCCCCGTCGAGCAGATGCGTGGCGGCCGAATGGCGCAGCGTGTGGGGCCCCACGCTTTGTCCGACCGCGGGAGCAACGACGCGTGCGACGACGTCATAGGCGGAGCGGGCACCGAGTCGCGCGCCGCGAGCTCCGACGAACAGCGCCGGCGTGCCGGAACCGCGGGCCGCCAGCGCGGGTCGTCCGCGCGCCAGATAGGCGTCGAGTGCGTGGGCGGCGGGAGAACCGTACGGCACCACACGCTCCTTTCTGCCCTTCCCGAGGACGCGGACCGTGCGGCGGTCGCGGTCGATGTCGTCGACATCCGCTCCGCAGAGCTCAGACACGCGAAGAGCGGAGGCGTAGAGCAGTTCGACGAGCGCCGCATCCCGCAGCGCAAGGGCATCGCCGCCGTCAGCGCGCACCTCGGCGTCCCGGAGAACGGCGGCCATCGCCGGTGCCGTCGCCACCTTCGGCAACGGCCGCCCGCGTCGCGGCGCCACCAGACGCAGCGACGGATCGGCTCCGATGCGCTCCGTCTGCCGAGCCCACGCGAAGAATCCGCGGACGGCCGCCGTTCGCCGCGCCAGCGTCGACCGCGCATCGCCGCGACGCGTTGCCACCCACAGCCACTCCCGCAGATGTTCGAGGTCGACATCGGCCAGCTCGCGGTCACCGATCACCGCGAGGAGATCGCGCAGGTCCGCGCTGTACGCGCGCACGGTGGCCGCGGACAGTCGGCGCACGTCCGAGAGCTCGCGCGCATACGCGTCGGCGGCGTCGGAGAGTCTCACCGCAACAGCATCTCGCGCACGACGACAGCATGGGAGACGGCGCACCGACGACGACGCCCTTCGCCGACACGAGGTTCCCACGGGGAAGGCATCACCACAGTCGCGCGGCTCCAGGCCCCGACCGCCGTCGCCACCCGTCCGGGAGGCGCTCGACACGTCCATCCAGGTCCAGCAGCCCGAGGATGCTGCTGGTTTCTGCTGCGGAGAGCCCCGAAAGGCGTGCGATCTCCGCGGTCGCCCGTGCGCGGCGTCCGCTCAGCGCGTCGAGCACTCTGGTGCGCTCGTCGATGCGCTCCCTATGGTCAGCATCGGGTTCGCCGCCGGGGCCGCCCAGGATTCCGAGCAGCTCCCAGGCATCAGCGGCGGAGGTGATGCACACGGCGTCCGCGTCGCGCAGAAGCCGATGACAGCCGGCCGATGCGGCGCTCGTGACAGGCCCCGGAACGGCGCCGAGGGCGCGTCCGAGTGCAGCGGCGTGGTGGGCGGTGTTGAGCGCACCGCTGCGGTGGGCAGCTTCGACGACGATCGTCGCGCCCGCCAACGCCGCAATCATCCTGTTACGCGCGAGGAAGCGCCACTTGGTCGGGGCCGTGCCGCACGGGACCTCGGCGAGAACGACTCCCGTCCGCACGATCGCCGAGATCAGCTCGTCGTGACCCGAAGGGTAGGGGCGGTCGACGCCGCCGGCCAGGACAGCGACTGTCGTGCCGTCGGCTCGCAGTGCCCCCCGGTGCGCCGCAGCGTCGATGCCGTAGGCCGCGCCGGAGACGACGACCACTCCGGCTGTCGCCGCCTCTGCGGCGAGCTCTGTCACGACCTGCGTGCCGTACGCCGTTGCGGCGCGGGCGCCGACGAGCGCGAGAGCGGCGTGGCCCGAGAGCGCGTCGGCGTCACCGCGCGCCCACAGGCACACGGGTGCATGCACTCCGAGGTCGTCGAGCGCGCGCGGCCAGACGTCCTCGCCCGGCATGAGGAGTCGAGCTCCCGCTCGACGTGCGGCTGCCAAGGCGCGGTCGACGTCACCGCGTCGGGGCAGCCAACGGGCTCGCGCCGCGCTGACGTCTTGCTCGGTGAGCCCCGCGCCGCGGGCGAGTGCCGTCGTGCTGTCGACCTCGACACGCTGCAGCGCTTCGACCGCACCGTACTGCGCGATCAGCGCACCCGCCGTGCCGTCGCCCGGCTCGACCAGCGTCGACCAGTTCGCCGCTGCCGACGCGGCGCATATCTGCTCGTCGGACAGTCCCTCGCCGACGAGGCCGGCAAGAGCCGCACGAGCGGCGTCGGCTTCGGGCCTGATGCTCATGCCTCCACACCCTTCTTGAGGTAGAGCGCGCGCCCGATATCAGCGGCGCGCAGCCGATCGTGACCGGCGAGATCTGCGACCGACCACGCCACGCGCAGCACACGGTCGTAGCCTCGTAAGGTCAGCGCGCCGCGGTGCAGCGCGGCATCCAGGGGCCGGCGGATGTCGGGATCCGCGGCCAGGGGGCCGTTGCGCAGCCAGGGACCGGACACTTGTGCGTTCGTGCGCCACGGGGTCGAGCGCAGACGGTGGCGGGCGCGCTCACGAGCGCTACCAACCTGCTCCCGGACCTGCGCCGACGAGGTGGTCGCGGTCGACGTCGCGCTCTGCGCGCTCGAGACCCGCCGCAGCCCGAGTTCGATGTCGATGCGGTCACGGAGCGGACCCGACAGCTTTCCGAGGTAGCGCCGGATCGCCAGAGACGGACACGTGCATTCGGCGGCCGGTACGCCGTAGTTGCCGCACGGGCACGGGTTCGTCGCGAGCACCAGTTGAAAACGTGCCGGAAAGACTGCACGAAAGCCGGCACGGTGGATCTCGATCAGTCCCGACTCCAGAGGCTGACGCAGCGCGTCCAGCGCGTGCGGGGCGAACTCGCCAGCCTCGTCGAGGAAGAGTACTCCCCCGCTCGCGCGGGCGATGGCGCCCGGCCGCACGGTGCGACTTCCACCTCCGATCAGCGCCGTCGCGCTGGCGCTGTGATGGGGCGCCTCGAAAGGAGGCGTCCGACTCAGCGTGTCGACCCGCTCCCCCGCCAGCGAGCGCAACGACGCCGCCTGCACGGCATCGTCGTCATCGAGACCGGGCAGAATGCCGGGCAGCCGCCGCGCGAGCATCGTCTTGCCCGCACCGGGCGGACCGCTCATGAGAACGTGGTGCCCACCCGCTGCCGCGACTGTCAGCGCGTCGACCGCGTCGGCCTGCCCGATCACGTCGGACAGATCGGGGACGGCGGCGGAAGACGGCGCGCTTCCCACCCCCGGGTGCGGAACGGGTTCGAGCGACACCTCGTCGACATCGAGGCCGTGCCAGCGTGCCACATCGCGGAGGCAGACGGCGCCCAGCACCTCGACGCCCTCCACGAGCGCAGCCTCCTCTCGGTTGGCGAACGGCACCACGGCCCTGCGGATGCCCATCCGGGCAGCGGCCGCGACCGCCGGCAGTACCCCGGCGACGGGCCGCAGTCGACCGTCGAGTCCGAGTTCGCCGATGTGGGCCGTCTGTGCGAGCGAGGTGCGATCGAGATCGTGCTCAGTGGCGAGTGCAGCAACCGCGATCGCCACGTCGAGCGCGGAGCCCTGCTTGGGAAGGTTGGCCGGCGACAGGTTGACGGTGAGCTTTCGCCGCGGCAGCGGCAGCTCACTGTTGGCGCAGGCGTTGTGCACCCGCTGATGCGCCTCGGCGATCGCCTTGTCGGCGAGCCCGATGATCACGAATGCCGGTGTCTGGCTGGACAGGTCGGCCTCGACCTCGACCAGATCACCGCGGAGCCCCGTCAACACGACCCCCCAGGTCCTGCCCACCGTCATCGGACATCCTCGAGATGCTCGATACGCGCAGTCGTCGCGTCGCGGCCGGTGACGCCGATGACGTCCACGCGCAGGCGACGACCGCGGGCGGCGGGGTGCACGGCTGCCCACGTGGTCGCCAGACGCCACAGTCGCGCGCGCTTTCGCGCATCGACGGCTTCGAACGGATGGCCGTACGAGTCGGAGCGTCGGGACTTCACCTCGACGATGACCACCTCGTCGTGGCGCAGAGCAACGATGTCGATCTCTCCGACAGCGCAACGCCAGTTGCGCGCGAGGATCGTGTACCCGGCATCGCTCAGGTATTGCGCCGCTCGCGCTTCGCCCGACCGTCCGCGTTCATCCTTGGCTGCCATGGGAACAAGCGTGCCGGCCCGTCCGCCGCGCACCTCGGGATCTCAGGCGTTCGGTGGACATTCCCGCACAAGGCAGGAGTGGGGAGGAGGAGGCGATCTGAGGGACGCGCGGGTCAGGAGTCGAGAGCGAGCTCGTCGGGAAGCTGGAAGTCCCGGCGCTGCATCTCCTCGACATTGACGTCCTTGAAGGTGAGCACGCGCACCGACTTCACGAAACGATCCGCGCGATAGATGTCCCACACCCAGACGTCGGTCATCGAGATCTCGAAATAGAAGTCGTGCTCGGTGTCGCGGCGCACGACATTCACGTCGTTCGCGAGATAGAAGCGTCGCTCGGTCTCGATGACGTACGCGAACTGCGAGACGACATCGCGATACTCCTTGTACAGCGCCAGCTCGAGTTCGCGGTCGTAGTCGTCAAAGCCCTCGTCGTCCATGGTGATCCCATCCTATGCGGGCGGAGCAGCGGAGCGGATGCCGCGGCATCCGCTCAGAACAACGTGGGAGCGTCGGCGATCGCCCAGGACGCCCGATGGTGGGGGCTGAGACCGTGCGAACGGATCGCGCTGCGGTGCTCGAGGCTGGCGTAGCCCTTGTTGCGCTCCCACAGATACACGGGGTGCTCGTCGTGCAGGCGCATCATCAGGTCGTCGCGCGCAACCTTCGCCACGACCGAGGCGGCCGCGGCCGACGCACAGTCGCGGTCGGCCTTGACGATCGGCTGGACGCGCAGATTCGTGCCGCCCGCCGCGGTGATGTAGTCGTGGTTGCCGTCGAGAATGACGATCGCCTCGTCGGGAACGCACCCCTGCGCGCGCAGATCCGCGAGGGCGCGCAACGCCGCGAGCCCGAGCGCACGCATGATCCCGACCTCGTCGATCTCTGCGGAACTCGCCCAGCCGACCGCAGACGCGTCGACCCAGGCGGCCGCTCGCGCGGCGACGGCGTGCCGATGATGCGCGGCGACGAGCTTCGAGTCCCGCAGCCCCTCCGGGATCCGCCGCCGGACACCCGCAGCTCCGATCGCCGCCGCGCCGACCGCGACAGGACCCGCAAGGGCGCCCCGCCCCACCTCATCGCATGCGATGACGATCGGATGTTCACGCAGCAGGCGTCGCTCGACGGTCAGCCGCGGCGTGATGACACTCATCCGGCGCCGGGGGCCGGCACCCCCGCGAAGACGGCATGGTGCCCGTCGATGGTGCCGAAGCGGTCGAACGGCCAGGTGATGAGAAAAGCGCGCCCGACGACGTTGCCCAACGGCACGAACCCCTTGTTGGGCTGATCCATGTTGTAGCGCGAGTCGCGAGAGTGGTCGCGGTTGTCGCCCATCACCCAGAGCGAGTTCTGCGGTACGACGACATCGAACGGTACCGGCTGCGGCGCGCTCTGGCCGGGAGACAGATTCAGGTAGGGGGTCTCATCGATCGGTGTCCCGTTGACCGTGACCTGACCGATCGCGTTGCAGCAGACGACGTGATCGCCGCCCACGCCGATGATCCGCTTGATGAGGTGCTCATCGCTGTCCGAGGCTGTGATGCCGACGAGTGAGAGCAGCCAATCGGCGGCCTGGGCCAGGGGCGGCTGGGCGGGGGTCGCCGGGGCCGGCGGCAGCCATCCGCCGGGATCGCGGAAGACGACGACGTCACCGCGCTGGTACCCCCCGAAATGCGGCGTGAGCTCGTCGACGAGGATCCTGTCCTTGATGAGCAGCGTCTGTTCCATCGAACCCGACGGAATGTAGAAGGAGCGCACCAGGAAGGTCTTGATGACGAACGAGACGACCACCGCGATCACCACGATCACCAGCACGTCGCGCAGAAGCAGCCAGACGCCGCGGCGTCGGCGCTGACGGGAGGGAAGCACCGTATCCGGGGCCGTTGTGTTGTCCGAGCTCATGCCTGTCTTTCTTCGGTCCCGGCACCCGTCTGTGCCGTCTCTCAAGGGTCGCACATGCCGGCTGTGCCCAGCGCGCATCCGACGGTATGCGCCGTGGCGTGCGGACGACAGATGCCCCGGACCGCAGGGTCCGGGGCATCCGAGGCGAGAGCGCGTCAGCGGTCGCGCTTCTCCTTGATCTTGGCCTTCTTGCCGCGGAGGTTCCGCAGGTAGTAGAGCTTCGCGCGGCGGACGTCGCCACGGGTGACGACCTCGATGTGGTCGATCGTCGGGCTGTGCACCGGGAACGTGCGCTCCACACCCACCTGGAAGCTGATCTTGCGGACCGTGAAGGTCTCGCGAACGCCGTCTCCCGAGCGGCCGATGACGACGCCCTGGAAGACCTGGATACGGGAACGGTTGCCCTCGGTGATGTTGACGTGCACCTTGACGGTGTCGCCGGGGGCGAAGACGGGGATGTCGCTGCGCAGCGAAGCCGCATCGACGGCGTCGAGAATCTGCATGATCGTCACTTCCTGCGACCGCCACAGGTCGATCGCGAGATGGGGATTGGGAAAGGTATCGTGTGCCCGAGGCATCCGTTGCCGGCGCCGTACTCCCCTGAGGCAGAGCCTGTTCAGGGCACAAACAGCCATTCTGCCATGGATGCCGAGCGCATCAAAACCGGCGTCTCACGATCCGGGCGGCGTGTTCTCGCGGATGACGATGATCTCCTCGGGATTCGACCCACCCGTGTGCTCAGGGCGCGCGGGCGGCACGTAGCCGACCCCGCTGACAGTGCGCAGGATCGAGACGCGCGGCCCCGTCTCGCGCCACAGCTGCCGCAGCGCCGACGACAGTGCGACGACACCGAGGACGATGGTCACGGCCAGCGTGGGCCACCACCACCGACCGTCGAAGACGCCCAGCGCGACGACGAGCACATGCCAGGCTCCGATGAGGCCGGCATCCGTCCACGAGACGGCACGTTCGGCGCGGACGGTTCCGCGGGCGCGCACGAGCAGAGCGAGCACCAGCTGCCAGACGAAGACGATCGGCGCCGACAGCAGAACCCACAGCAGCGCCCAGGGACTTGCCCCGAAGACGATCCAGCCGACGACGAGCCACAACGGCAGCACGAACGCCGCCGGAATCAGCCACCGGAAGAACGTCTGACGCAGCCACATACCTTCGATGCTACGCCGGTCAGACAGAATGGATCCTGACGAAAGGATCACGATGATCGAACTGCGCACTCCCGCCGAGCTCGAGGCGATGCGTCCCGCGGGGCGATTCGTCGCAGAGACTCTGGCGACGCTGCGGGACGAGACGAAGGTGGGCACCAATCTGCTGACCATCGATCGCCGTGCGCACGACCTGATCCGGCGGGCAGGCGCTGAATCGTGCTACATCGACTACCACCCCTCGTTCGGCGCGAGTCCGTTCGGGAAGGTCATCTGCACGTCGGTCAACGACGCCGTCCTGCACGGTCTGCCGCATGACTACGCCCTCCAGGACGGCGACCTCGTGACCCTGGACTTCGCCGTCGCCGTCGACGGCTGGGTCGCCGACTCGGCGGTCTCCTTCATCGTCGGGACGCCGCGCGACGAAGACCTCGCTCTCATCGACACGACGCAGCGCGCCTTGGATGCGGCGATTAGCGTCGCAACGACGGCAGGGCGGATCGGCGATATCTCGCACGCCATCGCCGAGGTCGCGCACGCCGACGGGTACACGATCAACACCGACTTCGGCGGTCACGGTGTCGGACGCACGATGCATGGCGACCCGCACGTCCCGAACGACGGCAAGCCCGGGCGCGGCTACCCCCTGCGCGCCGGTCTCGTGCTGGCTCTCGAACCCTGGTTCCTACAGACGACGGACAAGCTCGTCACCGACCCGGACGGCTGGACGCTGCGCAGCGCCGACGGTTCACGCGGCGCTCACGCCGAGCACACCGTCGCGATCACCGACGACGGTCCCGTCATCCTCACCGATCGCTCGTTCCTCGGCGTCGACTGAGGCGCCGGCGCCGAGATCCTGCCCGGCGCGCCGACTATTACGGGAGAAGATCGGGCCGTCGCTCCCGTGTGCGCTCGAGCTGCTGCTCTCGACGCCACTGCGAAACGCGGCCGTGATGACCCGACAGCAGCACGTCGGGTACGTCGTAGCCCCGCCACGCCGCGGGCTTCGTGAAGGAGGGGTACTCGAGCAGGCCGTCTTCGTGAGACTCTTCGACGAGGCTCTCGGGATTGCCGACGACGCCGGGAATCAAACGACCCACGGCCTCGATCATCGCCATCGCGGCCACCTCGCCGCCGTTGAGGACATAGTCGCCGATGCTGGTCAGACTGACCTGTCCCAACGTCGCCGCGTAGGAGAATACGCGCTCGTCGATGCCTTCGTAGCGGCCGCATCCGAAGACGAGATGCTCTCCGCCGGTTGCCCAGTTGCGTGCCGTCCCCTGCGTGAAGACGGCGCCGGCGGGCGAAGGGAAGACGAAGCGGAGCGGCCCGGCAGCGTCGGCCGCGATGGCGTCCAATGCCTGGCCCCAGGGCTCGGGCTTCATCACCATGCCGGCGCCGCCGCCATACGGCGTGTCGTCGACCGTGCGGTGGCGATCCTGGGTGTAGTCCCGCAGATCGTGGACGCGGACGTCGAGGATGCCCGCTCCGCGGGCCCGTCCGAGAAGAGAGACTTCCAGGACGTCGAAGAACGCGGGAAAGATCGTGACGACGTCGATCCGCACGTCAGCCCTCGGGATCGGCCGCCGCGGCATCCGCCTCGTCGTCGTCCTCGCCGGACGTCGCCGGTTCGCGATCGTCCTCGCCGGGCAGCTCCTCGAAGAGGCCGGACGGTGGTGTGACGGTGACGGTGCCGGCGGCGACGTCGACCTCCGGCACGATGGCGGAGACGAAGGGCACGAGGATCTCGGCATCCGTGTCGTGCGTGCGCACGACGAGAAGGTCCTGCGCGGGCAGGTGGTCGACACGGACGACACGCCCGACATCGGCCCCGTCACGAAGCACGGTGAGACCCACGAGCTGGTGGTCGTACCAGGCGTCCTCCTCCTGGGAGGGGTTCTCGTCCTGATCGACCCACAGGATCGCGCGCACCATGCTCTCGGCGGCCGTGCGGTCCTCGACGTCTTCGAAGAAGACGACCGGGTGGGAGTTCATCCATCGGAACTCCCGAACCGTGACCGTCTTGCCATGCCAGGGTGAGGACTCCGGCACCTGCAGCGTGAAGACCGCGCCGGGCACGAAACGGCCATCCGGATCGTCGGTGTAGAGCTCGAGCTTGAAGGCGCCCTTCAGTCCATGGGCCTTGACGAGACGCCCGACGCGCAGCTGCGTTCGCGCGGGTCCTGCGGCAGCCATCTCAGTCGTCCGCGACATCGACGCGCACGCGCGCGCCGTCGGCGAGGGCGGACACGAGCGTCCGCAGGGCCTTGGCCGTGCGTCCGCCGCGCCCGATCACCCGTCCCCGATCATCGGGGTGCACACGCACCTCCAGGACGTCGCCACGCGGCGACGAGGACGAACGGACGGTGACCTCGTCAGGGTGATCGACGATCCCCTTGACGAGGTGCTCGAGCGCGGCGGAGAGCAACGGTCTTACTCTGCGTCGGTCGACTCGGCCTCGGCCGGAGCCTCGACCTCGGCTGCCTCGGCGGCGGGCTCTTCGGCCTTCTTCTCCGCCTTGGGCTTGATGACCGACTTCTTGGCGGTGTCGACCTGGAACTCCTCCTTGGTCGCTGCCGTCTTCACGGTGGACACGGCGTCGGCGTCACCCTTGAAGCGGCCCCAGTCGCCGGTGAGCTTGAGCAGCGCGGCGACCTGCTCGGTGGGCTGCGCGCCGACCGAGAGCCAGTACTGCGCACGCTCCGAGTCGACCTCGATGAACGAGGGCTCCTCGGTCGGGTGGTACTTGCCGATCTCCTCGATCACGCGACCGTCGCGCTTGGTGCGCGAGTCGGCGACGACGATGCGGTAGTAGGGCGCACGGATCTTGCCGAGGCGCTTGAGACGAATCTTGACAGCCACAATTCTCCTGAATGGTGTTGTGAGGTGATGAACGACGCTCGGGCTGTGGGGTGCACACCCGGCGGAGGCTCTAGGGTGGACGCGATCGCCGGATAGAGGGTCGAGCGAACGGTCCAGCGTCCTATTTTGCCAGATCGGGACGGATGCCGCGAACCATCGCCGCAGGCGTGTCAGACTGTGCCCATGACGGTGCCCTTCGCGACATCCCGCCGTTCCTCCGTCGGAGTCGAATGGGAGCTGATGCTCGCCGACGAGCGCACCGGCGACCTCGTCCCCCGCGCGCCGGAGGTCCTGGCTGCGGTGGGTGGCGGAGCGGCCCTCGAGCGCCACACGATCACGGGCGAGCTGCTGACCAACACCATCGAGGTCACGAGCGGCGTCGGCGACACCGTGGCGGCGGTCATCGACGACATCGCCGACGCCATCGCCGAGATCCGCACCGCGACCGACCGCCGCGGCATCGCCCTCCTGTGCGCCGGCAGTCATCCGTTCGCGCAGTGGTACGAGCAGGGCGTCACCGATAAGACCAGGTATCACAAGCTCATCGAGCGCACCCAGTGGTGGGGGCGGAACATGATGATCTGGGGCATCCACGTTCATGTCGGCGTGGAGGACGTGAACAAGGTGTTCCCGATCATCGGTGCCCTCACGGCCTACCTGCCGCATCTGCAAGCGCTGTCGGCGTCGAGTCCGTTCTGGGCGGGCGAGCGCACCGGGTACGCCTCCAATCGCGCGTTGGTCTTCCAACAACTTCCCACCGCCGGGCTGCCGTGGCCGCTGACCGCGTGGTCGCAGTACGAGGCATACCTCGATGACATGGTGCGCACGGGCGTCATGGAAGACGCCACCGAAGTGCGGTGGGACATTCGTCCGGCGCCGAAATGGGGCACGATCGAGGTGCGGGCGTGCGACGGCATGTCGACGCTCCCGGAGTTGGCAGCGGTGGCCGCACTGGTCCAGGTTCTCGTGGAGCACTTCTCGCGTGAGCTGGACGCCGGACGCGAACTGCCGACGCTGCAGCCGTGGTTCGTCCGGGAGAACAAGTGGCGGGCGGCGCGATACGGCACCCAGGCGCGGGTCATCGTCGACCGCGACGGCACGCAGCGTCCCGTCTCGGAGCACCTGCGCGAGACGATCGATGCCTTGGCCGACGTCGCGGTCGACCTGCACTGCGCGCGCGAGCTCGACGGAGTCGCAACGATCCTCGACGAAGGCGGCAGTTCGGCGCGTCAGCTGCTGGTCGCTGATGCCGCCGACGGAGACCTTCGCGCCGTTGTGCACCATCTGATCCGCGAGTTCCGGGCGGGCCCAACGCTGCACGACCACCTGGCCTCCCGCCTTCCCTGACGATGGGGCGAGCGCCCGCGCCGGTGCGCTGACGTGTTCCCGACGAGACCAGATCTGCGACAAAGGGCTTTCACATCCTGCCCGACGTAGAGTGACGTCGTGTCCGTCCGCAGGTTCGCCCCGACGACCGCGACGAGCGCTGCCGTGGTCGGCATCGCGGTGCTCACGATGGCGGGATGCGGCGTGTCGGCACCAGATCGACCCGTTGCCGCGTCGCCCGCGGATTCGGTGCCGGCGGCGGCCGTCGACGCCGCGCGAGTCCCCGCACCCGCACCGAGCGGCGTCGTCGTCACGATCGGGGACTCGATCATGGCCGGTCTCGGTCTCGACCCCGATCAGGCGTGGCCGTCTCTGGTCGCCGCCGACACCGGCGCGGACATCGTGAACCTCGGTTGCAGTGGCGCGGGCTTCACGATCACCGGTGACTGCGGCGATGACTACGCCGGTCTCGTGCAGCAAGCGATCGCTCTGCGTCCCGCGATCGTGATCATCCAGTCCTCCGACAACGACAGCGGCGCATCGCAGGACGAGATCGACGCGTCGACGCGAGCGGCGGTCGACCAGCTGCGGGCCGCGCTGCCCGACGTGCAGCTGATCGGGATCGCCACGCTCTGGCATCTGGATTGGGACGAGCCCGACGCCATCGGCTGGTCCAGTGAGGCCCTCCAGCGCGCCGTGTCGGATGACGACGGCGTCTTCGTCTCCCTCGGCCAGCCTCTGAGAGGCCGCCCGGAGCTGCTGCAGTGGGACGGGGAGCATCCCAACAGCGACGGGCAGATCGTGCTCAGCGACGCCGTGGAGGCCGCGTTGGACGATGCGGGCGTCGTCCTGTGAGCGCTCAGCTCTTGCCGAACAGCTTCTGAATCTCCGCGAGGTCGGCCTCGCTCGGCGGCGCCGCGGGGGTGCCGAGTCCGAAACCCGAGCCGGTCGGGGCGCTGGCGGCAGCGGCCAGTCCGGCGTTCTCCGCGGCGCGCTTGGCGGGGTTGCCCGATCGTGAGCCGGCGCGGGACTTCTGCTTCCCGCGCTTCGTGGATGCGCCGGGCTTACCGCCCATCGGGCCCATTCCGGGGATGTTGGGCACACCGCCGCGCGCGACGGTCTTCATCATCTTCGCTGCCTGTTCGAAACGCTGCACCAGCTGGTTGACATCGGTGACGGTCATCCCGGATCCACGGGCGATGCGAAGTCGCCGCGAGCCGTTCAGGACCTTGGGGTTGCGGCGCTCCCCCGGTGTCATGGACCGGATGATCGCTTCGGTGCGATCGATCTCGCGGTCATCGAAGTTCTCGAGCTGCTGCTTCATCTGTCCCATGCCGGGAAGCATGCCCAGCATCTTCTTCATCGAGCCCATCTTCTTCATCTGCTGAAGCTGCTCGAGGAAGTCTTCGAGGGTGAACTGCTCGGTCGCGAGCTTCTCCGCGACCTTGCGAGCCTCCTCCTCGTCGAAGGCCTGCTGCGCCTGTTCGATGAGCGTCAGGATGTCGCCGAGATCGAGGATGCGACTGGCCATGCGGTCAGGATGGAACGCCTCGAGGTCCTCGAGGTTCTCGCCCGTGGACGCGTAGATGATCGGGCGGCCGGTCACCGAGGCCACGGACAGGGCGGCACCACCGCGCGCATCGCCGTCGAGCTTGCTCAGCACCACACCGGTGAAGTCGACACCGTCTTGGAAGGCCTTCGCCGTGTTCACGGCGTCCTGACCGATCATCGCGTCGATGACGAAGAGCACCTCGTCGGGATCCGTCGCCGTGCGGATGTCGGCCGCCTGCTTCATGAGCTCGGCATCCACACCGAGCCGTCCCGCGGTGTCGATGATCACGACATCGTGCTGCTGGCGGCGCGCCGTCTCGACGCCGTCACGCGCAACGCGAACCGGGTCGCCGACGCCGTTGCCCGGTTCGGGTGCGTAGATGGCGGCGCCGGCGCGCTCGGCAACGACCTGCAGCTGGTTGACGGCGTTCGGACGCTGGAGGTCGGCGGCCACGAGCAGCGGCGTGTGCCCGTCTTTCTCGAGCTGTCGGGCGAGCTTGCCGGCGAAGGTGGTCTTGCCGGATCCCTGGAGGCCGGCCAGCATGATCACGGTGGGCGGGGTCTTCGCGAACTGCAGACGACGCTGCTGACCACCCAGAATCGCGACGAGCTCTTCGTTGACGATCTGCACGACCTGCTGGGCAGGGTTGAGGGCGCGATTGACCTCGTCGCCGAGAGCACGCTCGCGAACCTTCGCGGTGAACTCCTTGACGACGACCAGTGCCACGTCCGCATCGAGCAGGGCGCGCCGGATCTCTCGGACGGTGCCGTCGACGTCTGCGGGGCTGAGCTTGCCCTTCGTGCGGAGGTTGCGGAAGGTCTCTGTCAGCCGATCGCTGAGGGTGCCGAAAGTCGCCATGATCCCCTGATTCTACGGGAAGCCCCTCACCGGCTCTGCGCTGCTGAGGCCGAGCCGGTGGCCCCGGTCACTGCGACGCTCCGGCGGCCGCCAGTGCGCGCTCGACCAATCCGCTCAGCGCCGGGCGCGGAGCCTCGGATGCCGCCCATGCCCAGACGGCGGCGAACACGGCGGCCGACAGGGCGGCGGCGTGCACGTCGGCCTCGAGGCGCGACGCGCCCGCGGCGACCAGGTTGTCGGACACGGCGCGACTGAGGACCCCCGCACGGATCGCCCGCTCGTCGGCGAGCTCATCGGACAACCCCATCACCGCGCCGTGGATGATGGCCAGTGCGAGGCTGTCGGCTTCGATGTCGCACACCGCCGCCCGCAGGGCAGCCGTCGGAGCTGCGCCGGCGCGCAACGCGTCGACCGCACGGCGGATGCCGTCGTCGAGCCCCGCCCACAGGACGGCGGACTTCGACGAGAAGTAGTTGAAGAAGCTCGACCGGCTCACGCCCGCGCGCTGCGTGATGGCGGCGATCGTCGTCTCCGCGAATCCCCGTTCGAGAAAGAGCTCTGTCGCCGCCTCCGCGATCGTGGAGCGCGAGGTGGCGCGCGGGCGACCCGAGGACATCTGTCCACTGTAGCGAGGCGTATTGTTGGACGCGGTCCACAAACCCCGCCCTCCATTCGCGAAGGAGCCCACCATGCTCGACGTGCAGACCGTCGGCCTCGCGCCCGACTTCATTGCGTACACCGACGGGTGGGCGCTGCAGCGCGAGATCCACGCCGACGTCGTCGCCGGGCAGCGCCCCGACACGCTGCTGCTCCTGGAGCATGAGGCCGTCTTCACCGCGGGTGCGCGCACGGCGCGAAACGAACGGCCCACCGACGGTACGCCGGTCGTCGATGTGGACCGCGGCGGCAAGATCACGTGGCACGGACCCGGCCAGCTCGTCGGCTACCCGATCGTTCGACTCACCGAACCCGTGGACGTCGTCGCCCACGTGCGACGGCTCGAGCAGATCCTCATCGACGTGCTGGGCACGCTGGGCGTCGACGGCTACCGCGTCGAGGGACGCTCCGGCGTCTGGGTGCGCCGCCCGCTCTCCGAGGACAAGATCGCAGCGATCGGCGTCCGCGTCCAGCGCGGCGTCACGATGCACGGCTTCGCCCTCAACTGCGACAACTCGCTTCGTCCTTTCTCCCAGATCGTGCCGTGCGGCATCTCGGATGCCGGGGTGACGACCATCAGCGAGGTGCTGGGTCGCGACGTCTCTCCCGCCGACGTGCATGCTGCGGTCGCCGACGCTTTCCGCGCTTCGTTCGCCGCGCCCGCGGAGGTGGCCGCGTGAGCGCCTGCGGCATCACCCCGACCGGCGGCGAGGCCGGCCCCGCGAACGTCCCCGAGGGCCGGAAGCTCCTGCGCCTCGAGGTGCGCAATGCGCAGACGCCGATCGAGCGAAAGCCCGAGTGGATTCGCACGAAGGCGAGGATGGGTCCGGAGTACCAGGCGCTGCAGTCGCTCGTGAAGGGCGAGGGGCTGCACACGGTCTGCCAGGAAGCGGGATGTCCCAACATCTACGAGTGCTGGGAGGATCGGGAGGCCACCTTCCTGATCGGTGGGTCGCAGTGCACGCGGCGCTGCGACTTCTGCCAGATCGATACCGGCAAGCCGGCCGACTACGACACGGACGAGCCGCGACGCGTCGCCGACAGCGTGCGTCGCATGCAGCTGCGCTACGCCACCGTCACGTGCGTCGCGCGCGACGACCTCCCGGATGGCGGCGCCTGGCTCAATGCCGAGACCATCCGGCAGATCCATACCGTCAATCCGGGAACCGGCGTCGAACTGCTCGCCACGGACTTCAACGGGGAGCCTCGTCTCCTCGATGAAGTGTTTGCGGCTCGTCCCGAGGTCTTCGCGCACAACGTCGAGACCGTTCCCCGTATCTTCAAGCGCATTCGGCCCGCCTTCCGGTACGAGCGCTCGCTCGACGTGCTCACGCAGGCGCGGGCCGCAGGGCTGATCACGAAGTCGAACCTCATCCTCGGCATGGGCGAGGAGCCGGAGGAGGTCGTCCAGGCCCTCCAGGACCTGCACGGGGCCGGCACCGACATCATCACGATCACTCAGTACCTGCGGCCCTCGCCTCGGCACCTTCCGGTTGCGAGGTGGGTGAAGCCGGACGAGTTCGTGGCGTTCAAGCAGGAGGCAGAGCGGATCGGCTTCCTCGGCGTTCTGGCCGGCCCCCTGGTTCGATCGTCCTACCGGGCGGGGCGGCTGTGGGCCCAATCGATGGTCGCCAAGGGACGGGAAATCCCGGCACACCTGTCGCACCTCGCCGACACCGAGCTCGGCTTCGCGCAAGCGGTGTAAGGCGCGCGGCACCGCGGACGACGGTCAGTCGGCGCTGGTGACCGACTGCACGTCGCCGTCGCTGGTCAGATTCACCAGCAGCACTTCATCGGTGGCGTCGGGGTCGAGGGCGTACTCGAGGACGGCGAAGGGATCCGTTCCACCGTGCTCGTCGGCGAGGATCGTCATGCTCACGAGCTGCAGCGACCGGATGATGTCGATGTGCGTGTCGCCGGAGATGTCGACGAGGACGTCTTCCAGATCTTCTCCCAGCGCCTCCTGCTGCTGAAGGAGGTACTCGGTGACCTCGCTGGTACGGTCGTCGAGCTCGGCCACCATCGCGTTGCGGGCCTGCAAGTCGATCTGCTCCAGCGCATTGATCATGGCGGCCGCGACATCGAGTGCGGCGGCGGAGACGTCGTCCTGATCGGGTGCGGTCAGATCGACGGTGACCCGCTGGTCGGCGAAGTCGACGACCTCGGACCAGAAGATGGATCCGTCCGGCCCGGATTCCAACAGCCCGAAGTAGTCGTGCTCGATCGCCATGACCCTATGCAACCATCCTCGGCGTCCGTGCGCGACCCCGCTGCGCGATCAGTCCACGAGCGCCGAGGCGAACACGTGCGGCGTGAAGCCGGTCAGGTCACCGACGCCTTCACCCTGGCCGAGGAGTTTGACGGGGATGCCGGTGCGTTCCTGAACGGCGAGAACGAAGCCGCCCTTGGCCGAACCGTCGAGCTTCGTGATCACGAGACCGGTGACGCCGGCGTGCTGGAGGAAGGCCTCGGCCTGCATGACGCCGTTCTGCCCCGTGGTCGCATCGAGAACGAGCAGCACCTCGCTGATGGGCGCCTGCTTCTCGATGACGCGGCGGATCTTGGTCAGCTCGTCCATGAGGCCGCCCTTCGTGTGGAGGCGGCCCGCGGTGTCGACGAGCACGATCTCGACGCCGTTCTGCTTGGCGTAGTCGATCGTCTGGAACGCGACGGATGCCGGGTCCTGCCCCTCGTGCTGGGGACGGACGATGGCGGCGCCGCCGCGCTCAGCCCAGGTGGCGAGCTGATCGACGGCTGCCGCACGGAAGGTGTCGGCGGCGCCGACGACGACGGAACGACCATAGCGCTGGAGGAACTTCGCGAACTTGCCGATGGTTGTCGTCTTGCCGACGCCGTTCACCCCGACGACGAGGACGACAGCCGGACGCTCGGTGAGCCGGAGGGTGGTGTCGAATTTCGCGAAACGCTCTTCCAGGGTCTCTTTGAGCATCCGCTGGAGATCGCGCGGATCGGTCGTGCGGAACCGCTCGACCTTCTCACGGAGCTCGTCGACGATCCGCTCGGTGATGTCGGGACCGAAGTCGGCGGTGAGAAGTGCCGTCTCGAGATCCTCCCACGTGTTGTCGTCGATCGTCGGCTTCACAAACATGCCGCGCAGGGCGCGGCCGAGCGACCAGGAGTTCTCCGCCATGACTTCAGCCTACGGGTCGGCGCGCTCCACCCCTCTCGCCGCGACGTACGCCCGCGTTCTGGGGATCACGCGTCGGCGCGTTCGCGGACGCGCTGACCGACCACCGCCGAGACGCCGTCCTGCCGCATCGAGACCCCGTAGAGCGCGTCCGCGATCTCCATCGTGCGCTTCTGATGGGTGATCACGATCAGCTGGCTGGACGCGCGGAGCTTCTCGAACACGCCGAGCAGTCTGCCGAGATTGGCGTCGTCAAGGGCGGCTTCGACCTCGTCGAGGATGTAGAAGGGGCTCGGTCGCGCCATGAAGATCGCGGTCAGCAGCGCGACGGCGGCGAGAGAGCGCTCTCCGCCGGACAGCAGCGACAGACGCTCGATCTTCTTGCCGACGGGACGCACCGAGACCTCGATCCCCGTCGTCAGAGGATTGTCCGGGTCGGTCAGGGAGATGCTGCCGGAGCCGCCCGGGAACAGAATCGGGAACACCTCGCCGAAAGCGACGCGCGTGTCTTCGAAGGCCGCGAGGAAGATGGTCTGCATACGTTCGTCGAGCTCCGCGATGATCGTCTGCAGGTCGGAGCGCGTCTGGACGAGATCGGCGAGCTGCTCGGTGAGGAACGCGTGCCGCTGCTCGAGCGCGGCGTACTCCTCGAGCGCGAGCGGATTGACGCGCCCGAGCTGGCCGAGCTTGCGCTCGGCATCCTGCAGTCTCTTGCGCTGCGCCGCCCGGTCGTACGCCACGCCCTCTTCGCCTTCGTCCGAGGGCAGCGGAACATCGGGGCCGTATTCCGCAACCAGAATATGTTCGTCGAGGCTCAACTCGGATCGGACGCGGTCCAGCAGACTCGTGACGTGCAGGCGTTTCTCGTGCATCTGCAACTCGAGTCCGTGGACGCTTTCGGTGAGTCGCCCGAGCCGCTCGCGCACGGTCGCCTCCTCGGCGCGCAGGGAGGTCAGTTCGGCGGTCAGCGCGGTGCGTGCCTGCTCGGCGAGCTGAAGCTCCACGCGTGCCTGGGTGACCGAACGATCGACCGAGTCCAGTACCGGCGGCAGCGCATCTGCGACCTCGGCCGCCAGCGCACGCTGTGCACGACGGATCACGGCGCGGCGGGCGGCCTCCGCCGCCGCCGCGCGCTCGCGTTCGCGCTGGCGCACGAGCTGATCGACACGTCCCTCTCCGGCGCGCACGCGCTCGCGCAGCGTCTCGACATCCAGACGTGCGCGCATCTCGCGGTCGCGCGCACTCTCCAGAGCGTCGAGCAGACCGTCACGCGCGGAGGCGTCCAGGATCGGACGGGGAGCCTGCTGGGCACCCTCGAAGGCGTCGTTGGCGACGCGTGCTGCTCTCTCGGCATCCGCGACCGCGGACGACGCCTGAGCGAGCCCGGCCTCCAACCGCTCGCACTCTGCGACGGCTGCCTCATGACGCACGGTGGCGCGGTTGACCTGCTCGGTGTGCGCCGCCAGGGCGGCATCGTGTTCGCGCAGGCTCTGAAGCGCATCCTTCGTCCGCGCCCGTGCGTCGTTCCAGGTCGTCTGGGCGTCCGAGAGAGCCTCGCGGAGCGAGTCTGCGACGACCGTGATCTCCGCGAGGCGTTCGGCGGCGGCATCTCGCTCCGCCGCCAGCTCCAGCCGCGAGCGTCCGGCCCCGGAGCCGGCGTGGATCGTGTACGGCGTCAACCGCTCGCCCGCGCGCGTGACGATCGTCGTCGCGGCATCCGGAACGTCGATGATCCTGCGGCGAACGGCGTGCGCGGAATCGAGGTCGTCGACGATCAGGACACGGGCGAGGATGCCGAGGATGCCGGCCGGTGCAGTCACCACCTCCGCAGCGGCGATCGCTCCCTCGGGGATCGCCGCCGCCGGCGCACCCGCTTCCACGTCGGCGATCGTGATGTCGAGCCGGCCGAGGTCGGCGTCGCGCGCAGCGCGAGCGGCGGCGATACCCGCGTCGATGTCGTCGACGAGCAGCCCCTCCGCGAGCGTCCCCAGCGCGGCTGCGATCGCCGCCTCGTATCCCGAGCGCACCTTGACCGCGTCGCCGACCAGGCCGCGGATGCCGGCGCCTCCGACCGCGATCATCTCGGCCGCGGCGTTGCGGACATCCAGCGCCCGTCCGAGCGCCGCGGTCTGCGCCGTCAGGGATTCGCGTTCGCGTTCGGCGGCGTGAAGCCGCTCACGGATCGCCCCGACCTCGTTCTCGGCGGCGGTGGCGTCGCGCTGCGCACGCTCGTAAGCGGCAGCGTGCTGGGCAGAGGATCCCTCGGTGACCAGTTCGGGATCGACCCCTGCGAGTGCCTCTTCCGCTTCTGCGCGCCGCGCCAGGGCCGCGTCGAGCGCACGCTGCTGGCGTTCGACGCCCGCGCGCACGGCCTCCAGGCGGGATGCTGCGGCATCTGCGGCTCCGCGAAGTTTCGTGATGCGCATGTCGTGCGCGGACACGAGCGCGCTCTGGGCCGCGATGTCGGAGTCGAGCGCGTCGAGTTCGGCACGGGCCCGCATCACGTCGCGCGCGGCCGCCTCCGCGGCATCCTGAGCGCCTCCGAGTCCGGCCGAGATCTCATCGATATCGGCCCGTGCCTCGTCGATCGCGGCCTGGCTGACCGTGGCGACCTCGATCCCGAGCGTGCCGTCGTCTTCGAGCAGAGCGAGACGCTGGCCCGCGAGCGAGAAGAGACCGCGCAGTCGCTCCTGCACGCGTTCCAAACCGAAGGCGACGGCCCGCGCGGCATCCACGGCTTCCGAGCGCTGCTGCGCCTCCAGCGCATCGATGCGCAGCTTCAGCTGCTCCGACTGATCCTGCAGCACGAGGCGCTCGGCGCTGCGCTCCTGCTCGGTGCGGGCGTGGTCGGCGAGCTGCGCACGCAGACCGACCAGTTCATCAGCGAACAGGCGGGCCTTTGCGTCACGCACCACTGCCGCGATCGTCGCCGCCTCGCGAGCGATCTCCGCCTGCTTGCCGAGCGGCTTCAGCTGTCGACGCAGCTCTCCGGCAAGGTCGCTGAGTCGCGTGAGATTCGCCTCCATCGCTTCGAGCTTGCGAAGAGTCTTCTCCTTGCGTCGACGATGCTTCAGGATGCCGGCGGCCTCCTCCACGAAGCCGCGACGGTCCTCGGGGCTCGCTTGCAGCACGCTGTCCAGACGGCCCTGGCCCACGATCACGTGCATCTCGCGCCCGAGCCCGGAGTCGCTCAACAGCTCCTGCACATCGAGCAGGCGGCAGCTCGCGCCATTGATCGCGTACTCACTGGTTCCGTTGCGGAACAGCGTGCGGCTGATTGTGACCTCGCTGTACTCGATCGGCAGCGCCCCGTCGCTGTTGTCGATCGTCAACTGCACCTCGGCGCGGCCGAGCGGACCGCGCGTAGAGGTGCCCGCGAAGATGACGTCTTCCATCTTCCCGCCGCGAAGGGTCTTCGCGCCCTGCTCGCCCATGACCCAGGCGAGAGCGTCGACCACGTTCGACTTGCCGGAACCGTTCGGACCGACGATGCAGGTGACGCCGGGCTCGAGCGCGAAAGTGGTCGGTTGCGCGAACGACTTGAAGCCTTTGAGCGTCAGGCTCTTCAGGTGCATCCGCGGGTCCTCCTGGGTGATCGTCCACCCACGCTAGCGGAACGACACGCGGATCCTCGCTTGACGCGCGTCGAGAACACCCGCTATCGTCACAGATCGCGTCTGAAGTCGAGAAAGGAGGTCCCCGACATGATTCGTATGAACGCCACCGGCCGCATCGCATCCGCGATGCGTTCCTTCTGGTTCCGTGAGCCCGCGGGGGCCGTCTCCTTCGACGCCTTCCGCGTCGCCTGCTGACGCGATCAGAGGAGAACTCCGCCCTCGCCTCGTCGAGGTGCGAGTTCGCTCTCGCACACAGCCTTCCGGCACCCACGTCTTCTCGTTGCGTGTGCCCCCGCCGCAGCCCGGCCTCTCACTCTGCCCGCCGCGCATCCGCGCGCACCCACCGAAAGCACCACGATGCATACCTTCATCGCGTCGGTCCTGCACGCCAACGACCCCGAACGCCGCCGCATCCGTCTCGCCGAGCGCGAGCGCGAGCAGCGCGAGCTCGAATGGCAGCGTCGCCGACAGATCCTTCCGTACCTCTGATCCGCCCCGGGCCGGGGCGTCCGACCGCGACGCCCCGGCCCCATCTCAAGGACATCTCATGACCACCGCGATTCCCGGACTCCAGTTCCGCCCCCTCACGATCCCTGCCTCCATGGATGCCGGCGACGCCGCCGACTTCCGCGAGTTCACCCGCGTACGCAACCTCGTCTATCGCGAGATCGCCGGCAACGACGACGACGCGATGACGCCGGAAGAACTGCTGCCGCATTACCAGCCGGATCCGAACGAGATCCGTCGTGCGTGGGCGGTGATCGTCGACGACGAGTTCGTCGGTCGCGTCGGCGTCGATCTGCCGCTGGAAGACGGATCTCGCACCGCCTTCTGGCTTGTCGAACTGCTCCGCTCGTACCACGGTCGCGGCATCGGATCCGCCGGCTACGCCCTGATCGAGCAGACCGCACGCGAACACGATCGCACGATCCTGCAGTCGTGGGCGCAGCATCCGGATGCCGACGGCGAGCGGTTGAGTGCACCCACCGGCTACGGAACGATTCCGCGCGACCATGCGGCGCGCTTCTACCTGCGCCACGGCTACACCCTAGAACAGATCGAGCGTCAGAGCGAGCTGATCCTCGCGGGCGCCGACACGAACATCGACCGCCTGCTCACCGAGGCTGTGACGGCATCGGGCGGATACCGCGTCGTCCAATGGCAGGGCGTGACGCCGGCGGCGCATGTCGAGGCGTACGCCTGGATGAAATCCCGCATGTCGACGGACGCACCGAGTTCCGATCTCGACTTCGACGAGGAGAACTGGGATGCCGAGCGGGTCGCTCGCCACGACGCCAAGTACGTCCAGTCGGGCCGCACCAAACTCGTCACCGCGGCCCAGCATATCGACAGCGGTCACCTGGTGGCATTCAACGAGCTCGTCCTCGGCACCGATGCGACCGGTCCGAGTCACCAGGAGGACACCCTGGTGCTTCGCGAGCACCGAGGCCATCGGCTCGGACAGCTCGTCAAGTGCGCGGGCCTGCAGACGTGGCGCCGCGACGTCGCCCCGCAGTCGCCGAAGGTCATCACCTACAACGCGGAGGAGAACCGGCCGATGCTCGACATCAACGAGAGAATCGGCTTCGTGCCCGTCGCCTACAACGGGGCATGGAAGAAGGTGCTGACGTGATCGATGTCACCGTCCGCTCCATCCGGGTACCGCACTCGATCGATGCGCCGGAGATCGTGGACCTCGAGGCGGTGCGGCAATTGCGCAATGCGCACGCCGCTCACGTGCATGGCTCGAGCGCCTATGACCTGACGCTGCCTCAGGTTCTGGCCGCGTGGCAGGATCAGTCGGATCGTCCGGTGATCGGACGTCTCGCGGAGCGCAACGGCCTCATCCTCGGTACGGCGAGCGTCGATCATCTCCCCGATGCGCAGTCTCGGACCGCGGGCGTGATGGAACGTGTGCACGCAGAGCACCGCCGTCAGGGCATCGGCACGCGTCTGCTGCGCGAGGCCGAGGCCATCGCTGCCGAGTTGGGCCGCTCGGTGCTGCAGTCCTGGACCGAACACAGGCATTCCGGCGGTGCGGGCCTGCGGGCATCGACCGGATTCGGATCCGTGCCCCGCGATGCGACGGCGATGTTCGCACGGAAACGGGGGTTCCGGTTGGAGCAGGTCTATCGTCAGAGCACCCTCGACCTCAGGTCCACTGCCCTTCACACGGATGCGCTCCGCGCGCGTGCGCGCACCCACGCCGGCGACGACTATCGCTACCTGTTCTGGCTCTCGCCCACGCCCGCAGCTCTTGCGCCCGCGCTGGCCGACCTGAAGTCGCGAATGGCCACCGACGCCCCCTCGGGCAACGTCGACGTCGAAGACGGCGAGTGGGATGCCGAGCGCATCGCGCGCATTGAGGCACACGACGCCGTCGGCGGTGTGCGGCGCCTGATCGGGGCGGTGCGGCATGAGCCGTCAGGAGTGCTCGTCGCGCTGAACGAGCTGAACGTCTCACCGGCCGATCCGACGATCGCGCACCAGAACGACACGCTCGTACGCGCGGAACATCGCGGTCGCCGGCTGGGCACGTGGGTCAAGTGCGCGACCCTCGCGCGCCTGCGCGAGTTCTTTCCGCAGGTGACGCACGTCGAGACCTACAACGCCGAGGAGAATGAACCAATGCTCGTGATCAACGAGGCCATCGGGTTCACGCCGGTGTCCTGTGCCGGCGAGTGGCAGAAGCGTCTCAGCTGAGGCGCTGGCAGCGTGGACAGTAGTGGCTGGACCGGTTCATGAACGATGCGCGCACGATGGGACGTCCGCATCGCGGGCAGGGCAAGCCGTCCCTGCCGTAGACGTTGAGCGAATGAGCGAAGTAGCCGGCCTGGCCGTTGACATTCACATACTGCGCGTCGAAGCTGGTTCCGCCTTCGGCCAAGGCCTTCAGCAGCACGGCCCGCACCTCGGCGAACAGGCGGGTCACGTCGCGCTCGTTGAGGGCAGCGGCGGGCGACTCGGGGTGGATCCGCGCAGCCCACAGCGCCTCATCCGCGTAGATGTTCCCGACGCCGCTGAGCACGGTCTGATCGAGAAGCACGCGTTTGATCGCGGAACGCTTCGCCCGCACGCGATCCCGGACGGCGGCGTCATCGAAGGCGTCATCGAGCGGGTCTCGCCCGATGTGGGCGACTTGCGAGGGGACGAGCGCCTCGGCGCTCCCCCACCCGCCGGCACGGCCGTCGGCGGTGGGCACCAGTTCGTCGATCGCGAGGGATCCGAAGGTCCGCTGGTCCGAGAAAACCACGGCGAGCTCTCCGTGCTCAGGGTGATCGATATCGATGCGCACGCGTTCGTGACGCTCCGCAGGCGCGCCCGGAGCACGCAGCAGCATCTGACCGCTCATCCCGAGGTGGGCGATGATCGCACGACGGGCCGTAGCGGATGCCGGAGCCAACGGCATCCACAGGAACTTCCCGCGCCGCGCCACACTCGTCACCCGTCGACCCACCAGCTCGCGTTCGAACGAGACGGCGTCGCCGTCGTGGCGCGTCAGCGCTCGCGGGTCCCGTGCATCGACCCCGATGATGCGGGCGCCGGCAAGCGCCGGGGCGAGTCCAGCGCGGACGACTTCGACTTCGGGAAGCTCAGGCACGATCGCTGAGAAGGCGCCAGAGCGTCAGCGCCGCCGCCATCTCCGCCTGCTTCTTGCTGGACCCGACGCCCGCCGCAGACGCCTCGCCGACGCTCACCGTCGCGGTGAACACGCGATTGTGATCGGGGCCTTCGGCGGTGATCACGTACGACGGCGGCGCGAGGGTGAGCCGCGCTGCGAGCTCCTGGAGGCTCGTCTTCGGATCCATCGCGGCGCCGTAGCGGTCGGGGTCCGCCATCAGCGGCTCGACGAGGCGCAGCACGAGTGCCGTGGCCGCTTCCGGCCCGGAGGAGAGGAATGTGGCGCCGATGACCGCTTCCATCGTGTCGGCGAGGATCGAGTCCTTGTCGCGCCCACCGGTCTGATCCTCACCGCGTCCGAGACGCAGGTGCGCGCCGAGGTCGATACCGCGGGCGACCTCGGCGAGAGCGACGGTGGAGACCACGCTCGCCCGGCGCTTGGCCAGGGCACCCTCCTCCAGTTCAGGGTGCGTCAAGAACAGGTGCACCGTCACCGCTTGACCGAGGATCGAGTCCCCGAGGAACTCCAGTCTTTCGTTGTGCGGGATCCCGCCGTTCTCATAGGCGAACGAGCGGTGCGTCAGCGCAACCGACAGAAGCTCGGGGTCGATATCGACCCCGAGCTTGTCGGAGAGCACACGGTGCTCGATCACGGCATCCGCCATCAGATGGCCGCCGCGATCAGATGTCTGCGACCTTGCGGCCCTTGTACTCGAGGAACAGCTCGGTACCCTGCGAGTCGGTCACGACCTTCGCCTGGTGGGGACGGCTGTAGACGACCTTGCCGTTCTCGACGGTCTTGACGAGCGTGGGCGCCTCGGCCTTCCACTGTGCGCGACGCGAACGAGTGTTGGAGCGGGAGACCTTCCGCTTCGGGGGGTTACCTGCCATGGCTAGCTCTTCTCTGTATCGGTGGCGACGCGGCTCGAGGCCTCGTCGTCAGGGTCTGGGGTGAGGGCCTTCAGCGCGGCCCAGCGCTCGTCGATCGGAATCTCCGGCACGGTTCCTGCGGCCAGCCTCTCACCCGTGATGGGGTCGAGCCCCGGGCAGTCCGGCTGGCACACCGGCTGGAACGGAAGCGAGAGGACGATCGCATCCCTGACCGGAGTTTCAAGATCCACGTGGTCGTCTTGAACCTCGAAGTCGATCGCTTCCGTCCCAGGATACCCGAAGAGCTCTTGAAACTCGACTTCGACAGGCCGGGCGATGTCGGTGAGGCATCGGCCGCAGACCCCGGAGTACTCTGTGTCGATCTCGGCGGTCACCAGAATGCCCTCGTGGACCGACTCGAGACGAACGGCCAGCTCGATGGGCTCACCCTCGGCAACGGACACGAGTCCCTCGCCCCATTTCGCCGGCGCGGGGACCTCGATGTCGAACTCGCGCATCTCCCCCGCACGATGCGAGATATCGCGCACCGGGAACACGAACGGACCGCTCACATGCTTTCTGACCACCACGCAATGCTAGCCGCCCCGCGGGCATCGACGGCGGTCAGCCCGCCCGTCCCCCTGTATCGAGGAAGCGGGCGACCGGCCCCGGCACGAATGGCGAGACATCGCCGCCCAAAGCGGCCACTTGTCGCACGAGAGAACTCGACACCAGTGCGTGCGCAGGGTCGGGCAGCAGGAAGACCGTCTCGATCTCGGCCAGGTGCCGGTTGACGATCGCCATCGGCGTCTCGTAGGCGACGTCGATCTGGGACCGGATGCCCTTGACGAGCACGCCGGCGTCGACGTCCTGGGCATAGTCGACCAGAAGCCCGACGCTCCAGGAGGCGACGACGACATTGCCTTCGACGCCTTCCTCCCCGATCGACTGCTCGAGCAGACTCAGCCGCTGTGCGATCGGCAGCATGGCCTCTTTGCCCGGGTTGTGTACAACGAGCACGTGCAGCTCGTCGTACAGGGCCGCGGCGCGGCGGATGACGTCGAGATGTCCGAGGGTCGGCGGATCGAACGAACCGGGGACCACCGCGATGCGGTTGTTCATGCCGCCAGCCTAGCGGCGTCACTTTCGAGCCCCATCAGCTCTTGGACAGGGCCGCCCGTTCCTGTTGCCCGATGCGCCGCTCGATCGCTGCGACGAGGCCGGGGTGGTCTTCGAGCATCGGGTCGCGGGAGAGCACGTCTGCCGCCGCCGCACGGGCTCGCGCGATCAGATCGGCATCCTGGACGACGCGAAGAAGCCGCAGAGAGGTGCGCGCCCCCGACTGGGCATCTCCGAGCACGTCGCCCTCTCCCCGCAGTTCGAGGTCGATCTCGGCGAGCAGGAAGCCGTCCGTCGTGGACGCGACCGCTTCCACGCGAGACCGGGCCGGCGTCCCTTCCGGCGCCTCCGTGACGAGAAGACACAAGCCGGCGACCGCACCGCGACCCACCCGCCCGCGAAGCTGGTGCAGCTGCGAGACGCCGAACCGATCGGCCTCCATGATGATCATCGTCGAGGCATTGGGCACGTCGACGCCGACTTCCACCACCGTGGTCGCCACGAGGACGTCGATCTGGCCGGCCGCGAACGCCTGCATGACGGCATCCTTCTGCTCCCCCGACATCTTCCCGTGAAGAATCTCGACGCGCAGGCCGTCGAAGAGGGGGATGCCGTCGAGCATCTGTGCGACCTGGACGACACCCCATCGTGTGCGCGGCTGTTCGCCTTCGGGCGCGCCCACATCGACGGGAACGTCCTCCGCGGCATCCTTCGCCGTGGTACCGACGGCTTCGGCGTCGATGGCGGCACAGACGACGAAGACCTGGTGTCCGGCGGCCACCTCTTCGGCGGCGCGCTCCCACACGCGTCCGAACCAGCCGGGCTTCTCCGCGAGCGGTGCGACGTGCGTCGCGATGCCCGCTCTCCCGCTCGGAAGGGTGCGGATGGTGGAGACGTCCAGGTCTCCGAATACGGTCATCGCGACCGTGCGAGGAATGGGTGTCGCGGTGAGCACCAGCACGTGCGGCGCCGTCCCTTTCGCTCGCAGCGTCTCGCGCTGCTCGACGCCGAAACGGTGCTGCTCGTCGACGACGACGAGCCCCAGGTCGGCGAACGTCGTCGACGCGCTCAGCAGGGCATGCGTTCCCACGACGATCCGCGCCTGTCCCGACGCCACCCGCAACGCCGCTTTGCGCCGTTCGGCGGCGGGCAGCTGCCCGGTCAGCAGAGTAGGCATCAGATCCGGAGCGAGCTGCGGTCCCAGCATCCGCGCGATCGAGCGCACGTGCTGCGCCGCGAGCACCTCGGTGGGGGCGATCAGCGCAGACTGCCCACCGGACTGCGCGACCTGCAGCATGGCGCGCAGCGCCACGAGCGTCTTTCCCGAACCGACCTCTCCCTGAACAAGACGGTTCATCGGCCACGGACCTTCCAGATCGGCGGCGATCTGCGCACCGACGGCCTCCTGGTCGGGGGTCCGGGTGAACGGCAGGCGCGAATCGAAGTCGTCCAACAGTGCGCCGGCCGGACGCGAGGTCGCGGCCATCGCCCGCACGGTCTGCCGCTGCTGGAGCAGCGCGGTCTGCAGGATGAACGCCTCGTGCATGCGCAGGGTGCGTCGCGCGTCGTCGATCTGGTCGAAGCTCTCCGGAGCGTGGATGCGTCGCAGAGCGGTCGTCGCGTCGAGCAACCCTTCCTCGCTGCGCATCGCGTCCGGCAGGGGGTCGGGAACCGGCGCCAACGCGGCCAACACGGTCGCGACGGCCTTCTGCACCTGCCAGGTCGCCACCGTGCTCGTCGCGGGATAGATCGGGATCGGTGTGTGCTGCTGGGCCTGGGCGTTCATACGGGCCGCGTCGGCATCGTCGAAGAGCGTGTAATCGGGATGAGCCAGCTGCTGGTGCCCCTGGAACTGGCCGACCTTCCCCGAGAACATCCCCTGACGGCCCACCTGGAGATCGTTGGCGCGCCACGCCTGGTTGAAGAACGTGAGCGTCAGTGCTCCCGCGCCGTCGCTGATCACGACCTCGAGAAGAGAACCGCGCCGTTGACGCATCTGTCGCGACGATACCGAGCGCACTTCGGCGACGATCGTGACCTGCTCGCCCAGCGGCAGCGAGTCGATCGGCGTGAGCTCGCCGCGTCGGGCGTATCGCCGCGGGTAGTGCGTCAGGAGATCGGCCACCGTGCTCATGCCGAACGCCCGATCGAACAGCTTCGCGGTCGCCGCTCCCAGCGCATCGACAAGACCGGTGTCGAGCGTGATCGCGGGCATGCTCCGAGTCTATTGAGGCCCACCGACGCCGTAGCCGTCCCCGGGCGATCGGACATGCACGGATCGTCCAGGAGACACCCGTAGAGTCGGCTCGTGATCCGCCGCACCGTTGCCCGCGTGTTCTGGTCGTGCAGCCGGTGGCGGCTGGCGACGACCCCCGCTCCGGAGCGCCCCACCGTACTCATCGGCGCGCCGCACACGTCCAACTGGGACTTCGTGTTCATGCTCGCCATCTCGTGGCGTCTGGGGATGCGCATCCACTGGCTCGGCAAGGACACGCTCTTCCGCGGCTGGCGACGACCCGTCATGAACGCTCTCGGCGGCATCCCCGTCGACCGTGCCGACGCCGGCCGCGTGGTCGAGGACATCGTCGCCCGCATTCGCGCCGGGGAGGTCTTCGGCCTCGTGGTCACTCCCGACGGCACCCGCGGGGGCAACGCGTTCTGGAAGAACGGCTTCTACCGCATCGCCCGCGAGACCGGCATGCCGCTGACGCTCGGCTACGTCGACCGTACGACGATGACGACCGGGCTCGGGCCGACCCTGGCTCTCACGGGTGACGTGGCCCGCGACATGGACGCCATCCGTGCCTTCTACGCCGACAAGGCGGGCTTTCGGCCGGAGCGCCGCACCGAGCCCCGGCTCCGCGACGAGACGGGCGCGGCGGGTCCGTCAGACCACGGTTAGGGTGAACACGTGACGCGCATCATCTCCGGAGCCGCCGGTTCGCTCACGCTCGGTGTCCCGGATGCCGGTACGCGCCCGACCAGCGACCGCGTGCGTGAATCGCTCTTCGGCGCTCTCGACGCGGCCGACGTCGTCGACGGAGCCGCCGTGCTGGATCTTTTCGCGGGTTCGGGCGCCCTGGGGCTCGAGGCAGCCAGCCGGGGCGCGGCATCCGTCGATCTCGTCGAGAAGGCGCCGCGCGCCGCGGCCGTCGCCGACCGCAACGCTCACACCGTTGCGAAAGTGCTCCCGGGCACGCCGATCCGGGTGCACCGCAGCTCCGTCGAGGCGTACCTGCGGGCCGCCGCCCGCACGTTCGATCTCGTCTTCATCGATCCGCCGTACGACCTCGCCGACACCGAACTCGCTCGCGTGCTGGAACTGCTCGCGCCGCGACTGGGGCCCGACGCGCTCGTGGTCGTCGAGCGCGCGACCCGCTCCGGCGCCCCCACGCTGCCCGACGCGCTGCAGTACGAGCGTGACAAGAGCTACGGCGACACGACGCTGTGGTGGGTACGCCCGCGGGCCTGAGACGACGGCGATCGACCGCGCCGTCGCCGCGGTGCGCGGCGCCTCGGCCGCATCAGCCGCGGGCCGCGTCCCAGTCCCGGTGCGGATCCCACCCGCCGACGCCGGCTGACGCCGCACCTCCGACGGTGACGTGTGGCGTCGCGTCGGCGATCACGGTGCCGATGCGCCGGAAGCCCTCCGGCAGGGCGGCTCCGGACGGGAACGTGGCGAGCAGCTCGTGATCCTCCCCGCCGCGAAGCGCCATCTCGTCCAGCTCCGGGCTCAGATCGATCCGCACGCCGGACGCTTCCGCCATACGCGTCGCATCCAGCAGAAGTCCGTCGGACACGTCCATCATCGCGGTCGCGCCCGAGCGCGCGGCCAGAGGACCGAGCGCGAGCGGCGGGCGCGGACGCAGCTGGGCAGCGAGATCGGCGCGCTCACGGTCGGTGAGGACCGACGGATCGACGGCGAGGGGGCGGCCCTCGGCATCGCGGAAGCGATCGAACAGCAGGGCCAGACCGCGCCCGGCCGCCCCCAGGTGCCCCGTCACCGCGACGACGTCACCGGGCCGCGCCCCGCACCGCCGCACCGGCTCGACGCCATCCAGCGCTCCGAGCACCGTGACCGCGATCGTCAGCGTGTCGGATGCCGCGAGATCCCCACCCTCCACCGCGCATCCCGGCGCGAGTGCGTCGCACGCCGCCCGCAGTCCGCGCGCGAGAGCCTCGACGAACGCGACCGGCGTGTCATCGGGAAGCGTGAGAGCCACCACCAGCGCGGTCGGGCGGGCGCCCATCGCGGCGATATCGGAGAGGTTGACCGCGGCGGCCTTCCAGCCCAGGTCCTCCCCGCTCGACCACGCGAGCCGGAAATCGGGGCCGTGCACGAGCGTGTCGGTCGAGACCACGACGCGGCCGTCCGGAGCCGCCAGCACCGCGGCATCGTCGCCGGGCCCGACGAGCGCGCGCGACGAGCCGTCGAGGACGGCGAAGATGCGCGACAAGAGCTGCCGCTCCCCCAGGTCGCGGACGGTCGGGGCGATCGGTGTGCTCACCGCTCCACGGTAGCCTGGAGTGATGTCCCGCTCGCGCCTGATCGTCGCCCCTCTGAGCGTGGCAGTGGCGCTCGGCATCGCCCTCGGCACCGCCGGCTGCAGCTCCACCGTCTCGATGACACCGGCGAAGGGCGCCAACGACCCGGCATGTGCGGCGGTGACCTCCCGTCTGCCGGCCACCGTCGACGGCCAGCCGCGCCGATGGACCGACGCCCAGGCCACGGGTGCGTGGGGCAGCCCCGCCAGCGTCCTGCTGACGTGCGGGCTCGACGCGCCTGGACCGTCGACGCTCGTCTGCCAGACCGTCGACGGCATCGACTGGCTGATGGATGATTCCGAGGCGCCGAAGTACCGGTTCACCACGTTCGGTCGTACCCCCGCGGTGCAGGTGTACCTCGACTACGACGTCGTCAGCGGACGCGACGTGCTCAGCGCACTGTCCTCCGCCGTACAGCAGCTGCCCACGGACGGCCGCAGCTGCACCGCCCGCCCGTCCTCCTGAGAGGACCCGTGCCGGTCGTCAGCGCACGCGCGCGAGATCGATCAGCTCGCTGATGAGGTCGCGGTAGCTCATTCCCGTCGCGATCCAGCACTTCGGAAACATCGAGATGGGCGTGAACCCCGGCATCGTGTTCACCTCGTTGACGAAGAACTCGGTTCCGGTGAAGAAGAAGTCGACTCGAGCCAGACCCTCGCCGCCCAGCGCCTCGAACGCACGGGCAGCGACGCGCTGCATCTCGGCGAGCTCACCACTCTGCAGCTGGGCGGGGCAGACGAGCTCGATGCCGGCGGCATCGAGGTACTTCGCCTCGAAGTCGTAGAAGTCCCGTCCCGTGATCACGATCTCACCGGCGACGCTGACCCGCGGGGCGTCGCCGTCTCGACCGGCAAGCACGCCGCATTCGACCTCGCGGCCGACGACCGCCTGCTCGACCAGCACCGTGCCGTCTTCCGCGAAGGCGGTCGCCAGCGCGGCATCCAGCTCGCTCCACTCGGACACCTTCGACACGCCGACGCTCGACCCGGCGCGGGCCGGCTTGACGAACGCCGGCAGCCCGAGCGCGCGGATGCGCCGGTGCCACAGGTCGCTGTCACGCGCCAGCGCCGCCTCGGTGACGGTGACCCAGGGAACGACGGGAACGCCGGCAGCCTTCAGAACGCTCTTGGTGGTGTGCTTGTCCATGCCGATCGCCGACATCAGCAGCCCAGCGCCGACGTAGGGCAGATCGAGCAGCTCGAGGAAGCCCTGGATCGTGCCGTCCTCGCCGAAGCGGCCGTGCAGGATCGGGAAGACGACGTCGACGTCGCCGAGGGATCGAATGCCGTCGGCATCCTGAACGCGCAGCTCGCGGGAGCGGATGGAGTCCGGCCACAGGATGCGGGTGCCGTTGTCGACGACTTCGGGCAGGCGCTCGGGATCGAGCGCGAACTTGTCGGGATTGTCGTCTTCGAGGACGAACGCCCCCTCGCGCGTGATACCTACCGGAATGACCTCGAAGCGGTCACGGTCGATCGCCTGAAGCACGCCGCCCGCCGTCGCGGAACTGATCGCGTGCTCGCTGGAGCGCCCTCCGAAGAGCACCGCCACTACCGCTTTGTCCATTCTGGGTCCTCTCGCCCGTGGGCTTGTCGTCGTCGGTGGTGAGATGCGGCGCGATGTCGCGGGGATTCATGGTGCCGTCCAGAACCATCTTGACCTGCTCAACGATGGGCATCTGCACGCCGGAAGCGCGCGCCAGCTGCAGCACCGGCGCCACCGAGGCGAGCCCTTCGGCGGTCTGGTTCATCTGCTTGACGACGTCCTGGAAGCTGTAGCCCTGGCCGAGGAGTCGTCCGGCGGTGTTGTTGCGGCTCAACGGGGACTGACAGGTTGCGATGAGGTCGCCGAGACCGGCGAGCCCCTGCAACGTCTCCGGCTGTGCGCCTTGGGCCACGGCGAAGTCGGTCATCTCCACGAGACCGCGTGTGATGATCGACGCCTTGGTGTTCTCGCCGTACCCGACGCCGTCGACGATTCCGATGGCAACGGCGATGAGGTTCTTCAGCACGCCGCCGAACTCCGTGCCGATGACGTCCGTGTTCACGAAGGTGCGGAAGTAGCCGTTGCGGGCGCGCCGCGCGACGGCCTCGGCGGTCTCGCGACTGGTGGAAGAGATGACCGCAGCCGTCGGCTGCTCGCGGGCGATCTCCAGGGCCAGGTTCGGGCCGGACGCGACCGCGATGCGGCCCGCGTCGCAGTGCAGCTCCTCGGCGATCACCTCGCTCATCCGCCGTCCGCTGCGCTTTTCGACGCCCTTCATCAACGACACGATCGGTGCGTCGGTGTCGCGCACCAGAGGACGCACCGCCTTCAGATTCTGCCGGAGGGCCTGGCTCGAGATCGCGAGGTAGACCTGCGACGCACCCTCCAGCGCCTCCGAGAGGTGCGTGGTCGCCGACATCGTGCGGGGCAGGTTGATGCCGGGCAAGTACTCGCTGTTGCGGTGCCCTTCCTGGATCTCCTGGGCGAGCTCCGCGCGGCGAGCCCACATCACCACGTGAGCACCGCCATCGGCGAGCACCTTGCCGAACGTGGTTCCCCAGCTGCCCGAGCCGATCACCGCGACCCGCGGCAATGCCGACTCGCCCCTACGCGTCAAGGCGACCCGTCTCGTTCTGCCCGTGCGCAGACGGGTTCCACCGTTCGCTCGGCGGCTGTTCATCGCGCAAGGTGCCCAACAGCGCAGCGATGTCCGCCATCACGGCGTCGGTGGCGGCGATGAGGTTCGCAGACCCCGTCGCTCCAGGGCCGTTGAAGGCCGACAGGTCGGTCGCCGGCCCGAGGGCAAGGCGAACGCGACGGCGCGGCGGCCAGAAGCGGAGCTTGCCGTACCGCGGGAGGATCTGCTGCACGCCCCACGTCGCCGCCGGGATCACGGGGATCGGCTCACCGGCGGCCAGAGCGAGGCGCACCGCCCCGGTCTTGCCGCGCATCGGCCACATATCGGGGTCACGCGTGAGCGAGCCCTCCGGGTAGACGATGACGCCGCGGCCATGGGTCACCAGATCCTCCGACTGCTGAAGGGTCTGCTTCGCCGCGGCCGACGACGAGGCCCGGGCGACCGGGACCATGCCGGTTGCGCGCAAGGCCGCCCCGAGCACGGGTACGCGGAACAGGCTCTCCTTCGCCATGAACCGCGGCGCGCGGCCCATACGCCACGTGCCCACCGCGATGATCAGTGGATCGAACTCGCTGTAGTGATTCGGGGCGAGCACGTACGGGCCCTCCGCCGGAAGGTGCTCCGCACCGCTGATCTCGATCTTGGCGAACCAACCGACGGCCGGCACGATGATCGCCGCGAGCGGCCAGAAGACCGACGGACGCGTCTTCTCCGGAGAGGCCCGGCGCCGCGGCGCCGGGCGCGCCGTGCCCGTCATCCGACGACGTCGAAGTCGGCGCCGAGGATCGTGAGCTTCTCGAGGAACTTCTCGTATCCGCGACGAATGATGTCGACGCCCGCCACGCGCGAACGCCCCTGCGCCGCCAACGCCGCGATCACATAGCTGTAGCCGCCGCGAAGGTCGGGAACGACGACATCGGCGCCGTGCAACGGCGTCGGGCCGGTGATCACCGCAGCCTGCTCCAGCGCACGGCGCGCAACGCGCCGATCGGGACTGGCGATGCCCTCGGGATGCACGACGATGTCGGCTCCCATCTTGTTCAAAGCCTGCGTGAAGCCGAGCCGGTTCTCGTACACGGTTTCGTGCACCGTCGAGACGCCTTCGGCCTGTGTGAGGGCGACGATGAGAGGCTGCTGCCAGTCGGTCATGAACCCGGGGTGCACGTCGGTCTCGACGACGACGGGCTTCAACGCTCCCCCACGACGGAAGCGGATGCCGTCCTCATGGATGTCGAAATCACCGCCGACCTTGCGGAAGACGTTGAGGAACGTGAGCATCTCCTGCTGCTTGGCACCGCCGACGAAGATGTCGCCGTCGGTGGCCAGTGCCGCGCACGCCCACGATGCGGCCTCGTTGCGGTCGAAGATGCTCCGATGGTCGTAGCCGCGGAGGGTGTCGACACCCTCGATGAAGATCACGCGGTTGGGCTCGTACGAGATGATCGCGCCCATCTTCTGCAGCACGGCGATCAGGTCCATGATCTCGGGCTCGATCGCGGCATTGCGCAGTTCGGTCGTGCCCTTCGCGCGCACCGCGGTCAGCAGGACCTGCTCGGTGGCGCCCACGCTGGGGTACGGCAGGGCGATGTTCGCGCCCGTGAGTCCGTTCGGAGCAGACAGCCGGATGCCGCTGGGCAGCTTGTCGACCGTGGCGCCGAAGGCACGCAGCGCATCCAGGTGGAAGTCGATCGGACGGTCGCCGATGCGGCATCCGCCGAGGTCCGGGATGAAGGCCTGGCCGAGCAGGTGCAGGAGCGGGCCGCAGAAGAGGATCGGAATGCGGGACGCACCGGCGTGTGCGTCGATCTCTTCCATGTGCGCGGAGACCGCACCGCGCGGGTCCAGCCGCAGCACGCCTTCTCCGTCATCGGTGACAGTGACGCCGTGCACCTCGAGCAGAGAGCGGACGACCTTCACGTCGCTGATGTCGGGGACATCGCGCAGCACGCTCTCGGTCTCACCGAGCAACGCCGCCACCATCGCCTTCGTTGCGAGGTTCTTCGCGCCCTTGACCTCGACGCGCCCCCTCAGGGGTCGTCCGCCGCGGATCTCGAGGACCGAAACCTCGCCTCCGGCGGGTGTGGACGCCGAAGCGCTCAGAAGGGTGTTCATGGATCGGACCTCACAGTGTGTGTCGAGGACGGGGATGCGAAAGACAGATGTTCGCCCCGGTTCGGGGCGCCATCCGGCCTAGCGAACGGGGAGCGTCCGCGGGCGCCACGCCTCGCGGCGCGCCTCGAACTGCGCGATCTTGTCCTCATTGCGCAGGGTCAGTCCGATGTCGTCCAGACCTTCGAGGAGCCTCCACCTAGTGTAATCGTCGATGTCGAACGAGACCCGGAGCCCGCCGATCGTGGCGGTGCGCTCGACCAGGTCGACCGTCATCTCGATGCCCGGCTCTGCGGCGATCCGGGCCCAGATGGCCTCCACGTCGGTTTCGGAGATCACCCCCGTGACCAGGCCTTGCTTGCCCGCGTTGCCACGGAAGATGTCGGCGAACTTCGGGCTCAGCACCACCTGGAAGCCGTAGTCGCGCAGCGCCCAGACGGCGTGTTCACGACTCGAACCGGTGCCGAAGTCGGGTCCCGCCACGAGCACCGAGGCACGCGCGAAAGCCGGCTGGTTGAGGACGAAATCGGGGTCCTGTCGCCAGTTGGCGAACAGGGCGTCTTCGAAGCCGGTCTTGGTGACCCGCTTGAGATAGACGGCGGGGATGATCTGGTCGGTGTCGACCGCCGAGCGCGTCAACGCGGCCGCGATACCCGTGTGCGTCGTGAACTTCTCCATGTCAGGCCTCGACCTTCTCGACGGCGGGCAGATCGGACGGGCTGGCCAGCCGGCCCAGCACCGCCGTCGCGGCGGCGACCAGGGGCGACACCAGATGAGTGCGTCCTCCCTTGCCCTGGCGTCCCTCGAAGTTGCGGTTGCTCGTCGATGCGCACCGCTCCCCCGGGGCCAGCTGATCGGGGTTCATCCCGAGGCACATCGAGCAGCCGGCGAAACGCCATTCCGCGCCGAACGCGGTGAAGACCTTGTCGAGACCCTCTGCCTCTGCTTCCAGTCGCACCCGCGCCGATCCGGGGACAACCATGACGCGGACGTTGTCGGCCTTTCGGCGGCCATCGATGACCGACGCGAAGGCGCGCAGGTCCTCGATGCGGCTGTTCGTGCAGGAGCCCATGAAGACGGCATCCACTGCCACGTCCTTCAGCGGTGTTCCCGCGGCGAGGTCCATATACTCCAGGGCACGCTCCGCGGCCGCGCGCTCATTGGCGTCGGCGAAGGATGCCGGGTCAGGGACGACGTCGCTCAGCGAGACGCCCTGGCCGGGGTTGGTGCCCCACGTGACGAAGGGCTCGAGTTCGTTCGCGTCGAGGAAGACCTCGGCGTCGTAGACCGCACCTTCATCGCTGGGCAGGGTCCGCCAGTACGCGACGGCGTCGTCCCAGTCCTGACCCTGCGGCGCGTGCGGCTTGTCCTTGACGTACGCGAACGTGGTCTCGTCGGGGGCGATCATGCCGGCGCGGGCTCCCGCCTCGATCGACATGTTGCACATCGTCATGCGGCCTTCCATCGACAGCGACCGGATGGCGCTGCCGCGGAACTCCAGCACGTACCCCTGGCCGCCGTTGGCGCCGATCTTCGCGATGATCGCGAGGATGATGTCCTTGGCCGTGACGCCGGGCTTGAGCTCGCCCTCGACCGTGATCGCCATCGTCTTGAACGGCTTCAGCGGAAGGGTCTGCGTGGCGAGCACGTGCTCGACCTCGCTGGTGCCGATACCGAAGGCCATCGCGCCGAAAGCGCCGTGCGTCGAGGTGTGGCTGTCGCCGCAGACGACCGTGATCCCCGGCATGGTCAGACCCAGCTGGGGGCCGACCACGTGCACGATGCCCTGCTCCTTGTCGCCGAGGGAATGCAGCCGCACGCCGAACTCCTCGGCGTTGCGTCGCAGCGTTTCGATCTGCGTGCGACTGGTCAGATCGGCGATCGGCTTGTCGATCTCGAGCGTGGGTGTGTTGTGGTCCTCGGTCGCGATCGTCAGGTCGAGCCGGCGCACCGGACGCCCCTCGGCGCGCAGCCCATCGAACGCCTGCGGGCTCGTGACCTCGTGCACGAGATGCAGGTCGATGTAGATGAGGTCGGGCTGACCGTCTTCGCCTTTCACGACGAGATGGTCGTCCCAGACCTTCTCGGCCAGGGTCCGCGGACGGTCGGGAATCGTGGTGCTCATGCTGTCTCGTTCTCCAGATAAGGGGATCAAGCCCGCGACGGACTCCGCGACGAGAGAGGGCTCAGAACGAGGTCTCGTCGCGGCGGCTAAGGAGAAGGCGAGCGATCCGCACCGGCTCAGACTACCACCGTGCGGATCGGCGCCGGATCGTCACCGTCCGTCGATCGCTCCCAGACGTCGGTCGCGCCGCGCGGCGATGAGGCTCGCGCCCGTTGCGACGACCATCGAGACCACGATGACACCGAGTGACATCCAGGTCGAGATGTCCGGTGCCCACGCGATGTGCTCTCCGCCGTTGATGAAGGGCAGCTCGTTCTCGTGCATCGCGTGCGCGATGAGCTTGACACCGATGAAGGCGAGGATGAACGCGATGCCGTAGTGCAGGTACTTCAGGCGGTCGAGCAGATCGCCGAGCAGGAAGTAGAGCTGGCGAAGGCCCATCAAAGCGAAGATGTTCGCGGTGAAGACGATGAACGGGCTCTGCGTGATGCCGAAGATCGCCGGGATCGAGTCGAGGGCGAACAACAGATCGGTCATGCCGATCGCGACGAACACGATGATCATCGGGGTGAACATGCGCTTGCCGTTGACGACGGTGCGCACCTTCGGCCCGTCGTAGTCGTCGCTGATGTCGATCGTGCGCCGCAACAGCCGCACGACGAAGGATTCTTTCTTGATCTCCTCGTCGTGATCGCCGCCCGGGAACGCCTGCTTCCACGCGGTGTAGATCAGGAACGCGCCGAAGATGTAGAACACCCAGCTGAACTGTTCGATGATGGCGGCTCCGGCCAGGATGAACAGCCCCCGGAGGACGAGCGCGATGATGATGCCCACCATCAGCACCTTCTGCTGATAGCGCCGTGGCACGGAGAACTGGCTCATGATGAGCACGAACACGAACAGGTTGTCGATCGACAGGCTGTACTCCGTGAGCCAACCCGCGACGAACTGGCCGGCGTATTCACCCCCGGCGAAGAACCACATCAGTCCCGCGAACACGAGCGCAAGCGCCACGTAGAAGACGACCCACAGGCTCGACTCCTTGGGCGTCGGGATGTGCGGGCGCTTCGCGATGAGTGCGAGATCGGCGACGAGGATGAGCACGAGGACGACCAGCGAACCGATCTCGAACCAGACGGGGAGGTCCATGCAGGCCTTTCGAGGGATGACGAAACGTCGAAAGTCTCTCCCCCGACAGCGGTGCTGCGGCGCGTGCCCGGGGTCCCGACGTCGGGCCCGTGATGACGGACACGCGAGAACGGGATACTCCCTCTCGCTGCATCCACGATACCGGCTTCGATGACGCCGAGTTCTCTGAGACGATTCGCCCCTCGCGGACACTCACCCAGTGAGAGACGATGAGGACACCATGACCGACCACTCCGGCCTGCGCACCGACGCGGAGCTGGTCGCGGCCGCGGCCGCGGGCAGCGACCTCGCTTTCCGTACGCTCTATCGCTCCTACGTGCGCGCGGTCTACGCGGTGGCGCACGCACTGGTGGGCACGGCGACGGATGCCGAGGACGTCACACAGGAGACCTTCCTTGTGGCGTGGCGCAAGATCGGCGGGCTGCAGCTGGAGAGCGAATCCCTCCTCCCGTGGCTCGTGACCATCTGCCGCTTCCAGGCCGCGAACCGCGTCCGGCGTCAGAAGCGCGACCGCGAGCATCTGGCGGCAGGAGTCGACGAGACCCTTCCTGCGGCGGTCGATGTCGAGCGCGCGGTGATCGACGCCGACCTCGCCGATCGGATCGCGGCGGAGCTGTCGGCACTCGGCCACGTGGATCAGGAGATCTTCCGCCTGTGCGCAGCCGAGGGCTACGGCTATCGCGAGGCCGCCGACCGACTCGGCATCAGTCACGGTGCGGTCCGAAACCGCCTCTCCCGCATCCGCAGCTCGCTGCGCACCACCATCACCTCGGAGGGGTCATGACCACGGAAGACAACGCACTGACCGAGCTCGCCGACGACCGCGTGGACGTCATCGAGCAGCGGCTGTTCGCCCAGATCGCCGAGGAACGCAGCGCGCAATGGCAGAAGGCGGAGAGAGACCGAGTGCGCGCCGTGCGCCGCGGACGTCTCTGGATGGGCGGTACTGCCGCAGCGGCGCTGGTCGCGGTCGCCGCGATCATCGCACCGTCCGTGCTGCACGCACTCTCCGGTTCCTCGGGCGCGTCGTCTGTGACATCCGTCTCTCTGGACGCTGGCAGCGCGATCGCCACCGCTCCGGATACCCGCACCGAGCCGATGAGCGGCGCAGACCCCTCCGGCGGCGGAGCAGCCTCCGATGGTGCCGTCGCGATAACCACCGCAGAACGGCAGATCGCCGTGAGCGCGTCCGCCACCGTGGACGTGCAGGACGCGGCATCCGCGGCCCAGGCGATCGCGACGGCGGCAGCTGACGCCGGCGGATACGTCGAATCTCAGAGCACGGGGACCTCGCCCGGGCAACCGGCCGTTCCGCTGTCCGACACGGGCAAGATGATGCCCGCTCCGACGACCGCGTGGATCACCGTTCGGGTTCCCGCCGATGCGCTGTCACAGGTCGTGAAAGGACTGTCCACACTCGGCACCGTCACCGCATCGCAGACCGACCGGCGGGACGTGACGACCGAGACCCTCGATCTTCGAGCTCGTGTCAGCGCGCTGGAGACCTCGGTCGCGCGCCTGACCGACCTCATGAAGCAGTCGAGCTCGACGGCCGATCTCATCGCCGCTGAGTCCGCCCTCTCCGAACGCCAATCGGAGCTCGACTCCCTGCGTCAGCAGTTGACCTGGACCGAGTCGCAGGTCGCGATGTCGACGCTCACGGTCTCGCTCGTGGAGCCGTCCCCCGCCGTGACCGCCGACCCGGCCGGCTTCGGCGATGGCGTCGCGGCCGGGTGGAACGGACTCATCGCCACGCTCAACGCCCTGGTCGTCGCGGTCGGGTTCCTGCTCCCGTGGCTCGGCGTGGGGCTCGTCGTCACGGCCGTCGTGGTGCTCGTCGTGCGAGCGCGTCGACGCCGTCACAGCCGACGGAACGCTTCCGCGGAGGGGTGATCGGTTCCACGACGACGGCGGTGACGCACAGAAGCCCGGTCCGTCTGGACCGGGCTTCTGTCGTGGTGACCCCAGCGGGATTCGAACCCGCGTTACCGCCGTGAGAGGGCGGCGTACTAGGCCGCTATACGATGGGGCCGTACTTTTTCGCTGCGTAAGCAACCGTTCGATTATGCCATGACGATCAACGCCTCGCCAAATCGAGACCAGGACGCACCGCGGGCTTGCCCGCGTCGCTCGAGAGGCGTTGACTGACGGCATGCGCGTCACCAAACACGAACACGCCTGCCTGCGCCTCGAGCGCGACGGCAGTCAGTTGATCATCGACCCGGGAAGCTTCACGCTCCCGCTGCAGGATCTCGCCGGCACCGTGGGCGTGGTTCTCACCCATCAGCACCAGGACCACTGGACCCCGGAGCACCTGGGCGCAATCCGCGAGCACTCCCCCGACGTGCCGATCTACGGCCCCCAAGGCGTCGCCGATGCGGCGGCGGACTTCGACATCACCGTCGTCGCGCCCGGCGACAGCGTGAGCGTCGGTCCGTTCTCGCTGCGCTTCTTCGGCGGGCGGCATGCCGTCATCCATGAGTCGATTCCGGTCATCGACAATGTCGGCGTCCTGGTCGACGACGAGTTCTACTATCCCGGCGATTCGTTCTCGGCGCCCGACGGCGTCGACGTACGGCTGCTGGCGGCCCCCGTGGGCGCTCCCTGGCTGAAGATCGGAGAGGCGATCGACTTCGTCCTCGCCGTCCGTCCGGAGCACGCCTTCGCGACGCACGACATGACGCTCTCGCCCATCGGGCTGGACATGCATCGCGGAAGGCTGCAGTGGGCGACGGAGCAGGGCGGCGGACGGTTCAGACCACTCGATCCGGGCGATGCCATCGATCTCTGACCCACCGTGAACGCCGGATGCCGCGCCCGCTGGTCACTCCAGCGGGCGCGGCATCCGTTCGTGTGGGCCGATCAGGCCTCGGCGTCGTGGTCGGTCTCGAGGAACGCGACGAGCGTGTCGAGCGCGGCATCCGCGCCCTCGCCCTCAGCCTTGAGCGTGACGACGGTGCCCTGTGTGGCGCCGAGACCCATCAGCGTGAGGATGCTGCCGGCGTTGAGGTCAGGACCGCCCTCGACCGCGATCGTCACGGGGACGCCGGTCTGCTGAACCGCCTGCACGAAGAGCTTCGCGGGGCGCGCGTGCAGTCCCGAGCTGCTGGCGACGGTGGCCTGGCGTTCTGCCATGGGATCCTCCTTGGATCGGTCGTATTCTTCTGTCTTCGAGCCTAGGCGCTGACGGCTTCGGGAGAAACCGCGGCAGCGCCGGAGATACCCTCGTCGACGGCCGACCCGCGGCGCGCGAAGCGCTTGAGGGCGACGACCGAGAACGCGGCGACGACGGTACCGGCCGCGATGGCGACGAGCCACAGCCAGAAGTTGTCGATCGCGAAGAAGACGAAGACGCCGCCGTGGGGTGCCTTGCTCGTGACGGCGAAGGCCATCGAGAGGGCACCGGTGACCGCGCCGCCGAGCATCATCGACGGGATGACCCGGAAGATGTCCGCCGCAGCGAACGGGATCGCACCCTCGGAGATGAACGCCGCGCCGAGCAGCCACGCCGCCTTGCCGTTCTCTCGCTCCGGCTCGGTGAAGAGCTTGCGATCGATGACGGTCGAGGCGAGGGCCATCGCGAGCGGCGGCACCATGCCGGCGGCCATGACGGCGGCCATGATCTGCAGGTAGCGCTCGTCACCGGCGATGCCCGCGGCCAGGTTGCCCGTCGCGAACGCGTAGGCCACCTTGTTCACGGGGCCGCCGAGGTCGAAGCACATCATGAGGCCGAGGATGATGCCGAGGATGATCACACCGGCTCCGGTGAGGCCGGACAGCCAGTCGTTGAGCGCCTTGGTCAGCCACGCGATCGGTCCACCGAGGACCAGCAGCATGAGCCCGGAGGCGAAGATCGAACCCAGCAGCGGGATGATCACGACGGGCATCAGGCCACGCAGCCAGCGCGGCACGTCCAGACCGTTCAGCCAACGTGCGGCGACACCGGCGAGCAGACCGCCGACGATACCGCCGAGGAAGCCGGCGCCCATGAAGCCCGCGACGGCACCCGCCACGAAACCGGGTGCGATACCGGGGCGGTCGGCCATGCCGTACGCGATGTAGCCGGCCAGTGCCGGCACGAGGAAGCCGAACGAGAGCGCACCGATCTTGAACAGCACCGCGCCGAGGTAGACGATCAGCGATGTGTCGCCGAGGTTCCACAGCGTCGACGCACCGAGGATCTTGTCGGCGTCGAATGCGATCGTATAGCCGCCGAGCAGGAAGCCGAGCGCGATGAGCAGACCGCCGCCCGCGACGAACGGGATCATGTAGCTGACACCGGTGAGCAGGGCACGCTTGATGCTCGCGCCGTACGACTCCCCCGCACCGGACGTCGAGGTGGATGCGGCGGCTGCCGACCCGCTGACGCGCGTCGCGTTCGGGTTCTTGGCGGCGGCGATCGCCTCGGCCACCAGCTGCGCCGGCGCCTCGATGCCGCGCTTGACGCTGGCGCGCACGACGGGCTTGCCCGCGAAGCGCTGGGGCTCGCGCACGTCGACGTCGACGGCGAAGATGACGGCATCGGCCGCTTCGATGATCTTCGGGTCGAGAGCCTTGTAGCCGCTGGAGCCCTGCGGCTCGACGATCAGATCGACCCCGTCCTTGCCGCCCTGCGCGGTGAGCGCGTCGGCGGCCATGAACGTGTGTGCGATGCCGGTGGCACAGGCGGTGACGGCGACGATACGCGCCGGCCGGCCGTCGATCAGGTGAGCGCTGTCGGCCGCAGCCGCCGGAGCCGGCGTCGCCGCGGCGGGAGCACCGGTGCCCGACACGGCTGCCGTCACGAGGTCGACCACCGCTTCAGGGGTCGCCGCGGAGCGCAGCCCGGCGGTGAAGTCCTCGCGCATGAAGCTGCGGGCCAGTTGCGACAGCACCGCCAGGTGCTCCTCGGCCGCGGTGTCGGGAGCCGCGATGAGGAAGACGAGGTCGGCCGGGCCGTCGTCGGCGCCGAAGTCGATACCGGGCTTCAGACGCGCGAACGCGAGCGTCGCCTCGCGCACCGCTGCGCTCTTCGCGTGCGGGATCGCGATGCCGCCCGGGAGGCCGGTCTCGTCCGTCAGCTCGCGCTTCCAGGCGTCGGCGGCGAGGGCTGCGGCATCGGACGCCCGTCCCGCAGCCGCAACGCGGGCGGCGAGGGCGTCGATGACGGCCCGCTTGTCGGTGCCGAGCGACTCGTCAAGGCTGACGAGCGCCGGCGTGATGATCTCTGACACGGTGACCTCCAGTGGTCGTTTGGGTTCAGGGTGGGTTTTCAGAGAGCGAGGCTCCGCACCGGCACGTCGCCGGGGAGGAGATCGGTCGGGGTGGGGGCCTGTGTGCCCGGCAGCGCGGCCGCCGCCGATCCGTAGCGGATGCCGCTGCGCACCCGCTCGTCGGGAGCAGCCCCGGCGACGTCGGCGAGCAGGAAGCCGGCCAACGAGCTGTCGCCCGCACCCACGGTGCTGCGCACGCGCGTGGGCGGAGGGGTGCCGAACCAAGCTCCGTCGGCGTCGACGAGCACGGCGCCGTCGCCGCCGAGCGTGACGAAGGCGGCACCGACGCGGGCAGGGACGAGCTCGCGTGCGACGGCGAGGACGGCCTCGGGCAGGGGAAGATCTGCATCGAGAGCGACGCCGGCCAGCTCCACCAGCTCCTCGTCGTTGGGTTTGATGAGGTCGGGCAGCCCGCGCTCCACGACGGCGCGCAACGCGGCTCCCGACGTGTCGACCGCGACGCGGGGAGCAGACGCTCCGGCCGCGCGGACGGCGCCGATCACCTCGACGTAGAAGTCCTCGGCAAGGCCGGGGGGAAGCGATCCGGCCAGCACGAGCCAGTCGGCGCCGGCAGATGCGCGCACGGTCGCGTCGATGAGCGTCGCCGCGTCTTCGGCGGTGCGCGTCACCCCCGGAAGGTTGATCTTGGTCGTGACACCCTCGCGGTCGGTGAGCGTCAGGTTGGCGCGGGCCACCCCCGGCAACGGCACGGCGAGCACCGGCACGTGCGCGGAGCGCAGAACAGCCGCGAACGGGTCGTCGGCGTCCAACGGGAGGACGGCGCGCGTGGTGACGCCGGAGCCGGCCAGCACACGGGTGACATTGATGCCCTTGCCCCCGGCATCCTCGCGGACCGAGACCGCAGACTGCACTTCGCCCGCGCGGAGGGCGTCGGCCAGCGTCACGGTGCGATCGAGAGACGGATTGGCGGTCAGGGTGACGATCATGCGATCCACACCTCCACATCGGCGTCGCCGAGGGCGGCGACGAGGTCGGCAGGGGGCTCGGCGTCGGTGACGAGGATGTCGAGATCGGCGAGGCGACCGAACGAGACGAGGAGCTCGCCGTCGAACTTCTCCGCGTCTGCGAGCACCACGATGCGACGCGCCGATGCGATGACGGCGCGCTTGACGGCGGCCTCGTCCGGGTCGGGCGTGCTGAGTCCGAAGGACGCCGACAGTCCGTTCGTTCCGATGAAGGCGAGGTCGGGACGAAGGCGCGTGATCGCGTCGACCGTCTGCGCGCCCACCGCGGCGGCCGTCAATCCGCGGACACGACCGCCGATCGCGGTGAGGTTCAGCGCCGACGCGCCCGCGAGGAGGTGTGCGACCGTCATGGAGTGCGTGACCACCTCGAGCGGGTGCGAACTCGTGCTGCGCTGAGCCAGCAGACCCGCCAGAGCGGCCGTGGTGGTGCCGGCATCGATGTAGACCGAACCGTCGCCCTGGGTGCCGATGGCATCCAGGGCGCGTGCGGCGATCGCGAGCTTCGCGTCGGTGCGTCGCTGCGTGCGCTCGACGAAAGATGTCTCCGCGGTACTGACGCGGGTGCGGGCGACGGCTCCCCCGTGCACGCGGCGCACGAGACCCGACGACTCGAGCTGATCGAGATCGCGGCGCACCGTCTCGGTCGTCACGCCGAAGCGGCGAGCCAGATCGACGACGACGACCCGACCCTCAGTGGTGATCAGCTGCTCGATGAGCTGCTGTCGCTCCGTTGCGTACACGGTTCCTCCTTGAATAGCCACACGTTACAACACAAACACAGATGCATCAACACCCCTGCCGGGAAAAACCACATCACGCGCAGAAGGGCCCCGATCCGAAGACCGGGGCCCTTCTGCGCGCGGTGCGCGGAGGGATGCGGAGGCTCAGGCCTCGCTCATCACCGTGACTTCCTGCTGACCACGGGCGGCCAGAGCGGCCGCGCGTGCGGCGATGCGACGCTCCTGCTCGATCTGGCCGGCGTCGAGGGTCTCCTGGTCGACGGGGTAGCTGTCCACCTTGTTCACGCCGTTGTACTTGGCGATGTACGCGTCCAGTTCGGGGCCCGACTCCCACGAGGTGATGAGGCAGTACCGGGGCTCCGTGCCGTAGTGGGCGGCGGCGTGCCACAGTCGCTGCGTGTCGACGATGAGCTGCGCGCCGGCGGGCAGCGCGATACGCGTCTCTTCGCTCGGATCGGTGCGGTTCTCACGCAGGACGAAGTAGCTCGTGGTGTCATCCGTGAGGTTGAAGAAGCCACGCACCACCCAGCCCGTGCCATCGGGGTTCAGGCGGTTGTTGTCGTCCTGGTGCAGGTTGTAGAGGCAGTCCGCATAGGTGTTCGGCTGCAGCTCGATGATGCGGCAACGACCGACGTTCGCTCCCGGCTCCTGCGCACGCGCGGTCAGCGTCGGCGCGATCGCTGTCTGCGAGTCGATCCAGACCCCGTCCTTGTCGGTGCGCGGCGGCTTGTGGTTCCAGAAGCCGTTGCACTCGATCTCGCCCTTGGCGGAGGCCAACGGTGCGAAACGGGTGTCGCCCGAGGACTTCCAGTCGACGTATTCGACGTCGAGCCACTCCTTGGGATCGATCTCTTTGTTGTAGCGGTCGAGGACGACGTATCCGGTCTCCTCGAGAGCCGCGCTCTTGATGTAACCCATGACGGATTCAACCTTTCTGCCGGACAAGCGAAGTTTTTACAGGCCCGACTGAGGCAAGCCTACAGAGCGGCGATGTGAACGCGATTAGACTCGACGGCGGTCATCGAGAGCGAGCGCGGAGGCGACACGAACAGCATGAACAGCCCTACGCATCTCGCCTCCTCGGTCGCAGCGACACACGTCTCGGCCACCGCTGTTTCGACGATCGGCTGGCTCTCGGCATCCGAGACGACCATCGTGGTCCCGGTCTACCAACGCCAGTATCGATGGGATATCGGCGGGTGCGAGCAGCTGCTGGCGGACGTGCGCGCCGTTGCGGATGCCGGCGCCGGACAGACGCACTTCATCGGTTCGATCCTGTCCACGGCGTCGAGCACCTCTGACGACGACGCGCATCTGGTGCTCATCGACGGACAGCAGCGCATCACCACTCTGATGCTCCTCGTGGCCGCCCTGCATCACACGCTGCGAGACGACGACCCCGACCTCGCCGCCGAGCTCGAGCGCGTCCTCGTGCGCAGCGAGGACCCGACCCGCACCAAGCTGCGTCCGCACCGGGCGTGGGCCGATGTCTTCGAGAGCGTCGTGCTCGGTCGCCGAGAGGCGGGTGAGCAGATGCGCGAGTCCCGGTTCGACGACAACTACGCGTTCTTCCGCAGCCAGATCCGACCCGACGAGGCTGCTGACATCTGGCGCGGTCTGCAGCGCCTCGAGCACGTCTCGATCACGCTGGGCGCCGACGCGAACGCCCAGCAGACCTTCGAGAGTCTCAACTCGACCGGCGAGCCGCTGCGCGATCACGAACTCATCCACAACTACGTCCTGATGGGGCTCTCGCACGCCGAGCAAGGTGAGATCGAAGACGAGTACTGGATGCCGATCGAGCACGACACCGGCGAGCAGATCGGCGATTTCTGGCGCCACTACCTGGTCATGCTCACCGGGCGCGAGGTCACCGTCGCCGGCGAGCGGGGCGTCTACGACACGTTCCGTGCCCAGTTCCCCCGCTTGGACCTCGCGACGCTGCGGGAGCGCGCCGGACAGTGGCGCCGGTATGCGGGCATCTACCGGATCCTCCTCGACCCGTCCCGGGCCGACGATCCCGTCATCGCACGCCAACTGACCTACCTCAACACCTTCGGCCGCGGGATGTACCCCCTGGCGCTGCGTCTGCTCCACGAGCACGGCGAGGGAGACCTCAGCGCCGCCGACCTGCTCGTCTCGCTGGAGCACGTGCAGTCGCTTCTGCTCCGTCGCACCGTCGTCGGTGTGACCACCGACCGCCTGGTCGCGCGCCTGTGTCGGGCCGCCACGCTGTCCCGCGACGCCCTGGTGCACGCGATCGCCCGCATCACGCCGTCGGACGAACGCACCCGGGTGGGCCTGAAGTACACGGAGCTGCCGTACCCCGCCTATGTGCTGAAGCGACTGGCGGGCGACATCGACGTTCCCGGCATCGGCCTGGAGCACATCGCCCCTGCCGCACCCTCCGACGACTGGACGCCCGACGGCATCCGCCGCTGGGCCGACCTCTCCGACGACGAGCAGAACAGCTTCCGTGCGCTGGCGCCCACGCTCGGCAACCTCACACTGCTGGAGGATTCGCTCTTCGAGCGGGCGTTCGACGCCTCGTTCCCGCAGAAACGCGCGGTGTACGACGAGAGCGCCGTCGACATCACCCGGGCGATCGCCGAGACCGGCTCGTGGAGCACGGCTGCCATCGCCGCCCGCACGCAGGCGTTGACCGAACTGTTCCTGCAGGTATGGCGCCGCCCCGCCGTCGTCAGCATCGACGACGACAATCTCACGCCCATCCTCGACGCCGTGAAGCGGCGCGGTTGGCCGCGGGGATGGCAACGCGAGTTCGACTACGTCGAGTTCCGCGGCGAGCACTGGGAGGTGCCGGACATCCGCTACCTCTTCAACCGCATCTTCAAACGGCTGTGGGCCGACTCGCGCCAGAGCGTCATCGATTTCAGCGCGCGACGGGGCGGTCCCGTCTATCCGGCAATGGCGTGGAACGGCCAGTGGGACGAGCTGGGCGAGGGTCGCTACCTCTACATGGGGTGGGACTCGAAGTACATGCTCACCGCGGTGCAGGGCGTGCTCGACGAGGCCGGATGGGCCTCGGAGGTGTTCGTCAAGTACTCCTACATCGGCAATGCGATGAAGTGATCGGAGCCCTCATGCCTCGCCGATCGACGACGCCTCGCCGCTCCCGCACTGCGCGGGGCACGGCACGCCGCTGGCGCGACGTCCGGCGACAGGTCGACGCCCTCGACGTCGCGACCTTCGCGGCGGTGGCGCGCACGCGCAGCCCGCTCCTGGACACGACGATGCCGGCGCTCACACGTGCCGCCGACCGCTCCGTGCTGTGGATGGCCGTCGCAGGTCTGCTCACTCTCCTCGCTCGTGGGCGCGGCCGGCGCGCCGCGGCGCGGGGACTGGCGGCCATCGGGGTGACGAGTCTTCTCGCGAACCAGGTCTCCAAGCGCCTGCACCGCCGCCCTCGACCGTCCATCACGCAGGTGCCGACGAGGCGGCTGGCACGGCGTATTCCCGACTCCACCTCGTTTCCCAGCGGTCACTCGGCCAGCGCCATGGCCTTCGCCGCGGCCGCATCTGCCGAGATGCCCGCGTTGACCGTTCCCTTGCGTGCCCTCGCCGGGCTGGTCGGGTTTTCCCGTGTCGCCACCGGAGCTCACTACCCGTCGGATGTGGCGGCAGGCTTCGCCCTCGGCGAGGCGATCGCCTGGCTGACCACTCGCGCCGTGCCGGTCGAGCGCGTCAACCCCCTCCAGGACGCGCTCGCTGTGCACGCCGGCACTCCGCGCCCGGACGGTGCCGGGATCGCGCTGGTGATCAACCCGCGCTCGGGTTCCGGGCGTGCGGGGCGCATCCTTCCCGCCGTGCGCCGCGCCCTCCCCCGCCTGCGGGTCGTCGAGCTCGGCGCCGGCGACGACTATGCAGAGGTCATCCGCGCGACGGCAGCCGACTGCGAGGTTCTCGCCGTCGCCGGCGGGGACGGCACGGTGCAACAAGCCGCGGAGGCCGCCCGCGAACGCGGCATCCCGCTCGCCGTACTGCCGGCAGGCACGTTCAATCACTTCGCCAAAGACCTCGGCATGTATCCGCTGTCGACGGCGATCGCGGCGATCCGGGCGGGCACGGTCGCGAAAGTCGACCTCGGGGAGGTCAACGGCAAGATCTTCGTGAACACGGCCAGCGTCGGCGCGTACACCGATTTCGTGACGATCCGGGAACGCTACGAACACCGCATCGGCAAGCCGCTGGCCGCGGTCGTCGCCGCCGTCACGACACTGGGGGCCGCTCGGGCCGTCCGGGTCCGGGTACGCGACCTCGACGGTGAAACGGTCGACGCCCGCTTCAGTCTTCTCTTCCTGGGCAACGGAAGGTACGAGCCGCGGGGGTTCGCTCCGGTGCACCGGGCGACGCTCGACGATGCGCGACTGGATCTGCGGGTGCTCGGCGTCTCGCGTCTGGGCTCCCGCGCGCGGATCTTCGTCGATCTGTTCACCGGACGGATCTCCCGAAACCGTCGCTACCAGGAGTTCTCGGATGCCGAGTTCGACCTCGAGCTGCTAGGGGGCCCGTATCGCATCGCCCGCGACGGCGAGCTCGGCGAAGAGGTCGATCGCCTCCGTGCTCGTGTGCTCCCCCGCGCCCTCACCGTGATCGCTCCGGCAGCCTCCGCCCGCTGACGGCGCGATCGTCACCATTGACACGGCTCACGGGGGCTCTCAGCCGTCGGCGCGGCGCTACGCTCGCGTCATGGAAGCGCCTGTCGACTGGTCGGCACGACTGCGGAAGCTCGATGCCGAGGAGTGGGCGCCGGTGGTCGAGGCGGCATCCGGGCTCCCCGGTCACCGCGCCAACCTCCGCCTCGTCGCGGCTGCGGCCGCGATCGCGGGGGCTCGGGAGATCGATGCCCTGCTGCGATCCGGAAGCGAGTTCGCAACGATGTGCGCCGCCGCGGCAATCGCTCGCCGCGCCGCGGATCCCCAGGAGCAGGCACGTGCACGCGACCTGGCGTGCGACGGACGGTGGCGTGTTCGTGAAGCCGTCGCCATCGGACTTCAGCTGTGGGGCGATGTGGAGCCGAACGCGATGGCCGAGGTGGCCACGATGTGGGCGCGCGATGCCCATCCGCTCGTTCAGCGCGCCGCCGTCGCGGCGATCTGCGAGCCACGGCTGTTGACGTCGCCGCGCGAGGCCGCTCGGGCCGTCGCCGTCTGCGCGACAGCCACCGAGAGCCTCCGCTCGCTGTCCGCCGACAGGCGACGTGATCCGGACGTTCGTACCCTGCGCCAGACGCTCGGGTACGGCTGGAGTGTCGCGGTCGCCTCCGACCCCGCCCCGGGGTTGGCCGCGTTCCACGCCCTCGCGCTCGACGATCCCGACGTCGCATGGATCGTGCGGGAGAACCGCGCCAAGAAGCGCCTCGCCGTTCTGCTGACCCCGTCGCCGCCTCACGAGCACGCGTAGAGGGTGAATCCGAGCGCGCTCTCCTTCGACATCGAGGTCTTCCCCTGCCCGCCGCCCGCCGTCGACGGCCAGGAGCGCAGCGCGTGACACGACGCCGCGCGCACGGCGACCGCCACCGGATCGGTCTTCGGCGCGTGATCCTTCACGACGATCAGGTGCACGCCGGACGCGATACGCGCGCGGACCTCTGCCGCCGTGAACACCACGGCTTGACCGGAGTATCCACCGTCGGTGAGTACTTCGGTCCCGGTCGCGTCGATGACGGGAGCGGCGATGCTCCAAGAGTCCGTCAGGAACAGCGGGGCGCCGTCCACACCGCCGCCGGCAGCCCGCGCCGCCGTGACCAGTTCGACCAACGGGGGCGTGATTCCCGGGGAGCCTCCCCAGAGCTGCGGCGGTGACGGCACGAACGCCTGAGACGCCGACCCCGTCGTGGCCGACGGCTTCACCCCCACGTAGGCGTCTCCCCCGCTCCCGTCGCGTGAGGCATCGACGACCTGCGCAGAAAAGATCGCGGGTCCCGCCAGAACGGCGACCGCCGAGGCCACCACGATGCCGCGACCGAGACGTCGGCGCACGCTCGGCGACAGCGCCGCGGCGACCACCAGTGCGCACGTCACGCCAGCCACGATCAGCATGGCGAGCGTCAGAGATCGCGGCATCCGTGACAGCGCGGACAGCGCGATGAACCACGCAAGTTGCAGCGTGACCAGAACGGGCAGCGCTGCGCGCGCCCACCCTCTGGCGTCGGCGCGGAGCCGAACCGCCTCGCTGATTCCGAGCGCGGCCAGGAGGGCGAGCTGGATGCCGATCGCCGACAGATATGCCGTGTGAGGCATGCGCGCCGCGGAGAGGATCGCGGCGCCGGTCGCGAGCCACACGACGAGCACCACGAATGTCGCCGGCCCCGCGCCCCATCTGACGGAGGGAGGAGCGGTGGCCCCCCGTCGCCGCCAGGCGCGTACCGCGACAGCGACACCCAGAACGATGCCGAACATCGCCGCAGGGTAGAGCCAGCCAATCTCACCGACATACGCGGGATCGATGAGCTTCGTCGCCGACGCTGCAGCGCCGGCAGCGCCGGTACCCGATCCGCTCCGCACAGCGCCGGCGATGGCGTTGGGAAACAGCCGATCGATGCCGTTGTATCCGAACACCATGGCGAAGACGTCGTCGTCGGTGGAGCCGTCCACGAAGGGTCGCGACCCCGCCGGAACCACTTCCATGGCGATCATCCACGACAGCGACGTCACCACCGTGCTCGCGAGAAGCACGCCGACGCGGGCGAGACAGCGGAGCCATCGGCCCTCGCCGACGATGGCCGTACCGATCACCAACGCGGGCACGATGAACCATGCCTGCATCATCTTGGCCTGGAAGCCGATGCCGATGAACACGCCGGCCCACACCAGCGGCCAGAGGCGGCTCGTCAGCGCCGCACGCTGCCACCAGAGCAGCGCAACGGCCAGCGACATCGTCAGCAGGCCGTCTTCCATGGGATGGCCGAACATCGACACGAAGATCGGCGTGGATGCCGCGGCTCCCGCAGCGATCAACCCGACGACGCGACCGCGCCAGCGCAGACCGATCACCGCGCAGACGAAGATCGTGACGAGCCCCTCGATCACTTGCGGAAGCGCCAGCGCCGACGTCGACATCCCGAACAGTCGCACGCTCAGCGCCTGCGGCACGGCGAAACCGCTCAGCTTGTCGAGAGTGACGGTGGCAGCCGGATCGAACGCGCCGAACAGCAGCGCCTGCCACGACTGCGACATCGACCGCGCCGACGCCTCGTAGAACGAGAAGTCACCCCCGCGCGCCAGGTTCCATGTCGTGAGCACGGCGAAAGCCAAGAGAATCGCGGCAAGCGTGACGCGCGCCCACCAGGGCTCTCGCCACCACCGCGAGAGGGCGGGTGTCATCGGCACGGGCCGACGCTAGGCGCGGAGCTTCGGCATCGGCTCGGCGACGGCTGAGCGAAGCCTATGAGCGGATTTCACCACTGGGCGTGGATGGCGTGGCGCAGACGACGGTCGTAGACATCGTGCACCGCCGCGTCGAACGCGGCGTACGCCTCGGGTGCGTCCAAAGACGAGGCTGCGGCGGCGTTCGCTGCGGCCTGCGCCGGCGCCCGCGCGCCGGGGATCACGGCCGTGACGCCGGGCTGCGCCACGGTCCACGCGAGCGAGGCAGCGGGCAGACTCACGCCCTCGGGCAGCGCGCCCGCGAGCTCCGCTGCTGCTGCCACCCCGGTCTCGAAGTCGACGCCCGAGAACGTCTCTCCCCGATCGAACGCCTGACCCTCGCGATTGTACGTACGGTGATCGGCGGCGGAGAAGGTCGTGGCAGTTGTGTAGCGGCCCGACAGCAGCCCGCTTGCCAGCGGCACGCGGGCGAAGACGGCCACGCCCGCGTCGGCCGCGGCGGGCAAGAACTCATCCAGTGGCTTCAGCCGGAACGGATTGATGATGATCTGCACGTTCGTCAATCCGGGGCGGCGGAGGACGGACAGCCCCTGGTCGACCGTCTCGACCGAGGCGCCGTACGCAGCGATCGCGCCCGCGTCGACGAGGCGGTCGAGAGCATCGAAGGTGCGCTGGTCCTCGAGCACGGCGGTCGGCGGGCAATGCAGCTGAACGAGGTCGAGGGTGTCGACGCCGAGGTTGCGGCGAGAGCGGTCGATCCACGTCCTGAAGTTCTCCGCCGTGTAGTTCTCGGCACGCTGCTCGTCGCGGCGTCCCATCTTCGTCGCGACGACGACGCCGTGCCCGGGCCGTGCGGCGAGGAAGCGGCCGATGATCTGCTCTGAACGGCCGTCTCCGTAGACGTCAGCGGTATCGAAGAGGGTGACGCCGGCGTCGACGGATGCCGCGAGCACGGCGGCCGCGTCCTCCTCCGAGACATCCCCCCAGTCCGCGCCCAACTGCCACGTACCCACACCGATCACCGAGACCTCACGGCCGGTGCGGCCGAGTGCGCGATGTGGGAGGGCGGAGCGTGCGGGAGCCATGCCTCGAGCCTATCGGCGCACGCTGCGGGGACGAGGTCGATTCAGACGATCCCGCCGATCATCGCGTCGCGGCGCAGCTGCTCGTGCGTCGCGTGGAACGTACCGTCCGCCGTCCACCAGGCCTCGTGGCCCGCGGCATCCGGGTGTTGCTCGACGACGGCCGGCCAATGCGCCTTGATGTCTTTGAGGTAGTACCGGATCTCGCCGCCGATCGTGCGCTTGTCGACCTTGTCGGAGGCTTCGAGCTGGCTCTGCGTGGGTTCAGTCATGCCCAGAGCATAGAGAGCGTCCCTGCCGCGCGCGAGGGGTCAGCCCGCCAGAGACGTGCCGCATTCCGCGCAGAACTTGGCACCGGCGGGGTTGTCGGTACCGCAGCCGCGGCACGCCGCGACGACGGCGAGCGGTGACCCGCACTCGCCGCAGAACTTGCCTCCGTGGGACTGCGCACCGCACGCTGCGCAGCGCGGCTGCGACTGCGTCTTCAGATCCATTCCGCCGAGGAGGTCGACCGTCTCGAGTCGCTCCTGCATCTGCCGGCGGCGCGCCTCGGCCTGCAGCTGGGCCAGTTCCTCCGTCGCGATCGGGGAGCATCGTACACACTGTCCGACGGCGTCGTTCCAGCACACGTCACCGCACACCCAGTCGCTGCACGCCCGGCACTGATGAAACCTCGGGGCGATCTCTGCCGTTGCGGCGCGCAGCGCCTCGTCTTTCGCGGGCGAGTTCGTGCCGCGGTCCAGGAGGCGATCGGCCATGGAGCTGATCTCGTACAGCGATCCGCCGAAGAGGTTGCCCAGTCCCCGGGCCAGCTTCTGACCGGCCGCACGCGGGTCGCGACGGAAGGCCGAGCGGTAGCCGTTTCCGCAGCGCTCGCAACGGAACTCGAACTGATAGCCGTCGGCGTTCGACAGATCGTTGAAGTTGTCGGTGAAGGGGACGAGATCACTCACGTGACGTTTCCTGTTCGTGTCGGATGCGCTGGGCATCGGAGGGGACGGGAGCGGATGCCGAGCTGAAGACCAGATCGATGAGGGGGGCGAAGTCGTAGTCGGCGGCGAAACGGGGGGCCTGCATGAGCAGCAGCGTGTTGATGAGCATGCCGCGGGCCATGAACGCCCACATCTCCATGTCGGAGGCACCCAGCTCGCGCAGCGCGCGATAGACCTCCTGGAACATCCGGCGGGACTCCTCGCCGATGGCGGGCTCCGCCGTCGCCGCAGAGAAGGCGTGAGCCCACACCAGGACGGCTTCAGGACGGGCGCGCACGAGATCTCGATAGGCGGCGCCGACGCGCTCGGCATCGAATCCGTCGCCGGCGACGCGACCACGCGATGCGGATCGGAACGCCGCGAGGATGGCCGCCGCGGCGTGTGCGTGCGTGCGCAGGAAGAGCTCTCGTTTCGACCCGAAGGTGCGGATGACGTAGGGCTGCGAGACACCCATCGCCTTCGCGACCTCGTCGGTCGACGTACCGAAGTAGCCGCGCGGCGCGAATGCCCGGACCGACGCGTCGAGGAGTTCCTCGTTGCGCGCGGGCGGACGTCGGCCGGTCGCCATGCAGGTTTCCTCTCGGGCACGGGTGTTATCGCACGATAACACGGACGCCGAGCGCGCTCCGACCGAAAAAGCAAGAGCCCCGGTTACCGCTGTGACGCGGATCTCCGGGGCTATCTGTCTTGCTGGGGTACCTGGACTCGAACCAAGAACAACTGAACCAGAATCAGCCGTGTTGCCAATTACACCATACCCCAGGGGGTGACGACCGAAGTCGTACCGAGGGTCTAGCTTAGCCCACGCGCGGACCGAGTCCAAACCAGCCGGACCACGCATTGCCCCGACGCCGGGCAGGTCGGACACTGAGCCGTGTGAAATCCCCGTTGCTCCTGCCCGCGACGGCCATCGCCGTCCTCGTGCTCGCCGGCTGCGCGGCCTCGCCCGCATCGACGCCGTCCACCGAGAACGACGCCGGTCCCACCGCCGAGGCCGGCACACCGGCGGCCGTCGGCGGCGGTCAGCTGTTCGGCTGCACCGACGCGATGATCTCGTTCATGGACGCCAACGGCTACCTGAATCCCACTCCCGCCGACCCCACCCGGTTCGTCTTTCCGGAAGCGGGAAAGCCCGGCGCCTCGCCGGCCTGCTACGTCGAGGACGACTACGGCGGAACAAAGCGCAAGGGAGCGATCTTCGTCGGCGACGCGGACGCCGCCATCGCGCAGATCGGCGCCACGCTGACGGCCGCGGGGTACCAGCAGAGTTCCGGCTACGGCGCCTACATCTGGTGGCTCGACGGTGAGGACGCCAGCTCAGCCCGGTACGCGGTGGGGGCCGGTCCCCAACAGATCGACGGCCAGAACGTCATCTGGGCGACGTGGGCGTCGGACTGACGGGCGCGATCCGGGCGATTTCATAGGCCGCACAACGACGCCGCTGGTGAAGCGGTCCTACGGTGACCGTTGTGACCGCGCTCCCCGCCTCCCCCGCCGCCGCCTTCTCGCCCGTCCACACCGCCGCGACGACCCGGCGGCGGATGGGCACGCCGTGGCACTGGTCCCTCCTCTTCATGGCAGTCGCGGCCGCGATCCTCACAGCCTGGGGCGTCGGGGGTTCGATGTCCGACTACTACGCGTCGATCGCGCTGTCGATGAGCCGCAGCTGGCCGAACTTCTTCTTCGGCTCGTTCGACCCGGCCGGAACGATCACCCTGGACAAGATCCCCGGTTCGTTCTGGATCCCCGCCCTCACCGTACGCATCTTCGGCTTCTCCCCCGCCGCGGTCATCATTCCGAACGCTCTGGCCGCGGCGGTCGCGGCCGTGGTGACCGCGATCACCGCACGGCGATGGGCGGGCATCACCTCGGGCCTCGTCGCCGGGGCGGTCGTCGCCACGACGCCCATCCTGGTCGCGGTCGCGCGCTCCAACCAGCCAGAGACGTTCTTCGTGCTCGCCCTCGCCTTGACGGCGTGGGCAGCGACGCACGCGTTGCGCCGGGCCAGCTTCGGATGGCTGGTACTTGCGGGCGTGTTCATCGCCGCCGGCTTCCAGACCTACATGCTCGAGGCGTGGGCGGTCTGGCCTGCACTCGCCGTCGCCTATCTCTGCACCCGACAGCCGTGGTGGCGCCGGGTCTGGCACGTCGCCGTGTCCGCAGCGCTCAGCCTCGTGCTGTCGCTGGGCTGGATCATCGCGGTCTCGCTCGTTCCGGCATCCGACCGCCCCTATATCGGCAGCACGTTGACGAACAATCCGTGGGAGATGGTGTTCGGCTACAACGGACTCGGCAGGTTCGGCTCCACGACCGCCGACAGCGCGGCCTACCGCTCATTCACTCCGCCGTTCTCGGGAACGCCCTCTGCCGTGCGGCTGCTGAACGGTTCGCTGGCCGATCAGATCGGGTGGTTGATCCCGACCGCAATCCTCGCCATCGTGATCCTCGCGGTCCTTCGTTTCCGCCTGCCGTTGCTGCTGTTCGGGGCCGTGTGGTTCGTCACGTTCGCCGGAATGTTCTCGCTCGTGGCCGGAATGCACCAGTTCTACACCGCCTCGATGGCCATCCCGATGGCGCTGCTGACCGGCGCCGCGTTCGCCTGGGCGCGGCGACGCCGCATCCTGTGGGCGCAGATCGCACTCCCGGCTGTCGCGGCCACGACGGCGCTGATCATCAGCCTGAGTGTCGCCTCCGACCGCGGAGCCGCATTCTCACTGCCGATCGCGGTGGCACAGGTTCTCGTCGCCGTCGCCGCGGTGGCAGCCGTCGTGGTGGACCACCGTCGGGCACACCCGCGGCTGCTCACTGCCGTCGTCGCTGCGATCGCCATGCTGCTGACGCCGGCGAGCTGGGCCGTCGTGACGATGTGGTCGCCCAACTCGACCAACCCGACCGCGGCCGGCGTCGCCAGTGTGTCCGGCATCGGCGGTGTCGGCGGCTTCGGAGGGTTCGGACCCGGTACCCGCGGCGGCGCACCGGGAGCAACAGGCCTCGGCGGACCCGGTTCGGGGGCCTCCGGATCCGGGAGCGGTGCCTCGGGGCCGCTCGGGGCGGGGCACCGCGGGGACGGGTTCTCGCGGTCCGGCGGACAGACCGGAGCCTCAACCGACGGAGCACGCGAACGTTCCAGCGTGCAGGGCACGGGCACTCGCAACTCCGGCGGTTTCGCCGCTTCGTCCGGTGAGGCGGGCACAGGCGCCGCCGCTACCGTGGCCTGGCTGACGGAGCACCAACAGGGCACCGCGTACCTCGCCGCGACCTTCGGGGCGCAGAGCGCAGCCTCGCTCATCCTGGCCTCGGACGGCGGGTCGTTCCTGCCCATCGGCGGCTTCGACGAGCGTGATCCGGCACCGACGCTCGCGACATTCCAGACGCTCGTCGCCGACGGGAAGCTGCGGTACGTGATCGCCGGCAACGGGGGCTTTGGCGGTGGCGGAGGCCCATCGGGCGGGCTCGGCGGCACCGACACCGCGAGCACCGCGGCCGGTCAGATACGCACGTGGGTCGTGGCGAACTGCACCGAAGTCATGGACGCCCCGATGTCAGGCCTCTACTCCTGCGGCGCCTGATGGGCTGCGACAGTTGTCTCAGCCGAGGTGCTGAACGAGTGCGCCGAGGCGGCGCACCGATGCGGACTTGCCGAGCAGCTCCATCGATTCGAACAGCGGCGGCGATACGCGTCGTCCGCTGACGGCAACCCGGAGTGGGCCGTAGGCGACTCGCGGCTTCAGCCCCAGACCGTCGATCAGCGCCGCCGACAGCGCATCCTGCACCGCCGCAGCGGTGAATCCGTGCTCGGGTACCAGCTCGAGTGCTCCCACGGATGCCACGAGTACCTCTCCCGCATTGGCGGGCAGACCCTTCAGCGCATCGTCTTCGTACACGACATCGTCGCGGAACAGGAAGCCCAGCAGCCCGGGCGCCTCACCGAGCAGCTGCATGCGCTCCTGCACGAGAGGCGCGGCGGCATCCAGTGTCGCCTGCTGCACGGCGGTGGGCGGATTCTCGATCAGACCCGCGGCATGCAGATACGGAACGAGCCGGGCGGCAAAGTCCTCGGCGGCGAGCATTCGGATGTGGTCACCGTTGATCGACTCGGCCTTCTTCTGGTCGAAACGGGCGGGATTGGGGTTCACGTCGACGATGTCGAACGCCGCGATGAACTCCTCGAGCGAGAAGACGTCGCGATCGGCGGCGATCGACCAGCCGAGCAGCGCGAGGTAGTTCAGCAGCCCCTCGTGGATGAAGCCCCGCTCACGATGCAGGAACAGGTCGGCCTGCGGGTCGCGCTTGGAGAGCTTCTTGTTGCCGGTCTCGCCGAGGACGAGCGGCATATGACCGAATCGGGGCATGAAGTCGGTCACACCGGCCTCGATGAGCGCACCGTAGAGGGCGAGCTGACGCGCCGTCGAGGGCATGAGGTCCTCGCCGCGGATCACGTGGGTGATGCCCATGAGCGCGTCGTCCACCGGATTGGTGAAGGTGTAAAGCGCCTGGCCACCGGCGCGCACGACGACGAAGTCGGGGAAGGAGCCGGCAGGGAACGTCACCTCGCCGCGGATGAGGTCGACGTACGTCAGGTCCTCATCGGGCACGCGCAGGCGCCACGCGGGCTCGCGGCCCTCGGCGCGGAAAGCGGCCTTCTGGTCTTCGGTGAGGTCACGGTCGAAGTTGTCGTAGCCCAGCTGCTTCGCTCGCCCTGCGGCCTCGTTGCGCGCATCGATCTCCTCCGCCGTCGAGTACGACTCGTAGACGGCACCCGAGGCGATCAGGGTCTCGAGGACGCCCGCGTAGATGTCGCGGCGCTGCGACTGGCGGTACGGCTCGTGCGGGCCGCCCTTCTCGACGCCCTCGTCCCAGTCGATCTTCAGCCAGGTGAGCGCGTCGACGAGCTGACGGTAGCTCTCCTCGCTGTCGCGAGCGGCGTCGGTGTCTTCGACGCGGAAGATGAGCTTGCCGCCGGTGTGTCGCGCGTACGCCCAGTTGTAGAGCGCCGTGCGCACCATGCCGACGTGCGGAAGGCCGGTCGGCGACGGGCAGAACCGTACGCGGACGTCGGCTCCGGAGGCGGTGGTGGTACGGGGATGGATCGCGGCAGACATCGCCTCCAGTCTAGGCGGCGGGCGGGCGCAGCGAATCGTCAGCCCCGCGTCGCGACGACGAGCGCGCGGCGCGGTCCGGCGATCACGCCGCGGGTCAGGATGATGCGGATTGCACCGCAGCGAGTTCCCGCCCGAGCACCTCGAGCACGGTGCTCACCGACGGGACCCGCTCGGCGTCGCGTGCCGTGACGACGTGGAGTCCGCGCGACTCGGCCGGCGGCAGCGGAGCGGTCTGCACGCCGGGCAGCAGCGGGAACGACTCGACCGCCATCCGCGGCAACGTCGCCACGCCCAACCCCTGCGCCACGAGTCCTTCGACCGCGACGGCATTGTCGGTCTCGAACCCGATGCGCGGTTCGAACCCCGCGCGACCGCAGAGCTCCAGCAGATGGCCGCGACAGCGTGGGCAACCGGCGATCCACGTCGCGTCGGCGAGTGCCGCGACGTCCGCCACACCCGCATGGCCTCCGGGCAACACGAGCAGCAGGTCGTCGCGACCCGCGCTGCGTACGGTGAGCCCCCGGGCGCTCGATCCGTGCGGGTCGTCGCGGTCGCCCGGGTAGCTGAACGTCAGCGCGATGTCGGCGCGGTCTTCGCGAATCGCTTCCACCGCCTCCGGTGGCTCCGCCTCCACATAGGTGAGCGCGAGTCCGGGGTGGGATGCCGAGAGGGACGCCAGCAGACGGGGAACGAGCACGGGCGAAGCCGAGGGGAAGGCGACAAGGCGGACGACACCGGTGCGCAGCCCCCTCAGCTGTGCCAGTTCTTCGGCGGCGGCGTCGAAGGCGTGCGTCACGGCCGGCGCATGACGGGCGAGCACGCGGCCGGCCTCCGTCAGCCGCACGCCGCGACCGACGCGCTCGATCAGCGCAACCCCCAGCCGGTTCTCCACACGCCGCAGCTGCTGGCTGATGGCGGGCTGACTGTATCCCAGAGCGGCGGCGGCCGCTGTGATCGAGCCGGTGTCGGCGATCGCGCGCACGGTACGCAGGCTCTGGACGTCCAGTTCCGGGGCGATCTCCTTCACGTACACATCATCGCATGGCATGCTTCTCATGCAATACCTGCCGTAGACGCATACGTCGCGACGCGCGAAGCTGAAACCATGATCACCGCTGTCCACGACCCCCTCGCCTCGGTGCGCGCCGAGTTCGGCTCCGCCGACGGCTACCTGGCCGCGTGCACGGTGGGGCTGCCGATGGACGCGACGCGGCACGCGGTCGCCGCGGACCTCGCCGGACGCCCCGACATCGCGAGCTACAGTCGCGCGGTGGAGCAGTCGCGAGCACACTTCGCGTCGCTCGTGGGTGTCGCCCCCGAGCGCGTCGCGATCGGCTCCCAGACGTCGGTTCAGGTTGCACTTCTCGCGGCGGCGCTCCCCGCGGGTTCGACGGTCCTGGTACCGGAACACGAGTTCTCCTCGCTCGTCCTGCCGTTCGTGCACGCAGGCCGCGGCATCCGCGTCCGCACCGCTCCGCTGTCGCGCCTGGCCGACGCGATCACGTCCAGTACGACGCTCGTCGCGTTCTCCCTGGTGCAGTCCGCGTGCGGTCACGTCGCCGATGTCGACGCCATCTGCACCGCGGCAGCCACGGTCGGTGCACGCACGGTATGCGATGCCACGCAGGCCGTGGGCTGGATGCCGGTCGACGCCGGGCGATTCGATGCGCTGCTCTGTCACGCCTACAAGTGGCTGTGCTGCCCACGCGGCGTCGCCTTCATGTCGGTGAGCGCGGACTACGCGCGCACGCTCGCGCCCGTACAGGCCGGGTGGTACGCCGGCGACGATCCCTGGACGTCATGCTACGGCGGTGACGCGGATCTCGCCGCCTGCGCGCGACGCTTCGACGTCTCCCCCGCCTGGCAGGCATTCGTCGGCGCCGAGCCCGCGCTGCGAACATTCGCGCAGGCCGACATCGCGGCCGTCCACGCTCACGCCACGGGTCTCGCGTCCCGCCTTCGTCGGGCGCTGGAGCTGGAGCAACCGGACATCCCGACGGCGATCGTCACCTGGGTCGACCCGGGCGGAGACGACCTCGCGCGTCTGCAGGCCGCCGGCATCACGGCATCCGGCCGCAACGGGCGCGCGCGCGTCGCCTTTCACGTGTTCAACGACGAGACCGACGTGGACCGGGCCGTCGCAGCCCTCCGCGGCTGACACCTCCTCGCGGCGCTCCTCACCCGCGACGCGCGTAGGGCGAGAGCACCGTGACCGCGACGACGAGCACGAGCGCGACCAGCGCGAGTCCGCCGTAGCCGATCTGACTGAGGACGACGCCCGCGAGCACGGCGCCGACAGCGGCGCTGAAGGTCATGATCGTGTCGCTGAGCCCCTGCCGTCGCGGCCGCAGGCTCGTCGGAGAGCTCTCGGTGAGCAGAGCTGCGCCCGACACGGTCGCAGCGCTCCACCCCGCTCCCAGCAGGAACAGCGCGACCAGCACCGCCCATTGCGAATCGGGCATGGTCGCCGCCACGATCAGCGACACCGCCAGGAGCGCCTGACCCAGGAGGATCGTCGCGATGCGTCCCCATCGGTCGGCCAGCACCCCGAACACCGGCGACAAGCCATACATGCCGAACACGTGCAGCGCGATCGTGGTTCCGACCACGAGCGTGACGTGCTCGGGTGCCAGGTGCGCCAGATGGATCGGCGTCATCGCCATCACCGACGCCATCACCACGTGCGACCCGGCCACCGCGAAGACCGCATAACGCGCGGCGACCGGCCGGTCGACATCGTCGATGCGCTCACGCTGCGCCTCGCCGCTGCGCGCCAGGCGCTGTGCGAGCAGGAGCGGGTCGGGTCGCAGCGCCGCCACGTAGAGCGCAAAAGCGATCAGCTGCGCCACGATCGAGAACGCGTACGAGCCGGTGAGCGGTGGCATCCGCAGCGCGGCGCCGACGACCTCTCCCGGTGTCAGAAGCAGCGGGCCCACCACACCCCCGACGGTCGTCGCCCAGACGACGGTGCCGAGGTCGCGTCCGCGCCGCGGGGCGGGAGCGAGGTCGGTCGCGGCGAAGCGCGACTGCAGATTGCCCGCGTTGCCGGCGCCGATGAGCACCACACCCACGATCAGCAGCGGGAAGCTGCGCACGGCGGCCGCCGTGATGACGATCCCGATGCCGATCAGCGCGAAGAGGTTGCCGAGCGTCAGCGCCACCCGTCGCCCGCGCCGTGCCGCCATCCGCGCGAGCGGGATGGCGCACAACGATGCTCCGAGCGTCACGGATGCCGTCGCCAGCCCCGACAGCGCCTCCTGGCCCGACAGATCGGCCGCGAGCAGCGCGCCGAGCGAGACTGTTGCGCCGAAGGCGATGCCGCCCAGCACCTGTCCGGCGGCGAGGACGGTGACGGTGCGCCGCTGGATACGCGCGACGGCGACAGGGTCCATCGCCGGCGCCAGGGCGCTCACGCGTTTCGCGCGGTGTTGCGCAGCGTGCCCAGGCCCGTGATCTCGATCTCGATGGTCTGGCCCGCGTCGAACGGTCCGATGCCGGCCGGCGTACCGGTGAGGATCACATCCCCCGGCAGCAGCGTGAACGCGGCCGAGGCGTAGGCGATGATCTCCGGCACCGAGTGCACCATGTCGGAGATCGGGCCGTCCTGGCGCACGTCGCCGTCCACCCGCGTCACGATGCGCGCGCCGCCCTCGAGGTCGAACTCCGTCTCGATCGCCGGACCGAGCGGGCAGAACGTGTCGAACCCCTTGGCGCGCGCCCACTGCCCATCCGACTTCTGCAGATCACGCGCGGTCACGTCGTTGCCGATCGTGTACCCGAACACGTAATCGAGCGCAGCGGATGCCGGGACATTCTTGGCCACACGGCCGATCACGATCGCGAGCTCGCCCTCGAAATCGGTGCGCTCGGACTGCGAAGGCCGCACGATCGCATCTCCCGGTCCGATCACCGCGGTGTTCGGCTTCAGGAACAGCAGCGGCGCGGCCGGAGCCTCGCCGCCCATCTCGGCGGCGTGGTCGCGGTAGTTCTTGCCGACGCAGACGATCTTCGAGCGCGGGATGACAGGAGCGAGCAGCGCGACCTCACCGAGCGGAACCCGCTCCCCCGTCGTCTCGAAACCCGCGAACAACGGATCACCCGCCAAGACGACCAGCTCGGCCCCGTCGACGATGCCGAAGCGGATCGCCTCGTTGTGACTGAAACGGACGATCCTCACGCGGCCGGCTCCGCATCTGTCACCGGCTCGTCGAGACGCACGAGCCAGCCGTGCGTGTCGTCGCGACGCCCGTACTGGATGTCGGTGAGCTCGTCGCGCAGCGACTGGGCGAGCGGGCCGAGGGGCTGCTCGTCGACGAAGTCGCGCCCCTTCAGCACACCGATCGGAGCGACGACGGCGGCGGTGCCACATGCGAACACCTCGACGATCTCGCCGGAGGCGACACCCGAACGCCACTCGTCGATCGAGACCGCGCGGCCCTCGATCTTGTGGCCGCGGTCGGCAGCGAGCTGCAGGATCGAGTCGCGTGTGATGCCTTCGAGGATCGAGTCCGACTGCGGCGTCACGATCGTGCCGTCCTTGTAGACGAACACGACGTTCATCCCGCCCAGCTCTTCCACGTTGCGATCCTGGTCGAGGAAGACGACCTGGTCGCAGCCCTGCTCGTACGCCTCCGCCTGCGGCAGCAGGCTGGCGGCATAGTTGCCGCCCGTCTTCGCCGCGCCCGTGCCGCCCTTGCCCGCGCGCGCATAGTCCTCGCTGAGCCAGATCGACACCGGCTTGGCGCCGCCCTTGAAGTACGCGCCGACCGGCGACGCGATCACGTAGTAACCGACCTTGTTCGCCGGACGCACACCCAAGAACGCCTCCTTGGCGAACATGAACGGGCGCAGGTAGAGGCTCTGGTCGGCGCCGGCGGGCACCCAGGCGCCATCGACGGCGATGAGCGCCTTCAAGGACTCGATGAAGTACTCCACCGGCAGCTCGGGAAGCGCCAGGCGTCGTGCGCTGCGCTGCAGGCGACGACCGTTCTGATCGGGACGGAAGGTCCACACGGAACCGTCGGCATGCCGGTAGGCCTTGATGCCCTCGAAGATCTCCTGCCCGTAATGCAGCACGGCGGCAGCGGGGTCGAGCGACAGCGGGCCGTAGGGCTGCACGCGGGGACGGTGCCACCCGCCGCGCACCGACCAGCAGATGTCGACCATGTGGTCCGTGAAGGTCGTTCCGAAGGCAGGATCGGCGAGCAGCTGCTCGCGCTCCGCAGCGGACTTCGCTGCGAGGTTGCGGGTGACCGCGAACTCCAGAGGGGCGAGTCCGGCGTCGGGTTCGTAGATGAGGCTCATGTCGTGTCCTGAGGGTGTGAGCGGTCGGCGTACGTGCGGCGGTTCCAGGCTACGCCTGCACCGCGGCGGCGATGGCGTCGCCGACCTGAGCGGTGGCGCGGGGTGCGGAGCCCCTGTGGGCGATGTCCTCCTCGACGGCGCGGGTGACGCGCGCGGCTTCGTCGGCGAGCCCGAGATGATCGAGCATGAGGGCGACGGAGAGGATCGCGGCCGTGGGGTCGGCCTTCTGCTGTCCCGCGATGTCCGGCGCCGAGCCGTGCACGGGCTCGAACATCGAGGGGAACGCGCCGTCGGGGTTGATGTTTCCCGAAGCGGCGAGGCCGATGCCTCCGGTGACGGCGCCGGCCAAGTCGGTGAGGATGTCGCCGAAGAGGTTGTCGGTGACGATCACGTCGAAGCGGCCCGGGTTCGTGACCAGATAGATGGTGGCCGCGTCGATGTGCACATAGTCTACGGTCACCTCGGGGTGCTCCGATGCCACGGCATCCACGATCCGCTTCCACATCCCGCCCGCGTGCACCAGGACGTTCGTCTTGTGCACGAGGGTCACCTTCTTGCGGCGGCGCTCGGCATGAGCGAACGCGTACCGGACGACGCGCTCGATACCGAAGGCCGTGTTGACCGACGTCTCGTTGGCCACCTCGTGCGGTGTCCCGGTGCGGATGGAACCGCCGTTACCGACGTAGGGGCCCTCCGTGCCCTCCCGGACCACGACGAAGTCGATCTCACCGGGATCGGCAAGCGGCCCCGGCGCTCCCGCATACAGCTTCGAAGGACGCAGATTGACGTAGTGATCCAGCGAGAACCGCAGCTTCAACAGCAGCCCACGCTCGATGTTCGCGTCCTTCAGACGCGGATCGCCCGGTACGCCCCCGACGGCACCGAGCAGGATCGCGTCGTGTGCGGCGATGGCGGCCAGATCATCGTCCGTGAGCGTGTCTCCCGTCTCGAGGTAGCGCGCCGCCCCGAGGGAGAAGAGCGTCTTGTCGAAGGTGACCTCGGATGCCGCGGTCACGGCGTCGAGCACCTTCTCCGCCTCTGCGACGACCTCCGGACCGATGCCGTCACCGGGGATGACGGCCAGCTTGATCACACGCGACATGGAACTCCTCGACACAGCTCGTACTCGGGCATGCGCGGCGCCGTCGGTGCGGACGTCCGTGAGGACGGATCAGTGCTCGACGTGGGCGCTGCGCGACCCCTTCAGCGTAGTGGCCGCGATGACCGCTGCGATGGCGACGAGCACGGCTCCGATCACCGCGGTGATGCCGACACCCGCGTCGAAAGCGTGAGCCGCCGCCGTGCGCAGCGCATCGGCGGTGGCACCGTCCAGGGCGCCCGCGACGGTCATCGCCCCTGCCAGGGTCTCGCGCGCGGCATCCGCCGTGGCACCCGCGACACCCGCAGGGAGCACGATGCCCGTGCGATACGCGGCTGTCAGGATGCCGCCGAGCACCGCCGTGCCCAAGACGGCGCCCAGCTCGTAGGCCGTCTCCGACACGGCGCTGGCCGCGCCGGCCTTCGCCGGCGGCGCACTGGCGAGAATGAGCTCGTTCGACACCGTCTCGGCGGCACCGATGCCGATGCCCAGCAGCACGAAGGCGGCGATCAGCAGCGCCAGGGCGCCGTCTCCGACCGCGCCGGGAACGAGCAGGTAGGCGATGACCGAGAACGACAGTGCGATCGGAACGATCACGCGCGCCGAGACGCGGCGGGCGATCGGCACGACGAGCAGTCCGGCGACGATCATCGCCGCCATGCCGGGAACGAGCGCGAATCCCGCCTCCATCGGCGACAGACCGACGATGAGCTGCAGATGCTGCGCGACGAAGTACAGGAAGCCCACGAGAGAGACGACGCTGAGCAGGTTCACCAGCAGCGCGCCGCTGAAGGTGCCACGGGCGAACAGCCGCATGTCGAGCATCGGCTGCGCGGAAGCGAGCTGACGGCGAACGAACACGACACCGAAGCCGAGCCCGGCGATCGTCAGCACCACCGGGAGCACGCCGAAGCCGTGCACCGCGACCTCCTTGATCGCGTAGACGATCGGCACCATCGTCAACATCGACAGAGCGATGCTGATCGGGTCGATGCGTCCAGGGCGCGGATCACGGCTCTCGGGCACCAGCAGCGGCGCCAGGATCAGCAGCGGCACGAGAACCGGCACCGACATGAGGAAGACCGAGCCCCACGCGAAGTGCTCGAGCAAGATCCCGCCGACGATCGGCCCCAGGGCCGCCCCCGCGGAGAACATCGACGCCCATACCGCGATCGCCATGCGGCGCTGGTCGCGGTCGGTGAAGATGCTGCGCAGCAGCGACAGGGTCGACGGCATCAGCATCGCGCCGAACACGCCCATACCGGCACGTGCGGCGATGAGCCAGGCGGCGCTGGGCGCGAAGGCGGCCAGCACCGACACCGCGGCAAAGCCGGTCGCGCCGATCAGCAGCATCCGTCGACGCCCGAAGCGGTCGCCGAGCGTGCCCATCGTCACCAGGAGCCCCGCGAGCACCAGCGGATAGGCGTCGATGATCCACAGCTGCTGGGCGCTGGAGGGGTTCAGGCTCAGGGCGATGTCGGGCAGGGCGAAGCTCAGCACCGTGTTGTCCACAGAGACGAGCAGAACCGGCAGCATCAGCACGATCAGTGCGAGCCAGCCGCGCCATCCCACGCGCTTCCCGTTCGACTCGGCCAGGGTGATCTCTTCAGTCAGTGTCATCATTTGTAAACCGTCCAGCCGGTATAGTAACAGACATGGATGCCGCTCGCTGGATACGATCGAGACCATGAGTCGCCCTCCCCTGGCCCGCGAGAAGGTGCTCGACGCCTTCGAGGCGATCCTCGTGGACGAGGGCGAGCGAGCGGCGACGATCGATGCCACGGCGCGGGCCGCGGGTGTCTCCAAAGGCGGCCTGCTCTACCACTTCGCCTCGAAGGAGATGCTCGAGGCAGGTCTCATCGAACGCCTCCAGACCCTCGTCGACGAGGACGTCGCGGCGATGTCGACCTACCCGGGCGGCCCCATCGCCCACTATCTGCATTCATCGGTCATGTCGAACGACCCGATCGACCGCGTCATCCTCGCCACCTCCCGCCTGGCCCAGGGCGGGAACGGCCAGGCCGCTGAAGCACTGCGCGAGGTCAGGGAGAAGTGGGCGGACGCCCTGCGTCCGTACGCTCCCGACGGCGCCGCGCTCGATCTCGTGATGCTCGTGGGCGACGGCCTGTACTTCAACAACGCGCTGTCGGGCGGATCGATCCCGGGGCCGGTCCCCCGCGGCGCCGCGCTGGACGCGCTGGTCGCTCTCGTCGAGCGCGCGGTCCGCTGACCCCGCACGCATCCTGCCGAGCCGCCACGTTCTCACCGAGCCGCTATGGTGCTGCGCGCCAAACCGTAGCGGCTCGGAGAGGTCATGGCGGCTCGACGACGGGATGCCGTGGCACGGCGAACACCCGCGGGCGCGGGATCAGGCTTCGACGATCTCCAGCTGACGGAAGAGGTCGGCGCCGATGGCCTCGCGGGTGTCGTCGAGGATCGCGTCCGGCACGGGCTGATCGACCGTGAGCACCGAGAGAGCGCGACCCGAGGCGTCGGGCTGAGCGACGAACAGACCGGCGATGTTGATCCCCGCCTCACCGAGCTTCTGCCCGTAGATCGCGACGATGCCCGGGCGGTCCGCATAGCGCATGAGGATGTGGTGCTTGTCGATCGGCACCTCGATCTCGTAGCCGTTGATGCCGACGATCTTCGGGACCATCCGCGTGCCGGCAAGCGTTCCGGCCACTTCGAGAACGGTGCCGTCCGAAAGGGTGCCGCGCAGGATCGTGATGTTGCGGTACAGCGGGCTGTCCGCCTCGACGATCAAGCGCGTCTCGATGCCGCGCTGCTCGGCGAACAGCGGCGCATTCACGTACGACACGTTCTCGCTGACGATCTTCGTGAAGATGCCCTTCAGCGCCGCGAGGCGGTACACGCTCACGTCGTACGCAGCGAGCTCGCCGCGCACCTCGATGTCGAGGCTCGTGAGGGCGCTGGTCGCAAGGCCCGAGAAGACCTGTCCGAGCTGCTCGACGAGGGCGATGCCGGGACGCACGAACGGGTCGATGACGCCGCCGGCGACGTTGACGGCGTCGGGCACGAGGTCGCCTTCGAGGGCGAGCTTGACCGAACGGGCCACCGAGATGCCGGCCTTCTCCTGCGCTTCATCGGTCGAGGCACCCAGATGCGGGGTGACGACGACGTTCGGCAGCGACAGCAGCGGGAACGCGGTGCCGTCGGCCTTCGGCGGCTCGCTCGTGAACACGTCGAGGCCGGCGCCGGCGATCTCACCCGTGGTCAGCGCTGTGTGCAGCGCCTCCTCGTCGATGAGCCCGCCACGCGCGACATTCACCACGTACGCGGTCGGCTTCATCAGCGCGAACTGCGCCGCGCCGATCATGCCCGTCGTCTCGGGCGTCTTCGGCATGTGGATCGTGACGAAGTCGCTCTGCGCGAGCAGGTCGTCCAAGCTCAGCAGCGTCACACCGAGCTGCTGTGCGCGCGTCGGCGTGACGTACGGGTCGTACGCCACGACACTCACGCCGAATGCCTGCAGACGCGCGGCGATGAGGGCGCCGATGCGGCCGAGGCCGATGATGCCGACCGTCTTCTCGAAGAGTTCCGTGCCCGTGAAGGAGCTGCGCTTCCACGCACCGGCGGCGAGCGAAGCATGTGCGGCCGGGATGTGCCGGGCAAGGCTGAGGATGTGCCCGATCGTCAACTCGGCCGCCGAGATGATGTTGGAGGTCGGCGCGTTGACGACCATGACGCCGGCCGCCGTGGCGGCCTTGATGTCGACGTTGTCCAGTCCGACGCCGGCGCGCGCGACGACCTTGAGCACGGGAGCCGCGGCGATCGCCTCGGCATCCACCTTCGTCGCCGACCGGATCAGGATGGCGTGGGCGTCGGCCAGCGCCGACAGGAGCGCGGGACGGTCGGTGCCGTCGACCTGACGGACATCGAAGTCCGGCCCCAGGGCGTCGATCGTGGCGGGTGAGAGTTCTTCGGCGATGAGGACGACAGGCTTGGACACAGCGGCAGGACCTTTGCGCAGGATCGGAGCGGGTGGAAGGATGCCAGCCTACCGGTCGCACCGCAACGCCCCCGACCGTGTGACGACCGGGGAAAAGCGATCCCTCAGCCGAGCATCGAGGAGCCGGACGGTCCGACCGTGTACGTCAGGATGTTCAGCCAGAACACCGCGACGACGCAGAGACCGGCGATGAGGACGAGCGCGAACTCCCACCACCTCCGCCGCCAGCCGACGGCGAAGGCGACACCGAACGCGATCAGCGGGAACAGAACCGACAGCAGCAGCACGAACCAGCCGTAGGCGTTCAGCGGCTGCGCGCCGGAGGCCGCCTGCGAGAGGAAGCCGACGGCGTTCCACACGAAATAGGCGTAGAACAGGCCGAACACGACCGAGATGGCGACGATCAGCCAGGTGGGCAGCACACGCGTCCGCTGCGGGGTGGGAGCACTCGTGGTCATCGTCCCACCGCCCCGACGAGGATGAACGGCCACGGCACGAGCAGCGCGAGCCCGCCGACCAACAGCAGCACGCGTACCCACGCCTTCGCGGCGCGCGTCAGGACGAACACCGTGAGGAACCAGACCGGCGCCGCTGCGACGGCCAGCCACAGGGCCGCCGCGTATCCCACCGGGCTGACCAGGAACTCCGCCGTGCCCTGCAGACGCAGGCCGCCGATGATCCAGCCGATCGTGAAGAGCAGGTAGGCACCGGCGAGGATGCCGAGCGTCACGAGCATCGCGTTCGACATCTGCGTCGGCTCATCGGGCATCGTGACGGTGCCGTCCGCGTCGATGTGGCCGACGGTGGCGCTGCCCTTGCCGACGGCGGTGAATCCGTCGGGAAGCACGGCCGGTTCCGGCTCGGGCGCCGGCTCGGGCGTCGACTCGACGGTGGGACGGTGTCCCACGTCGAGAGTGGGATCGTCGTCGCCGTCCCAGGTCAGGGCGTCGTCATCACGTGGCGTGCTCACTCCGAAAGCGTACTGCGCACCGCGGCCGCAGCTGCCGCCACCACGACCGGGTCGGTGACGTCGTGGCCGCCCGTTCCTCCCCCGGGCCCCGACGGGACGTCGAGACCGGTGACGGCCCGGGCGGACAGATGCACGGCGTCGACGCCCGCGTCCGCGATACGCGCGATGTCGCCCACGCGGATGCCGCCGCCGGCCATGATCTCGACACCGGTGCCCGCCGAGACCAGACGTCGCAGCACCTCCGTGCCGTCGACCGATCGCGCGGCCCCGCCCGAGCTCAGCACACGGTCGACACCGGCCGCGGCGAGCCCATCGAGAACGGCGAGCGGCGAGTCTGCCGCGTCGATCGCCCGGTGGAAGACGAGCGTGCCGTCGCCGGCGGCGTCTCTCCACCTGCGCAGCGCCGCCGCGTCCACGTGCCCGTCGCGAGTCAGTGCGCCGACGACGACACCCGCGGCCCCGGCGGCCATCACCGCGTGGATGTCGGCGGCGACGAGGGCGATCTCGTCGTCGTCGTAGACGAATCCTCCCGCGCGGGGACGCACGAGCACGTTCACGCGTTCCCCGCCGACAGCGGCGACCGTCATCTCCACCAGCGCGATCGACGGCGTGAGCCCACCGACAGCCAGCGCCTGGCAGAGCTCGAGCCGGTCCGCTCCTGCGTCGATGGCGGCGCGGGCGCCCGCGACATCCTGAACGGCGATCTCCAACGCGACGGTCATCCTGTCACGCTAGCAAGCGAAAGGCCCGGCCCCCTTGTGTGGGGGCCGGGCCGGTGTGGCTTTCGCAAGCCTTCTCGGCGGGTGTGCCGAGGTCTGGACGAGGTCAGCGCGCGGCGGAGCCCTCGGTGTAGTCGGCGTCCTGCTGCTTCCACGCGAACAGGGCGCGCAGGTCCTTGCCCACGGCCTCGATCGGGTGGGCGGCGGCCTTCGCACGCAGCTCCTGGAACTCGGGCGCACCGGCGTCCTGGTCGCCGATGAAGCGCTCGGCGAAAGCGCCGGACTGGATGTCGGCCAGAACGCCCTGCATGTTCTCCTTGACGCGCGGGTCGATGACACGCGGGCCCGAGACGTAGTCGCCGTACTCGGCGGTGTCGGAAACCGACCAGCGCTGCTTGGCGATTCCGCCCTCCCACATGAGGTCGACGATGAGCTTGAGCTCGTGCAGCACCTCGAAGTACGCGATCTGCGGCTGGTAGCCGGCCTCGGTCAGCGTCTCGAAGCCGTACTGGACGAGCTGGGACACGCCACCGCAGAGCACGGCCTGCTCACCGAACAGGTCGGTCTCGGTCTCTTCGGTGAACGTGGTCTTGATGACGCCGGCGCGCGTGCCGCCGATCGCCTTCGCGTACGACAGCGCGGTCTCCCAGGCGTGGCCAGAGGCGTCGCGCTCGACGGCGATGATGTCCGGGATGCCGCGGCCGGCGACGAACTCGCGACGCACGGTGTGCCCCGGCGCCTTCGGGGCGACGAGGATCACGTCGACACCCTCGGGGGCGTCGATGTAGCCGAAGCGGATGTTGAAGCCGTGGGCGAAGGCCAGGGTCTTGCCGGCCGACAGGTTCGGCAGGATGCTCTCGCTGTAGATGCCGCGCTGGTGCTGGTCGGGCGCGAGGATCATGATCAGGTCGGCCCATGCGGTGGCATCGGCGACGTTCTTCACCTCGAAGCCGTCCTCCTGGGCCTTCGCGATCGACTTCGAGCCGTCCTTGAGCGCGATGACGACCTCGACGCCCGAGTCGCGGAGGTTCTGCGCGTGCGCGTGTCCCTGCGAGCCGTAGCCGACGATCGCGACCTTCTTGTTCTGGATGACGGACAGGTCGGCGTCGGAGTCGTAGAAGATCTCAGCCATGGTGTGTGTTTCTCCTTGATTTCTTTCCGGTCATTGAGCGGGCGCAGCGAGTCGAGGCGCCCGTGAGGGAATCAGCCGCGCAGGACGCGTTCGGTGATGGACTTGCCGCCGCGGCCGATGGCCAACAGGCCCGACTGGGCGAGCTCCTTGATGCCGAACGGCTCGAGGGCGCGAAGGATGGCGTCGATCTTGCCGCGATCACCCGTGACCTCGACGACGAGGGCGTCCGTCGCATAGTCGACCACGGACGCACGGAAGAGGTTCACGACCTCGATCACGTTGGAGCGCGTCTGGTTGTCGGCGCGCACCTTGATCAGCATGTGATCGCGCTGTACGGACGCCGCCGGCTCCAGTTCGACGATCTTGATGACGTTGATCAGCTTGTTCAGCTGCTTGGTCACCTGCTCCAGCGGGAGCTCCTCGACGTCGACGACGACCGTGATGCGCGACAGGCCGGGCACCTCGGTGACGCCCACCGCGAGCGACTCGATGTTGAAGCCGCGGCGGGCGAACAGGCCGGCCACCCGGGTCAGCAGACCCGGCTTGTTCTCGACCAGAAGACTCAGGACATGACGGCTCATCTCAGTCCTCCCCGTCGAAGCTGGGCGCATGATCGCGGGCGTACTGGACGAAGCTGTTGCTGACGCCCTGCGGGACCATCGGCCACACCATCGCGTCGGCCGACACGACGAAGTCGATCACGACCGGTCGATCGTTCGTCTCGAGTGCCAGCGTGATGGCGGCATCCACCTCTTCGAGCTTCTCCACACGGATGCCGAGGCAGCCATAGGCCTCCGCGAGCTTCACGAAATCGGGCACGCGCACTGTCCCGTGACCCGTGTTGAGATCGGTGTTGGAGTGACGTCCCGCGAAGAACAGCGTCTGCCACTGGCGCACCATGCCGAGGCTCGAGTTGTTGATGATCGCGACCTTGATCGGGATGTCGTTCAGCACGCACGTGGCCAGTTCCTGATTCGTCATCTGGAAGCAGCCGTCGCCGTCGATCGCCCACACGACGCGGTCGGGCTCGGCGACCTTGGCGCCCATCGCGGCCGGTACCGAGTAGCCCATCGTTCCGGCACCGCCGGAGTTGAGCCACGCGTTGGGGCGCTCGTAGCCGATGAACTGCGCCGCCCACATCTGATGCTGTCCGACGCCGGCGGCGTAGACGGCCTCGGGCCCGGTGAGCTCGCCGATGCGCTTGATGACGTACTGCGGAGCAAGGAGGCCGTCCTCCGGCTCGGCGTAGCCCAGCGGGAACTCGGTGACCAGACCATCCAGGTACGACCACCACTCGGCGATGTCGGGCGTGTGATCGGCGCGGGCGCTCTGGAAGGCGGCATCCAGGTCGACGAGCACCTCCTTCAGATCCCCCACGATCGGCACGTCGGCCGTGCGGATCTTCGAGATCTCCGCCGGGTCGATGTCGACGTGGACGACCTGCGCGTTCGGCGCGAACTCGTCGGCCTTTCCGGTGACGCGGTCGTCGAAGCGCGCGCCCAGGGCGACGATCAGATCGGACTCCTGCAGGGCGAGCACCGCGGGCACCGTGCCGTGCATCCCGGGCATGCCGAGGTTCTGCGGGTGCGAGTCGGGGAACGCTCCGCGCGCCATCAGCGTCGTGACGACGGGGGCGCCGGTCGCTTCGGCGAACACGCGCAGCTCCGCCGCGGCACGGGCGCGGATGACGCCGCCACCGACGTACAGCACGGGCTTCTTCGCATGCGCGATCAACTGCGCCGCCGCCTGGATCTGCTTGCCGTGGGCCTTCGTCACGGGGCGATATCCGGGCAGCTCGATCTTCGGGGGCCACACGAACGGTGCCGAGGCCTGCTGCGCATCCTTCGTGATGTCGACGAGGACGGGTCCGGGCCGGCCCGTCGAGGCGATCTCGAACGCCGCCGCGATCGCGGCGGGAATCTCCTCGGCTGTCTTGACCAGGAACGAGTGCTTCGTGATCGGCATGGTGATGCCGACGATGTCCGCCTCCTGGAAGGCGTCGGTGCCCATGAGGTGGCTGAACACCTGGCCGGTGAGGCAGACCAGCGGGACCGAATCCATGTAGGCGTCGGCGATGGCGGTGACCAGGTTGGTCGCGCCCGGACCGGACGTCGCGATCGCCACGCCCGTGCGTCCGGATGCGGCGGCATATCCCTCCGCCGCGTGGCCGGCGCCCTGCTCGTGACGGACGAGGATGTGGCGCACCGCCTCATCGTCCATCAGGGGGTCATACACCGGCATGATGGCGCCGCCGGGCAGACCGAAGACGTCCGTGACCCCGAGCATGTCCAGGGATCGGACGACGGCCTGGGCGCCGGTCATCACAGGAGCGGCAGCTCCGCGGGCAGGTGGTCGCGGCACGGCCGCGGTGTCGAGAGACATAGTGGTACCTCGGGTGTCAGATGCGTGTGAGGGCGGCTTCCCGCCCTGGTGTCACGGCCTCAGCCGGTCGTCGCGCCCTCCGCTGCGGAGCGCACGAGTTTCGAGTACTTGGCCAGAACGCCACGGGTGTAGCGCGGGGGAAGCGGCTCCCAGCCGTCACGGCGGGAGTTCAGCTCTGCGTCGTCGACGAGTAGGTCGAGAGTGCGAGCCGCGATATCGACCCGTATCAGATCACCATCGCGCACGAAGGCGATAGGACCTGCGTCCACCGCTTCGGGTGCTATGTGGCCGATGCACAGGCCGGTTGTGCCGCCTGAGAATCTGCCGTCCGTCAAGAGTAGTACATCTTTTCCGAGCCCTGCGCCCTTGATCGCCGCCGTGATGGCGAGCATCTCGCGCATGCCGGGGCCGCCCTTCGGGCCCTCGTAGCGGATGACGATGACGCTGCCGGCGGCGATCTCGCCCGCCTCCAGGGCGTCCATCGCGGCGCGCTCCCGCTCGAACACCCGTGCAGGGCCCTCGAACACCGACGCGTCGAAGCCCGCGGTCTTCACGACCGCCCCTTCCGGGGCCAGCGAGCCGTGGAGGATCGTGATGCCGCCCGTGGCATGAATGGGGTCGTCGAAGGTGTGGATGACGGTGCCGTCGATCGGGTCGGGATCGAGCTCGGCGAGGTTCTCCGCGAGGGTCTTGCCGGTGACCGTGAGGGCGTCGCCGTGCAGCAGCCCCTCGTCGAGCATCGCTTTCATGATGACGGGAATGCCGCCGTGACGGTCGACGTCGTTCATGACGAACTTCCCGAACGGCTTCATGTCCGCCACATGCGGGACCTTGTCGCCGATGCGGTTGAAGTCGTGCAGGCTGAGCTCCACCTCGGCTTCGCGGGCGATGGCGAGCAGGTGCAGCACGACGTTGGTCGAGCCGCCGAGGGCCATGGCCAGTGCGATGGCGTTCTCGAACGCCTCTTTGGTGAGGATGTCGCGCGTCGTGATGCCCTGACGCAGCAGGTTCACGACCGCTTCGCCGGAGCGGTGGGCGTAGTAGTCGCGGCGACGGTCCGCCGACGGCGGTGCGGCGGAGCCGGGAAGGCTCAACCCCAGCGCCTCGGCGACGGAGGCCATCGTGTTCGCGGTGTACATGCCGCCGCACGCGCCCTCGCCGGGCGCGATCGCGCACTCGATGCGCTTGAGGTCCGCTTCGCTCATCTTCCCCGCAAGGCACGCGCCCACCGCCTCGAAGGAGTCGATGATCGTGACGTCCTTCTCCGTGCCGTCCGAGAGCTTCACCCAGCCGGGCGCGATGGAACCCGCATAGAGGAACACACTGGAGAGATCGAGACGCGCCGAGGCCATGAGCATGCCCGGGATCGACTTGTCGCAGCCGGCGAGCAGGACGGTGCCGTCGAGCCGCTCGGCCATGACCACGGTCTCCACGGAGTCGGCGATGACCTCACGGGACACCAGCGAGAAATGCATCCCCTCGTGGCCCATGGAGATGCCGTCGGACACGGAGATGGTGCCGAACTGCAGCGGGTACCCGCCGCCGGCGTGGACGCCCTCCTTGGCGCCTTGCGCGAGCCGGTCCAGACTCAGATTGCACGGCGTGATCTCGTTCCAGCTGGAGGCGATGCCGATCTGGGGCTTGTCCCAGTCCTCATCGCCCATGCCGACGGCACGCAGCATGCCGCGGGAGGTCGTCGCCTCGATGCCGTCCGTGACGACACGACTGCGCGGCTTGATGTCGATGGTGGGATCGCTGTCCGGCATCCTCGAAGTCTATTCCCGCAGGGTGTCCCGATCGTGCGCGAGACGCGTCAACAACGCCGCCAGTTCGGGGATGCCGGCCACACGGACACGTGCCGCCGTCTCCCCCGGCCCGACGCGCACGCCGACGTCGCCGGGCTCGAGACTGCGCAGGGCGTCCTCATCGGTGACGTCGTCGCCCGCGAACAGGACCGCGGTCGCTTCCGTCTGCGCCCGCAGGCGCGCCACCGCGCCGTCTTTGCCCTCCGTGCGGAAGGCGTACTCGAGGATGTCGTGCCCGTCGCGACGGCGCCACGTGGGCGCCTCGGCCTCCATGAGGCGAGCGATACCATCGTGCGCCGAGCGTGTGCCCGCAGAATCCGTCGCGAGACGCGTGTGCAGCGCGAACCCGAACTCCTTCGGCTCGATCCAGGCGCCCGGGACGCCGGCCGCGATCGCCTCGGCTCGAGCGCGCAGCCGGTCGCGCAGCGCCAGGAGCGCAACGTCGACCGTCGACGCGTCGTCGGAGCCGGACGGCGGCCATTGCTCCGCGCCGTGCGAACCCGCCAGCAGCAGAGGCGAGTCATCGTCGTGCTCGGCGATGATCCGCAGATCGCGCAGCGTGCGCCCGGACACGAGGGCGACGGTCGTCGCGCGAACGCGAGCGAGCGCGTCGACGGCGGCCCGCGCGGGGGCACTCATGCGCGCCGCCATCGGCTCGTCGATCAACGGCGCCAGGGTGCCGTCGAAATCCAGGGCCACCAGAAGACGATCCGTGACCGCCAGGCGTGCCAGAGCGTCGTCGACGCTCACGACGTCGCCCTCACCGCGTCGAGATCGCTGAGGAAACGCCGCGACCAGTCGGCGACGTCGTGGTCGCGCACGCGGCGGCGGAGGGCGCGCATGCGGCGCCCCTGTTCGGAGGGTGACATCTCGATCGCCGTCATGATGGCGTCCTTCAGTCCCTCGATGTCGTGAGGATTGACCTTCACCGCCTGCGACATCTCGTCGGCGGCGCCGGTGAACTCGCTGAGTACGAGCACGCCGCGTCCGTCGACGCGGCTGGCGACATACTCCTTCGCCACCAGGTTCATCCCGTCGCGAAGGGCGGTCACGAGCATCACATCCGCCGCGAGGTACAGCGCGACCATCTCCTCCCGGGGATACGAGTGATGCAGGTAGCGGATGGCCGTATGCCCGACGGTGTCGTGGTCGCCGTTGATGCGGCCGACCGTGAGCTCGATCTCGTCACGCAGCTGCATGTAGGCCGCGACGCGCTCCCTGCTCGGGCTCGCGACCTGCACGAGCGTGACGTCCTCGACATCGAGGCGGTGGTCCTCGAGAAGCTCTCCATACGCCTTCAGGCGGTGACCGATGCCTTTGGTGTAGTCGAGACGGTCGACGCCGAAGAGGATCGTCTTCGGGTTGCCGAGGCTCTCTCGAATCTCGGCGGCCCGGGCCTGCACCTCCGGGCGGCGAGCCAGCTCGTCGTACAGGTCGGCGTCGATCGAGATGGGGTATGCCTTGGCGACGGCGGTGCGAACCGCGCCGTCGGGCTCGGGGACCCGGATCGCACCCGCCTTCGTCTCGAACCCCAGTTGACGGCGCACGGCCGTGGCGAAGTTGCCGGCATCCTGCACCCGCTGGAATCCGATGACATCGGCCCCCAGAAGTCCCTCCAGCACCTGCTTGCGCCAGGGAAGCTGAGCATAGATGCCGTATGCCGGGAACGGAATGTGGTGGAAGTAGCCGATCACCAGGTCGGGCCGCAGCTCGCGCAGCATCCGCGGCACCAACTGCAGTTGATAGTCCTGCACCCAGACGACCGCGCCGTCCGCGGCGGTCGACGCCACCGCCTCGGCGAAACGGCGGTTGACGCGGACGTAGGCTTCCCACCATTCACGGTGGTAGGCCGGCGGCGAGATCACGTCGTGGTAGAGCGGCCAGATCGTGTCGTTGGAGAATCCCTCGTAATACAGCGCCACGTCCTCGGCGGACAATGCGACGGGCACGAGCGACATCCCCTCCAGTTCGAAGGGATCGATCTCGAGGTCGGCGGTGCCGGGCCAGCCCACCCACGCCCCGCCGGTGCGCTGCAGCACCGGTTCGAGAGCGGCGACCAAGCCGCCCGGCGAACGACGCCACCCACCCTCGACGCTCGGATCATGGTCGACGGGCAGGCGGTTGGACACGACGATCATGTCGGCCTCGGACTTCGGGTCGCTCACGCGGCTCCTCTCGGCAGGCGTTCTTCCAGGCTAACGTGGTCGCATGCGCAAGTACCTGTTCGGGACCGGGATCATCTCCGCCGTGACCAGCGGCCTCGCGCTGCTGCGCGGCCTCCGTGGCGACGTGCCGTTCACGTGGCGTCAGGCGCTCGCGTGGCTGAGCTGGGGAATCACTCTGGCCCTGTCCATCGGCACGATCGTGGACACCTATCGCGCCTCCCGCGGACGGATCATCTCCACCGACTCCCCCGTGCGCGGGAGCGAGGAGAAGCTGCTGGCGAAGCGCCTGCAACGGTGAGCATCGAGAGCTGAGACGCGCGTTCAGAGCCCGATCTCGTAATGCACGAAACCGGTGTCGGTTGCGACCCGGTCGTAGAGAGCGCGCGCCGTCGCATTGTCCTTCTGCGTCAGCCAGTAGATCTTGACCGCGCCGGCGGCGTCGGCCTGCGCGCGCACGTGAGCGATGAGTGCGCCGCCGATACCGCCGCCGCGCGCGTCCGGTGACACGAAGAGATCCTCGAGATAGCAGTACGGACCGGTCGCCCACGTGGACGGGTGGAACAGCCAGTGGACGATGCCGACCGCGCGGCCCTCGTCATCGCGCGCAATGGCCCCGTGCAGCTCGACCCCGGCGACGAGACGACGGTAGACGTCGTCGGTCACCTCTTCGGCGAGATCGCTTTCGTAGAACGTCAGGTAGCCGGACCACAGGTCAGCCCATTCCTCGCGGTCGGTCGCGCTCAGCGCAGTGATCGTCACCATGCACCGAGGCTACCGCGCACGGCCTCGCCGCCCGACCGGCTGATGCGGTCGCGCGGCGAGGACCTCGCTCAGTGGGCGAGCACGGGCTCGCCCGCGGTGTCGACCGAGGTGGTCGCGGCATCCGCGGCCCGGCGAACGGACGCTTTGCGCCGGAATCCGAGGGCGGCCACCACCGCGCCGAGTGCGAATGCGCCGGCCCCCCACCAGTACGCCGTCGCGTAGCTGTGCAGAGCGGCATCGGCCAGAACCTGCGGCGTGGCCGGAGCGTGCGCCGCGACGAAGTCGGCGGCCGCCGTCGCTGCGAGGGTGTTCAGCAATGCCGTGCCGATCGAGCCGCCGACCTGCTGCGAGGTGTTGACCATCGCCGACGCGACACCGGCGAATTCGCGATCGACACCGAGCGTCGCGGTCTGGATCGACGGGGGCATGATCGACCCCATGCCGAGCCCGAGCAGCATCAGCGCAGGCAGGAGGTCGACGAGGTACTGGCTGGACGCGTCGAGCCGCGTCAGCAGCACCATGCCCACGGCCGCGAGTGTCATACCGATCGGCACCATGACCTTCGGGCCGAAGCGCGGCAGGAAGATGTTGGTCGACAGCTGCGCGCTGAGCACGAGCATGGCGATCATCGGCAGGAACGACAGACCGGTCTGGATCGGCGAGTACCCCAGCGTGGTCTGCAGGTAGTAGGTGACGAACAGGAAGATCCCGAACATCCCCGCACCGGCGATGAGGATCGAGCTGTACGCCGACGCCCGGTTGCGATCGCGGACGATCCGCAGCGGCAGCAGAGGATGTTCGGCGCGCTGCTGCCACAGCACGAAGGCGATGAGCAGAACGCCCGCGGTAGTGAGCGTCCCCCAGGTGATGGGCGCGCCCCAGCCGTCGGTCTCGGCCCGTGAGAAGCCGAACACGAGAGAGAACAGGGCTCCGGAGACGAGGATCGTGCCCGGCACGTCGAGCTTCGGACGGGGACCGGTGCGGGCGACCGTGTGCACGAAGAAGATCGCCCCGATGACGGCGACGACCGCGATGACGTCGTTGATGTAGAGGTTCCAGCGCCAGCTGAGGTCCTCGGTCAGGATGCCGCCGAGCAGGAGGCCGATGGCGCCGCCGGCGCCCGCGATCGCGCCGAAGACGCCGAAGGCACGACCCCGCTCCTTGGGGTCGGTGAAGGTCGTCGTCAGCACGGCGAGTGCGGTGGGAGCCAGCAGTGCACCGAACGCGCCCTGCAGTGCGCGAGCGACGACGAGCAGCCCGAAGGACCCCGCCATCCCGCCGAGCGCCGATGCGAGCGCGAACCCGACGAGTCCGATGATGAAGGCGCGCTTGCGTCCGATGAGATCCGACAGACGGCCGCCGAGCAGCAGGAGTGAGCCGAAGGCCAACGAGTACGCGGTGATGATCCACTGCCGGTCGCCGACCGAGAACTGCAGATCGGCCTGCGCCGCCGGCAGCGCGATGTTCACGACGGTCGCGTCCAGGACGACCATCAGCTGTGCCAGCGCGACGACACCGAGTGTCAGCCAGCGCCGGCCGGAGGGCGCCGCCGCAGCGGCTTCGGGTGAGGGTGAGGTCATGCGGGAGACTTTATACGACACTTGCGAGTTCCGAAACCAACCAGTTCCTGAACATGCCGGTTCCTGAACTAGACTGTTTCCCATGACGGATACCACCCTCGCCGATGAGGACGTCGATCCCACCCCCAAGCTGGGTCGCAAGCGCGATCACTCCCGCGACCCCGAGATCCTCGCCGCTGCTCTCGACATCCTCGCCGAGAAGGGGTACGAGCGCATGACCGTCGATATGGTCGCCGCACGTGCGCGTGCGGGCAAGGCCACGCTCTACCGACGGTGGCCCTCCAAGGCGGAGCTGGTCATCGACGCCGTCGCCTGCATGAAGAGCTCTTCCCACGCCGATCTTCCGGACACGGGATCGCTGCGCGGCGACCTGGTCGCGAACATCAAGGCTCCCGTCATGAAGGACGGGGAGCGGAAACTGCGCATCATGGCGGGAATGGTCTCGCTGATGTCGGAGTCCCCCGAGTTCGCGGATGCCGCGCGCGCCGCCATCGTCGAGCCGAGGGCGGCCGCGCTGCGTGTGCTGATCCAACGCGCCATCGATCGCGGCGAGGTCGCCCGCGACGTCGACCTCGCGCTGCTCTCGCAGGTGATCCCGTCGATGACCGCCTACCGCACTCTCATGCTCGGCAGACCCGTCGACCGCGACTTCGTCATCTCCCTCGTCGACGACGTGCTCCTGCCCGCGCTCGGTCTGCGCGAGGGCTGACCCCAGCGCGCTACCCGATCGGCGCGGCTCAGCGCGTCAGGATCAGCGCCTCCCCTTGACCACCGCCGCCGCAGAGACCGACGGCCGCGGTTCCCGAGCCTCGGCGAACGAGCTCGTGCACGGCGTGCACGACCAGACGTGCGCCGGACGCTCCGATCGGATGACCCAGGGCGATGCCTCCCCCGTGCACATTCACGACGTCCTCGCCGATTCCCAGCTCGCGCTGCGAGTGTGCGACGACCGCCCCGAACGCTTCGTTGATCTCGACGAGATCGAGATCGGATGCCGCAAGGTGCTGCCGCTGCAGAGCCTGAGCGATCGCTCGCGCCGGCTGCGCGTGCAGGGAGTTGTCCGGGCCCGCGACCTGACCCGCGGCTCCGACGACGGCCAGCACCGGCCACCCGTTCTCATCTGCGTGCGCGCGCGTCGTCAGGACGACGGCAGCAGCACCGTCGGAGATCTGCGAGGCGTTGCCGGCGGTGATGGAGCCGTCGGCGGAGAACGCGGGGCGAAGCCCGGCCAGGGTCAGTTCGGTCGTGTCTGCACGGATGCCCTCGTCGCTCGTCACGGTGACCGCCGCTCCGCGGCGCTGCGGGACCTCCACGGGCACGATCTCCGCGTCGAAGACGCCGGCATCCCGTGCCGCTGCCGCGCGCTGGTGCGAGAGGGCAGCGACATGGTCCTGCTGCTCACGCGTCACCTCGTATCGCGGGTTGAGGCGCTCCGTCGATGCGCCCATGCTCTCGCGGTCGTAGGCGTCGGTGAGGCCGTCGTAGGCCATGTGGTCCAGCACCTCCACCGAGCCGTAGCTCCATCCGTCGCGCGAGCCCATGAGCAGGTGCGGGGCGCGCGTCATCGACTCCATACCGCCGGCCACGACCACGGTCGCATCGCCCGACGCGATCATCCGCTTCGCGTCGATGATGGCCGTGAGCCCCGACAGGCACACCTTGTTGACACCGGATGCCGGGACGTCCCATCCGATCCCGCCGGCCAGCGCGGCCTGGCGCGCGGGGTTCTGTCCCGATCCCGCGGGCAGCACCTGCCCCATGATGACCGCGTCGACGGCATCCGCAGGGATCGCGCCCGCCGCCAGCGCCCCCGCGATCGCGAGGCCACCCAGCTGCGGGGCGGTGAAAGCGGCCAGCTGGCCTTTGAGTCGCCCCTGCGGGGTGCGGGCGGCAGCGACGATGACGATGTCGGCGGTGCTCATGCGATCTCCTTGAGCTTCTCGGCGATGATCAGAGGGGGTTCCGTGGCGGCGAGGACCTCGTCGACGCTGACGCCCGGAGCGGTCTCGACGAGAACGAGTCCTCGGTCGGTGACGTCGATGACGGCCAGGTCGGTGATGATGCGGTCCACCACTCCGCGCCCGGTCAGCGGCAACGTGCACTGATGGACGATCTTGGCCGAGCCGTCACGGGCGACGTGTTCCATCAGCACGATCACACGGGCGGCACCGTGCACCAGGTCCATGGCGCCGCCGGGACCCTTCACCATCTTTCCCGGGATCATCCAGTTCGCAAGGTCGCCCGACGCCGAGACCTGCATCGCTCCGAGGATCGCGGCGTCGATCTTGCCACCGCGGATCATTCCGAAGCTCAGCGCGGAGTCGAAGAACGAGGCGCCCGGAAGCACGGTCACGGTCTCCTTGCCCGCGTTGATCAGGTCGGGATCGACCTGCTCCTCGGTGGGGTACGGGCCGACGCCCAGGATGCCGTTCTCGGACTGCAGCACGACGGTGACGCCGTCGGGCACGAAGTTCGGCACCAGGGTCGGCAGGCCGATACCGAGGTTCACGTACGAGCCGTCCGTGAGTTCGGCGGCCGCGCGGGCGGCCATCTCGTTGCGGGTCAATGCCATGTCAGGCTCCTTCGGGAAATGTCCGTGCGGCCGCGTCCGACACGGTGACGGTGCGCCGTTCGATCCGCTTCTCGATGTCGCTGCCCACCTCGACGATGCGATGCACGTAGATGCCCGGCAGGTGGATGCTGTCCGGGTCGAGGTCGCCCGGCGCGACGAGCTCTTCGACTTGCGCGATGCAGACGCGGCCCGCCATCGCGGCGAGCGGATTGAAGTTGCGTGCCGCGCGGTGGAAGACGAGATTGCCGTGCGTGTCGCCCTTGGCGGCGTGGACGAGCGCGAAATCGGTCACGATCGCCTCTTCGAGCACGTAGTCGCGCTTCTCACCCGTCACATCGAAGGCGCGGACGTCTTTCTGCGGCGACGCGACAGCCACACCCCCCGCGCCGTCGTAGGCGCGAGGCAGTCCCCCTTCGGCCACCTGCGTACCGACCCCCGTCTGCGTATAAAACGCCGCGATCCCGGCGCCGCCGGCACGCAGCTTCTCCGCGAGAGTCCCCTGCGGGGTGAGCTCGAGCTCGAGCTCGCCGGAGAGGAACTGGCGCTCGAACTCCTTGTTCTCGCCGACGTACGACGAGGTCATCTTGCGGATGCGCTTGGCATTCAGGAGTACACCGAGCCCCCAGTCGTCGACACCGCAGTTGTTGGACACCACCGACAGTTCGCTCGTGCCCTGAGCGAGCAATGCCTGGATGAGTGCGATGGGGTTGCCGGACAGGCCGAACCCGCCGACGGCGAGCGACGCGCCGTCCGGAATGTCGGCCACGGCGTCGGCCGCGGACGGATAGGTCTTGTCGATCACGAATCACTCCTTTGTCATCGCGTGTGCCCTCCCATCCTCCGCCCCGTCGGCGCGGTCCGCACCTCGCCGCTTGCCATGTGGATGCCGCGTCGCCTACTGTCCACATCATGGACACCTCGCGACGCACCGTGCCCGGCGCCCAGTCCGTCGCCCGCGCAGCAGCTCTGTTGCGATTGGTGACGTCCGCGGGCGCAGACGGCGTGTCGGGCGCCGAGATCGCGCGCCGGGCGGATCTCACCCGACCCACGGTGCACCGTTTGCTGTCCGCGCTGCGTCACGAAGGTCTCGTCGATCAGGACGAGAAGTCGGGGGCCTGGGTGCCCGGGCCCGAGCTCTATCTCATGGGAACGGTCGCGGCATCCCGGTACGACATCACGGCGATCGCGCGTGACATCGTGCGGTCGCTGGCGGTCCGCACGGAGGAGAGCGCGTTCCTGTCCGTGCGCCGCGGCGACGAGACGGTCTGTCTCATCCGCGAGGACGGCGCCTTCCCCATCCGCTCGTTCGTGCTGTCGGAGGGCGTGCGCTTCCCCCTCGGCGTCGCCTCGGCCGGGCTGGCCATCCTGGCCTTTCTTCCTCCTCACGATGTGGACGCCTACTTCGATCGCCATCCCGACCTCGGCGAGCGCCACGGCGCCCCGCACGCCGAACCACGTCTGCGAGCGCGGCTGCGCGAGACGCAGGCTCGCGGCTACGCCCTCAATCCGGGCCTCATCGTCGAAGGCAGCTTCGGTCTGGGAGCCGCCGTGTTCACGCGCTCCGGCCATCCGCAATGGGCACTGAGCCTGACGGGCGTGGAGTTCCGCTTCACGCCGGAGCGCATCCCGGAGCTCGGCCGCACACTGCTCGCCCACGCACACCAACTGACGACCCGCGTGGCCGCGGGCGCCCGCTGAGCGCGAGAGAAGCTAGGCGGCCGGAAGCCGCGGAACGGAAGCCCCGAGCTGCTCCTCCACGAGCGCCGCCAACCTGTCTGCTCCGGCGCGCGAGAGCACCACCGTGTAGTGATTGAACTCGGGCCACGCGACGTGCGCCACCGGAGGGTAGGCCCGCAGTTGCGCCGCCAGGTGCGCCGGTGGATAGAGTCCGGGGGTCTCGTCCTGCAGGCCGCGCGGCACCGTCACCAGTGTCGAGGGCGTCGTGAGAGCGCCGAGCGCATCCGCAACCGTCGAGCGCGTGTTCATGTCGACGGTGTCCTCGAGCGTCGTCGCATAGCTCGTCGCCGGTCGATACGAACCGTCCGGCTCGGGCTCGAGATCGTAAGCCAGGTAGTGTTCCAGCTCGCTCGACCAGTCGTCCGCGAATGCGGGGTGTCCTCGCCAGAACGAGAGGTACGCGTCGACGGTGGCGAACCTCTTCGACAGCCGCTCGGCCGTCGGGCCCAGGATGGCAGCGACGAGCTCGTCCGGCGAGAGCCCCTCTGGCGCGGCCAGCGGGAGACCTCCGTCGACGAGGAGGAGTCGTCGAGCGAGCTCCGGATGCCGATCTGCGAAGACCACCGAGACGAACGCGCCCATCGAGTGCGCGACCACCAGATCGGGCACGACCTCGAGTGCGCGACAGACGAGGGCGAGGTCATCGGCGTGCACAGCCATGCCGGCGGGTCCCGTCAGCCGGTTGCTCCGTCCGCGTCCGCGCAGGTCGGGCGCGACGATCCGCACTCCCGGCAGCGCCGCGGCCAGCAGCTCCCACGCGAGGTGCGACGACGTCACTCCATGGACGGCGAGGATCGTGGGGGCACCAGACTCGGCATCCCACACCCCCACCCTCAGCCGCCCCCCGGGAACGTCCACGTCGACGGCGCGCGCGGTACGGGTGCTCATCGTGCCGTCCACCCGCCGTCCATCGTGTAGCTGGCGCCCGTGACCATGCCGGCGTCGTCGCCGGCGAGCCACGCGGCCAGTGAGGCGACCTCGTGCGGCTCGATCAAGCGTTTGATCACCGACTCGGTGAGCATGACCTTCTCGACCACCTCGTCCTCGCCGATGCCGTGGACGCGCGCCTGGTCGGCGATCTGCTTCTCGACCAGTGGCGTGCGCACGTAGGCCGGGTTGATGCAGTTGCTGGTCACCCCATGAGCGCCGCCCTCCAGCGCCGTGACCTTCGACAGCCCTTCCAGCGCGTGCTTCGCCGTCACGTACGCCGACTTGTAGGCGCTCGCGCGCAGACCGTGGGCGCTGGAGATGTTGATGATCCGCCCCCAGCCCCGCTCGTACATCCCGGGCAGAACGGCGCGGATGAGGAGGAAGGGCGATTCGACCATGAGTCGCTGCATGAAACGGAACCGCTCCGGCGAGAACGTCTCGAGGGGCGCGACCGTCTGCACACCCGCGTTGTTGAGGAGGATGTCGACGTGCAGCGACAGCTCGTCGAGCGCGACCGTGTCGGACAGGTCCACGACCCAGGCCTCTCCCCCCACGCGGTCGGCAGCGCGCTGGGCGGCTTCACCGTTGAAGTCCGCGATCACGACGTGTGCGCCACGGCGCGCGAACTCTTCCGCGCAGGCAAGCCCGATACCACTGGCACCGCCAGTGATCACCGCGCGACGACCCGAGAGTTCCTGTTCACTCATGCCTTGATCCCTTCTCGGTGCGCACCGCGAGCGCGTTGCGGATGAAGCGCATCATGCCGTCGATGATCTCGTCGCCGATCGCGGCCGGCGGACGGCCTTCCTCATCGCGCTCCCACAGCAGGAAGCGCATACCGATGAGTTCCCCGGCCCCCATGAGGGCCCACGCCGTGACCTCGGGATCCAGGGCGGTGTCGACATCGCCCGACGCCTGGGCGGCGCGCAGACCGGCTTCGTAGCCCTCCACGATGCGGGTGTAGTGCAGACGCAGCATCTCGGGAGAGACGAACTCGGCCTCACGCACCACGCGGTACAGGGCGGGATGGGCCGCCGTGAACCGGAAGAAGCCTTCGAAGCCGGCACGCTCCGCGTCGATGCGGTTGTCGGTGTCTGCCATCGCCTGCGCCATCGCGTGACGCACGCGACGGTTGAGGTCGACGACGAGCTCCTCGAAGATCTGCTGCTTGCTGTCGAAGTAGAGATAGAACGTCCCCAGTCCGACTCCCGCGCGCTCGGTGATCTTCACGATCGACGCCTCGTGATAGCCGAGGTCGGCGAAGACCTCCTCTGCGGCCTCGAGGAGTTTGCGACGTGTGGCTTCGCCGCGCTTGGTCAAGGGTTTGCCGGCTGCGGAGAAAGCCGCTTCGGGCTCGAACTGCTCAACTGTGCTCATGAGCACTTCCTCTCACCAGGTCGGCGGCCCACGCGCGCAATCGCGCACGAGCCAGTTTCTCGATCGTGGACCGTGGCAGGTCATCGACGAAGACGACGCGCACGGGGACCTTGAAACCCGCGAGCTCCGACCGCGCGTGGGCGAGCACCTCGTCGGCACCCAGCGCGGCGCCGTCTTCTCTCACGATGAAAGCGACACCGCGCTCGCCCCACACATCATCGGGAACACCGACCACGGCCGCATCGGCGACGCCGGGATGCAGCAGGAGCGCGCGCTCGACCTCCGCGGGCGCGACGTTCTCGCCGCCGGAGATGAAGATGTCCTTCATCCTGTCGACGATGCGGAAGATGCCTTCGGCGTCGCGGTGCACGATGTCACCGGTGCGCAACCACGCCCCCGATCGGACTCGGGAGGTCGCCTCCTCATCGTGGAGGTATCCCGCGAACACGCTCGGTCCGCGCACCCACAGCTCACCCGTCGCCTCCCCGTCGAGAACGAGCTCGCTCTCGGGATCGACGATCCGTACGTCGACGTGCGGATACGGGCGCCCCACCGCTCCGGGGTTCTCACGCGCTTCGGATGCCGGCAGGCACAGCACGTTCGGCGCCGCCTCGGTCAGGCCGTACCCCTGGCTCAGCGGTACCCCGGCATCCGCCCACCGCTGGGCCAGAGCCGGCGGGATCGTCGCACCGCCCACCAGGGCCTGCCGAACGCGCCCGAGACCACGCGCCGTGAAATCGGGGTCATCGGCCAGCATCCGGTACTGCGTGGGAACTCCCATCATCGCCGTCACGCCGCGTTCTCGGATCAGCTGCAGCGCCCGTCGAGGCTGGAAGGAACGCTCCAGGACGACGGTGGCGCCGACCCACCAGGCGAGGAGCGGCTGACAGTTCCACGCGGCGACGTGGAACTGCGGCAGCACGGCGAGCACGACGTCATCGGCGGTGAGCTGGGCCACTCCGGCGAGAGCGAGGTTGTTCCAGAAGCAGTTCGCATGCGTGAGCACGACGCCTTTGGGCGCCGCCTCGCTGCCGGAGGTGTAGATGACGAGGAGGGGGTCGTCGTCGCGCACGGCGCGGCCGGCCGTGGCTGACGCCGATGATCGTCCGGCGCCCGCTCGGGCCGGCACCGCCGATTCGATGCCGGTGGTGCCCAGCAGAGTGATCGGTGGCGATGAGGACAGACGCGCGAAGGCATCGGTGGCGATGGCGAGATACTCGTCCTCGATGGCCACGAGTGCCGGTTCCGCATGGCGCAGCATCTCGGCGAGTTCGCGCGATGACAGGCGCCACGACAGGGGAACCATCGCCACTCCCGCCTTCGCGCATGCGAAGAACACCACGACGTGATCGATCGAGTTGCCGGTGATGGTCGCCAGACGATCTCCGGGTCCGTATCCCGCACGCCGCAGCGACAGCGCGAGCTCGTGTGCGCGGGCCTCCAGGTCGCCGTAGCCGATCCGGACACCGCGGTCGTCGATCGCCGTGCGGCCGGCGGCAGAGACGGCCCGGTCACGCAGCCAGCGACCGATCGTGTGCGCTCCGTCCGACTCGCCCCTCACGCGAGCCCCTCCACCCGTGACCTCATGCCCGCGCCTCGGCATCCACGCCCCGCACGCCGCCCGTGGTCTCGTCCGCATCGTCGATCTGACGCAACTGCGAACGGGTGCGCTCACCACGACGTCGGCGGACCGCGGTGTCGATCGTGCCCGCGATGCCGCCCGGCAGGAACATGACCACCAGGATGAACAGCACCCCGAGCAGGAACAGCGGCTCCGACAGCGGGATGCGCAGCGCGTCGGGGAGATCCTGGATCCACGGCGAGCGTGCGAGAACCGTCAACCGCTGATCGAGGATCGTGTAGAGCACACCCCCCACGATGGCACCCCACCGGAACCCGACGCCACCGAGAACCACCATCACGAGCACGGTGATCGTGAGATCGGCGCCGACGGTGCTGGGCTGGGTTCCCGATTGCAGCAGCATGTAGGCGATGCCGGCGAGCGAGGCGCAGAGAGCGGCGAGGACGAAGACGAGAAGCTTCGCGGTGTACGGCCGCAACCCCAGCACCTGGACGCGCAGTTCGTTCTCGCGTGCCGCTTGTGCGAGATGTCCGAGCCGCGAGCGGTCCACCCACAGCACCACCAGGTACACCACCACCAGCACGACGAGAGTCAGCCAGTACAGATTGCGGGTGTTCGACACACCCACCAGCCACGAGGGCACCTGGTCGACGGGCAGCCGCAGTCCCTCCTCACCACCGGTGATGTCCTGATTGCGACGCACCAGCACCGACCCGGCCTGCGCGAATGCCAGTGTCACCATCGCGAAGGGGATGCCGGAGACGCGCATCGAAATGGCGCCCGTGAATGCGGCGATGACGAGCCCACCGACGAGAGCGATGAGAGCACCGGGCCACAGCGGCACCCCGAAGAACTTCAGCGCGAGCCCGAGTCCGTACGCGCCGACACCGAAGTACAAGGCGTGGCCGAAGGACAGCATCCCGGAGGTGCCCAGCAGCAGGTTGTACGAGAGGGCGAGCGCGGCGAAGACCATGCAGAGCGAAAGCAGAGCGAGCGAGCCCGGTGTGTACGTCGCTCCCGGCAGGATGCCGGGGATCGAGATGTTCAGCAGCGGCAACACGGCCATGACGACGACGAGGACGGCACCGACGACGAAGGGGATGAAGGCCCCGGTGCGGCCCGGCACGAGGGTGGGAACTCCGGTGGTGACGGTCATGCTTTCCTCCCCATGAGCCCGGTGGGTCGCACCAGGAGCACGACGGCCAGCAGCACGACCACGATGAAGTCGCCCGTGCCGCTGAGGTAGACGTTGGCGAACTGCTGCAGCACCGCGACGAGCACCGACGCGATCGCGGCCCCCGTGAGCGAGCCGAGGCCGCCGATGACGGTCACGATGAAGGCGAAGATGAGCAGCGTCGCACCGAGGTGAGCCGAGACGAACGTCGTGTAGTGCATGGCGAGCACCCCGCCGATGCCGGCGGCCGCGCCGCCGATCGCGAACACGAGGGTGAAGCTGCGCCGCACGTCGATGCCGAGGGCGGTCACCATCGCGCGGTTCTCGACGCCGGCGCGGATGATCATGCCGTACCGCGTCTTCTTCAAGAACAGCACGAGTGCGACGAGCACGAGGGCGGCGGCGATCATCAGCACCCAGTAGGTGTTGGGAATACGCGCTCCGAGGATCTCCGTGGTCTCCTTCAGCCAGCCGGGACCGGCGATGTTCACGGCATCCGTCCCCCAGATCCCCTCGAACAGAGCGACCGCCGCGAAGGAGAGTCCGACGGTCACCAGGACCTGCTCGATGTGGCGTTCGTAGAGCGGCCGGATGAGCACCAGTTCGGTGAGCGTCGCGAACACCGCACCGACGACGGCACCGACGAGGATCGAGACGAGGAACGACCCCCACGACGCGGTTCCCAGCGCCTGCGCCACCTGCCATCCGATGAAGGCGCTGAGCGTGAGGAAGGCGCCGTGCGCGAAGTTGAGCACGTGCATGAGCCCGTAGATCAGGCTCAGCCCCGATGCGACGAGGAAATACAGTGCTCCGAGGCCGACACCGGTGAGAAGGATGAGGACGATGCTGCTCATGAGTGCACCTCCGCGCTGACGCCCAGCAGGCGCGTGGTCAGCGCGTCGTCGTCGAGGATCTGGCGCGCGCTGCCGGTGTGGACCACGCGTCCTCCGGCGATCACGATCGCATCGTCGGCCAGGGTCCGTACGACGTCGAGATTCTGTTCTACGAGCAGGATGGGCACGATCTTGGCAGCCTCCTGCAGGGCTCGCGCGACGTCGTCGACGATCTTCGGAGCGAGTCCCTTGGTGGGCTCGTCGACCAAGAGGATGCGGTTCTCATTGAGCAGCGCTCGCGCAACCGACACCATCTGCTGCTGTCCGCCGGAGAGCGTGCCGGCGAGCTGTGATCGCCGGGCCATGAGGTCGGGAAAGAGCTCGGCGACGAAATCACGGCGCGGCATTCGGTCGCGCTCCGCGAGGGCCAGATTCTCGGCGACGGTCAAGCCGGCGAACACCTCGCGGTCTTCGGGGACGTAGCCGACACCGCGCTGGACGATGCGATGGGTGGGAAGGGCGTCGATGCGCTCACCCGCGAGCACGACCCGACCCCGACGAGAGATGAGACCGAGGACCCCCCGAATGGTCGAGGTCTTGCCGACCCCGTTACGGCCGAGAACGGCCGTGATGCCCGTTGCCGGCACCTCGAACGAGACGTCTTCGACGACCTGCTGACCCGCGATGGATGCCGACAGGTGCGTCACGGTGAGGATCGGTGCGCTCATGCGGCAGACTCTCCCGCCGGATGCAGACCGCGGCCGAGGTAAGCGCTCTGCACGAGAGGGTTCTCCATGATCTGCGCGGGCGAGTCGAAGGCGATGATCGACCCGGAGTACATGACGGCGACCTTCTGGACGAAGCCCATGAGCACGTCGATGTGGTGTTCGACCATCAACACCGTGCACCCGGTCGCTTCCTGCATCTCGCGGATCGTGTCCACGAGTCCCGCGACGTCGCCGGAGGCGACCCCCGCCATCGGCTCGTCGAGCAGCACGATCTTCGCCTCGGTGGCGAGCAGCACGGCGATCTCCAGCTTGCGCTTGTCGCCGTGGGAGATGTCGCCGGCCGCCGTGTCGAGTTTGTGGGTCAGCCCGACCTTGACGAGCTGCTCCAGGGCGAGCTCGGTCGCGGCATCCGTCCTGCGGGGAAAGCGCAGCAGAGAGAAGCTGCCACCGAGACCGACCTGGGCGGCAAGGCGCACGTTCTCGAGGACGCTGAGTCGCGGAAAGAGGCTGGAGGTCTGAAAGGTGCGCCCCAGCCCCGTCCGCGCTCGCTGTGCGATCGACGCGCGGGTGATGTCGACACCGTCCATCACGATGCGACCTGCGGTCGGCCGTGCGACGCCGGAGATCACATTGAACAGCGTGGTCTTTCCGGCGCCGTTCGGCCCGATCACGCCGACGATGCTGCCGGGCGCGACATCCAGGTCGACGTCTTTCAGGATGGTCGCTCCGCCGATCTGCAGGCCGAGGCCGTCGATCAGGAGTGCGGACGGGACGGGGGTGCTCATGCGGCTTCGCCTCGCTTTCGGATGCCGTCTCGCCGACTACTTCTTCGCCGGGGCGACCTGGTCTGCCGGCACGGTGTCGACGAGCTCGGGCGTGAAGCTGCCGCCGTTCGCGACGAGCTTGACCTGATACATGTCCTGGATCAGGGCGTGGTCGCCGGCGCGTACGGTGAGCGAGCCCTTCGGGCCCTGGAAGGTGTAGTTCTCGAGGCTCTTGACCATGGCCTCGACGTCGCCCTTTCCTGCCTTGACGGCCTGCACGACCATCAGCGCCGCGTTGAAGCCGTCGGGAGTGAAGAGGTCGGGCGTCCCACCCGCCTTGGTGACGGCGTCGATCATCTTGGTGTTCACCTCGTTGTCCGGCGCCCCGGGGAAGTAGTAGTTCAGGAACTTGATCTTCTCGGAAGCGGCTCCATACGCCCCGAACGTCGCCGAGTCGCCGAGCCCCGTGACCACCGGCACGGCGTCCAACACGCCCTGCTGGCTCATGGACTGCCACATGGCGCCCGATGTGGCACCTGCCCAGGCGACGAACACGAGGTCAGGCTTGGCCGCCAGCACCTGCTGGGCGAACGGCGTGAACTCGGTGACGTCCTCGGCGACCAGCACGCTGTTCACCGTGGCTCCCTTCGCCCCGAGGATCGCCGTCACGGCGGCCTCGTTGCCCTTGCCGAAGGCGTTGTTCTGGGCGAACACCGTGACGGTCTTGCCCTGGAGGTCGCCGAGGAAGGTGCCCGCCGTGGCGACGTCCTGCGCGGACTGACGACCGCTGCGGAACGTGTAGGGGTTGACACCGGTGAGTGCATCCGCAGCGGCCGGTCCCGAGATGAAGAGGACCTTGTTCTGCCCCGCCTGCTCGGCGACCGCGGCGGCGACACCCGAAGAGGCGCTGCCGGCCAGGATGTTCACCCCTTGTCCGATGAGCTCCTTCGCCACGCCGACGGCCGTGTCGGGGTCGCCCGCGTCGTCGCGGTAGTCGACGGTGATCTTGGTGCCGTTCACCTCATTGGAGCCGTCGGTGGCGTAGTCGAGACCTGCTTTGAAACCGTCGAGATACTGCTTGCCGTAGCTGGCGAGCGGGCCCGTCTCGCTCGTCACCACCCCGACAGTGACGTCCGCGGGTCCGCCACCGGCGGTCGCCGCTCCACTGGTCGTCGCGTCCTGCGGCGCGCACGCCGACAGTGCGAGAGCCGTCGTCGCGACGACGGCCACAAAACTCGCGTGGAGCAACTTCTTCGTAACCCGCATGTGCGTACCTTTCACCATTGGAAGGAATACCTGAGAACTGATTCAGGTACTGCAATCATCTTCAGGCGACGGCGCGTTGTCAAACCTCACCCCCGACGGGACGGTCACGATCCCATAACCCCTTTTGCATACCGGCGGTATATACTGTTGGTATGCATCATTCCGACGACATTCTGCGACTGCTGCTCGGCGCGCACGCCCTGACACGGGTGGCCGCGCTGGACACCCGCACCGAAGCCCCCTCCGCCCAATGGCGCACGCTCGTGCTCCTGCGCGACCACGGCCCGCTGCGCATCGGCGACCTGGCGACGCTTTCGCGCGTCACGCAGCCCGGTATGACACGGCTGGTCGCACAGATGGCCGACGCCGGGCTCCTCGAGCGAACCGTCGATCCCGACGACTCGCGCGCGACCCTCGTCTCGGCGACGGATGCCGGGATGACGGCCCTCGAGGAGTGGCTGAGCGTTCTGAGCTCCGCGCTCGCGCCGCGCTTCGCCGACCTGGACGAGGATGAGTGGCGCACCATCCGCCGCGCCGCAGACATCGTCAACGCGCGCACTCGCGTCGCGGAGGTGGCTCGATGAACAACGCCTCCACGTCCCACAAGGTCAGCATCTGGCGCCAGCCGGCGCAGGTCTGGGCGGTCGCCTTCGCGTGCGTCATCGCCTTCATGGGAATCGGCCTGGTCGATCCGATCCTGCCCGCCATCGCGGAGTCGCTGCAGGCGAGCCCCGTGGAGACCGAGCTGCTCTTCACGAGCTATCTCGTCGTCACCGGACTCGCGATGCTCGTCACGAGCTGGATCTCCTCCCGCATCGGCACGAAGGCGACCCTCCTCATCGGCCTCGGCCTCATCGTCGTGTTCGCACTGCTGTGCGCCGTGTCGGGAAGCGTCGATGCGGTCATCGGCTTCCGCGCCGGGTGGGGCCTCGGCAATGCCCTGTTCATCTCCACCGCACTGGCCACGATCGTGGGTGCAGCCTCCGGCGGCAGCGCGGCGGCGATCATCCTCTACGAGGCAGCCCTCGGACTGGGCATCGCGATCGGCCCGCTGCTCGGCGGCATCCTGGGCGAGCTCAGCTGGCGCGGGCCGTTCTTCGGCGTCGTGGCGCTGATGGCGATCGCCTTCGTGGCGGTGCTCGTTCTGCTGCGGGGCGGCGAGGAGAAGCGGACGCCGGTGAAGCTGTCCGCCCCCTTCCAGGCGCTTCGCCAGCCCGCGTTGGCGGTGCTCGCGATCGCGGCCCTCTTCTACAACATCGGCTTCTTCGTCCTGTTGGCCTTCTCGCCGTTTCCGCTCGGCTTCGGTGCGATGGGCATCGGCCTGACCTTCTTCGGCTGGGGCGTGGCCCTCGCGATCACGAGCGTGTGGATCGCCCCGATCCTGCTGCGCCGACTGTCGCGCAGTACGGCGATGCTCATCGTGCTTCCCCTGCTCGCGATCGACCTCTTCGCGGCCGCGGTCGTGGTGGGATCCGCCGCGGGACTGGTGATCTGCATCATCGTCGGCGGTCTGCTGCTGGGTCTCATGAACACGATCCTCACGGAGTCGGTGATGGAGGCGACCGACCTGCCTCGATCGGTGGCATCGTCGGCGTACTCCGCCGTCCGCTTCCTCGGCGGGGCGGCCGCTCCCCCGATCGCCGCCGCTCTGTGGCACGCGTTCAACGCCTCCGTACCGTTCGTGTTCGCCGGCATCTCCGTGTTGGTGTCGGCCGCGACGATCCTGATCGGGCGACGGGCGCTCGCGCGCATCGATGCACACGATGCGGATGCCGCGGAGGAGGCCGCCGCGGTGCTCGTGGGCGACGCGGCGTAGGCCGTCCTCACCCGAGCTCGGGGCAAGTCAGGGCAGCGTGGGGACAGCTCGGGAGGAGATTTCGCCTCGGGAGGAGCGCAACGGCGCGCTCATCCTCCCGGGGCGATTTCTCCTCCCCCTCTGCGTGCGGCGAGGCCGGCAGCAACGACGAAGGCCCGGACCGTGATCACTCACGGTCCGGGCCTTCGCTTTGGTGCACCCCCTGGGACTCGAACCCAGAACCCACTGATTAAGAGTCAGTTGCTCTGCCGATTGAGCTAGAGGTGCGTTCCGTCGGCCGCTGAATCTCTCGAGAAGATCACTGGCGAACCGAGGGACAACGTTACCATCCCGAACGTCACACCGCGAATCGAGACGACGCGCGCCCCTTATCCTTGAGGGTGTGACCTCCCCCGCCACCGCGTCCGCCTGGAGCACGCCCTTCGACGGCGATTTGACCGAAGATCTCCAGCTCGCGCTGCGCCTGGCCGATGCGGCGGATGCCGTGACGATGTCACGCTTCGATGCCACCGATCTCGACGTCCAGGTCAAGTCCGATGCCTCCCCCGTGACGGAGGCCGATCTCGCCACCGAGCGTGTGCTGCGGGAGCTGTTGTCCGCCGAACGCGCCGGCGACGGCATCCTGGGCGAGGAGTACGGCACGTCGGGTGACGCGGCCCGGCAGTGGATCATCGATCCGATCGACGGCACGGCCAACTACCTCAAGGGCATCCCGATGTGGACGACCCTCATCGCCCTCGCCATCGACGGCGTGCCCCGCGTCGGGGTGGCCAGCCAGCCGGCCCTCGGGCGGCGCTGGTGGGCGGCATCCGGTCACGGCGCCTGGACCAACACTCCGGACGGCGGCACGCGTCGCCTCGGTGTGTCGAACGTCGACGCGGTCGCCGAGGCCAGCGTGAGCTTCCAGTCGCTCGCGCAATGGGACGAGGTCGGCCGCGCCGACGATCTGCTGCGCCTCAGCCGCGCAGTCTGGCGCGACCGCGGCTATGGCGACACCTGGCCGTACATGCTCCTCGCTGAGGGGCGACTCGAGTTCGTGGCGGAGTTCGGCGTCAAGGAGTACGACATCGCCGCTCTCGTGCCGATCGTCCACGAAGCCGGCGGCAGGTTCACCGACATCGACGGAGCCGACTCGCTGTCGTCGCGCTCGTCGCTCGCGACCAACGGACGTCTTCATCGCGACTTCCTCTCCCTCCTCGGCGCTTCGCCCGCCATCTCCTGACCGATCGGACCCCCGCCGATGACACGTGCACGCTTCGCGCCCCTCGCGCTGTCCACCGTCGCCCTCGCAACGGCTCTTCTGCTGAGCGGTTGCACGTCAGCCGCCCCCTCGGCCGATCCGACCCCCACCGGCAACGCCGTGTCACCCACGTCGACCGAGGCGCTGCCCGGGCCGACGCCGGACGCCTCGCCGACGACGGGCGGCGCCGTGACCTGCGACAGCATGATCGTCTCCGACACCCTCGCCGAGTTCAAGAGCAAGGGATGGACAGCCAAGCAGACGCCCTTCACGTTCGAAACCCAGCCGCCGAGCGCACCGATCGACGGTGGGCTGATCTGCACCTGGGCGAACTACTCGGTCGCATCGGGCAACCTCATCGAGTTCGGCTGGGCACCCATCAGCACCGCCGACGCCGAGACGGTGGCCGCACAGCTCGAGAAGGAGGGCTGGCGCCGCGAGCCGGCCGATTCGGGCTTCTACATCACGCAGGACCCGTCGCGCGTGATCACCGTGGATGACAAGGGATACGGCATGACGTACCAGTTCGGCGACGGCTGGGTCGCTGTATCGGACACGAAGCAGAACTTGCTGCTCATGCCGGTCACCGCCGGCTGATGCGCCGACCGCTCCTCGGGAGCACCCCTCTCAGCGCGTCCACAACCGACGCTCACGAGATCCATCAGCCGACGTCAGTCGCGATTCACGCCCCGTTGCCGTGCGCGCCGCGCACGGCCCGCAGTCTGGGTGATCGCCGCCCCTTCCCCGCTACCTGATCGGTGCGGGCGAAGGCGGATGACATCTCCCTCTCGACTGTAAGGAAAATCGTGATCTCGCACCGCACCCGACGCGGATTCATCGACCGACTCGGCGCAACCACCCTCGCCGCCGCCGCCGTCGTCTGCTCCATCGGCTTCGGCGCCACCAGCGCCAGCGCCGCCGACGCCGCAAGCCAGCCCCCGCTGACGGCGAAGGACCACGCCATCACCGACGTCCCCGGCCTCGTCAACGGCCGCGAACTCGGATCGTTCACCGGGCTGGGCGGCCAGGTGGTCAACGCGCCGCGCTTACTGCGCACCGAGTCGCTCGACAAGATCACCAGCGACGGCGCCGCGACCCTGGCGACGAAGTACCATGTGAACCTCGTCATCGACCTGCGCACGGCCACGCAGATCGCTGCGAAGCCCGACGTGCCGGTCCCCGGCGCAAAGTCGGTGAACATCTCCATGTTCGGCGCCGACGGCAACTACCCCGACGACACCGTGATGTACCACGACCTGGTCGACAAGGGCTACAACGGCCCGAATGATCGCGGCCCCATGATCACGGCCTACGCGCAGATCCTCCGCCTCATCGCCCAGGACACGACCGGCACCGTGCTCATCCACTGCTCGCACGGCATGGACCGCACCGGGACCGTGATGGACCTCCTGTACAACATCCTCGGCGTGAGCGCCTCCGACATCCTGCACGACTACCTGCTGTCGAACACGCAGCTGGGCGTGACCTGGGCGACCCCCCAACTGCTGCAGGGGACGTTCGAGGCAGATGTGACCTCGAAGTACGGCGGTGTCGACGCGTACCTGCGCAAGACCATCGGCCTCACCGAGCAGGACGTCGCCGCGCTGCGCACGAACCTGCTCGTCTCGAACGACGCGTCCGCCTCGTCGATCACCGTCGACGGCGTCTCCGTCCCCCTGGATGCCGCGACCAGCACGGCCGGCGCGACCATCACCGACCCGCAGACCGCGATCGCTGCTGGGGACGTGACGGTGACCACCACGAACCCGAATGCCGCAGCGGCCGTCAGCATCGCGGGCCGCACCGTCACGGTCACCGTCACCGCACAGGACGGCACCACCGTCGACCACTACGTCGTGAACGCGGCCCTGCCCGCGGCGGCGAGCGGCACCTCGACGCCCGTCGCGGCCGCGGCGACCGCAACGACCAGGGCGACACTGCCGGAGACCGGTGGCGACGACACCGCCGCGCTGCTCGTCGGCGGCATCGGCGCGGCACTGGTGCTGGCCGGAGGCATCCTGCTCGCGCGCCGTCGCACGAAGCGCACGGCGGACTGACACCCGCAGACGGCGAAGGCCCCGGCATCCATGATCGGATGCCGGGGCCTTCGCCGGTGACAGTGACGTCGTGGAGCTGGGGGGAATCGAACCCCCGTCCAACGCTGGGATACTGCGTCTTCTCCGGGCGCAGTCTGTGAAGACGTTCTGCTCGGCTCCGACCTTTGTCACAGACACCTAAGTCGACGAGCCCAGCCTGGGAAGAGTCCCGCGTGACGTCCAGGCGCCGTCACGCAGCAAGACCCCTAGATGACGCCAGGGTCCGTGGCGGGGTCACACACGGTCTGACGGACTATCGGGCTCGCTTAGGCAGCGAGGGCGAAGTCAGTGCGCTTGGATTCGGCACTTATAGGTTCGCAGAGATCGTTAACGAGATAACCCTGCATCCTCGGCCCGCTTCTCGCAGATTCACAGACGCTGTCGAAACCGATCAGCCCCGTGTGCGTCACGGCGACGTGCCGTGCGGCGAATGAGCCACGGTCACGCTGTGGAGTTGTCTCTCGGTTGCCGTCGGCACCCGAGCATTACAGTTTACCCCATGAGCGAGGTCACGATCACCGTCCGCGGCGAGAGCCACACCCGAGTGCTGCCCGAGCGCGCCGTCGCGCACGTGACGGCATCCGCCGACGGACCCGAGCGCGCCGCCGTCGTCTCGCGGGTCGCCGGCCTCTCGGAGCCGGTCCGCACCCACCTCGCCACGCTCGCAACGGCGGGCACGATCTCGGACTGGTCGAGTCAACGCATGTCGGTGTGGGCCGACCGGCCGTGGAACGACGAGGGCCGCCAGCTGGACCTCGTCCATCACGCGTCGGTGGAGCTGACCGCGACCTTCACCGACACGGTTGCCCTGTCGGACTGGGTCAATGAGATCGCCGGAACCGACGGGCTGCAGGTGGGAGCTGTGGAGTGGCAGCTCACGCCCGAGACGCGCGCGCGTGTCGAGCGCGACGTCGCCACGGACGCCGTCGCCGTCGCGGTCGAGCGGGCCTCCGCCTATGCCGCGGCGATCGGACGGCGAGAGGTCGTCCCGGTCGAGATCGCCGACCTGGGGCTGCTGGGCGCGGCATCCTCCCCCGGTCCCGCGCCGCGGGTGATGGCGAAGGCCGCCGGCATGGCCGAGTTCGATCGGGCCGCCGCCGTCGAGTTCCGGCCCGACGAGATCGTCGTGTCGGCGGGAGTCGAGGCCCGCTTCATCGCACGCTAGGTCTCGTCAGTTCGCGCCGCCTGCGGCGCACGGCATCCCTCCGACTCCGCAGAATCACCCCTCCTCCGCGTCCGGTCACGCTGTCGGCTGCGGAGTTCGTCACATTCTGCGGGGATCGTGCGTTCTACTCGCCGCGGAGGTTGCGGCTGCGCATCGCCCGCTCGGCCTCGCGCTTGTCTTCGCGCTCGCGGATCGTCTGCCGCTTCTCGTACTCGCGCTTGCCCTTGGCGATCGCGATCTCGACCTTCGCTCGCCCGTCGGAGAAGTAGAGCTTCAACGGAACCAACGTGTACCCGCCGGCGCTGACGGCGTGCGACAGCTTGACGATCTCGTCCTTGTGCAGCAGCAGCTTGCGTGTGCGCTTGGAGGCGTGATTGGTCCAGTGCCCCTGCGAGTACTCCGGGATGTGCACGGCATCGAGGTAGGCCTGGCCCCCGTCGATGTAGGCGTATCCGTCCGACAGGTTGGCCCGGCCCTGACGCAAAGACTTCACCTCGGTACCCGTGAGCACGAGGCCCGCTTCGTACGTCTTCTCGATGGTGTAGTCGTGGTGCGCGCGACGGTTGGTCGCGACGACCTTCTCCCCGCGTTCCCTGGGCATGGTTGATCCTCTGTGGTGGATGGCGTTGTTCCGCCGACGAACGACGGGATGCCGCGGACACGGCAGCCCGTCAGTCTATCTCACGCCCGCAGCCACCGACGGATCGCGAAGCTCGCCGACAACGCCGCCAGCACCAGGCCGATGACGATGATGACCGGGATGACGATGGCGGCATCGCCCATGTCGATCCAATCGGTGATGAAGCTCACGCGGCCCTTCAGGTACTCCCCCACACCGAAGTGCACACCCACGACGATCGCGGCGCCCGCCATGAGCGATCCGATGAACGCCGCGAAGACGCCTTCGAGCACGAACGGCGTCTGGATGAAGCGGTTCGAGGCGCCGACCAGTCGCATGATGCCCACCTCCCGCCGTCGTGCGTACGCGGACAGCCGGATGGTGGTCGCGATCAAGAGCACGGCCGCGATCAGCATCAGCACGGCGATTCCGACGGCGATGTAGGTGGCGATCGTGAGGGCGGAGAACAGCGGCTCGAGATACTGCAGCTGGTTCTTCACCTCCTCCACACCGGCCATCCCGTTGAACGCCTCAGTGATGACGTCGGCCTTCTCGGGATCGATGAGCCCGACGAAGTAGGTGTCACCCAGCTGCGCTGGCGTCACATAGTCCTTGTACTCGTCGCCGTAGAGCTTCAGCAGGTTCTGGTACGCCTCATCGGACGACTCGAACCGCACATCCCGAACGACTCCGCCCAGCGCGGAGCTCGACAGCCGCTGCGAGACCTGATCGATCTGCTCCTGCGTCGCGGCGCCGTCGGCACACGTCGTGGCCGTGGAATCCTCGCGGCACATGATCACCGAGACCTGCGCACGCTCGGACCAGTAGTCGCGCATCTTGCCGATCTGCATCTGCATCAGCATCGCGGCACCGACGAACGTCAGCGAGACGAACGTCACGAGCACAACGGAGATCACCATCGACGCGTTGCGACGCAGCCCGGTGAGCGCCTCGCCGAGAATCAGCTGCATCCTCATGAGGTGGGTCCCACTTCGTCGTTCTCGTCGGCTTCGCGGCCGCGGCGGTCTGCGACCCCGAGTTTGCCGAGGTCGATGTCACCCACGCCCAGCTCACCGAGGTCGACCTCGGGGGCGGCGATGGTGATCGGACGCGTGAGCGGCACCGGCTCCGTCGTCGCCGGCAGCGGCGCGGGGCGCTGCATGGCCGGTCGCGGCGACGCGTCCGCCGCCCGGTCGGCAGGCGTCGTGGCTGCAGGCGCGGGAGCGGCCGGGCGTGTGAGGGGCGGGGATGCCGCGGCATCCGGTGCCGTCGAAGCGTCCGGCGGGGCGGGGACGGGCTCGACGGGAGCTTCCGCGATCTCGCGCTGCAGTTCGAGCACCGCGGTCAGTGCGGCCGTTGCTGCCGCGCCGCGTTCCGTCTGCGGTTGCAGCGAGGGCAGCGATGACGTGTCGCCGTAGCCGCCGTGGCGGTCGTCGCGCACCATCACACCGCCGCGCAGCTCGATGACGCGGCGCTTCATCTGATCGACGAAGCCGGCCTCGTGGGTGGCCATGACCACCGTCGTGCCACCGGCGTTGATGCGGGCGAGCAGCTGCATGATGTCGATGGAGGTCGCCGGGTCGAGGTTTCCCGTGGGCTCGTCGGCGAGCAGGATCTGCGGCCGGTTGACGATCGCCCGCGCGATCGCGACGCGCTGCTGTTCGCCACCCGACAGCTCGTGCGGCAGGCGCTTCTGCTTTCCGTCCAAGCCGACGAGAGCGAGCGCTTCGGGTACGGCCTGCTGGATGAAGGCGCGGGATGCGCCGATGACCTGCAGCGTGAAGGCGACGTTCTGGAACACCGTCTTGTTGGGCAGCAGCCGGAAGTCCTGGAAGACCGACCCGATGTGCCGACGAAAGTACGGAACCTTGCGTGTCGAGAGGGTCTTGAGGTCGCGACCGAGCACGACGACGCGCCCCTCGCTGGGACCGTCCTCCCGCAGGATCAGGCGCAGACAGGAGGACTTTCCCGAGCCGGAGGCGCCCACGAGGAAGACGAACTCCCCGCGCTGCACCTCGAAGTCGACGTCGCTCAGCGCCGGCTTGCTGGTCCCTCGGTACTTCTTGGTGACGTGCTCGAACCGGATCATGACTCGATGAGCCTACGTCGCCCCTCTGCGGATGCCGGGTGCGACACTCGCCGCGTGTCGACTGCACTCCCGATAGCGTGGCCGGGTGCGCATGCTCGATCGCCGGCATCGGCGAGAGCGCGACCGCGCGGCGATACCCGGGCCGCATCGCGTCCCTGGCGCTGATCGCTCCGCCGGCGACCCGGCTGTGCGGATCGCCATCCGACGCCGCGGCCATCGGCGCCGCCCGCACCGAGCCCGAGGTGGTTTCCGCGCTCGTCGCGCTGGGCGAGGACACCGCAACCACCGACGCCGACGTCGTCGAGCAGTTCCGGCGGCATCCGCGTGGTTCCACGACATTCCGGCCGATGCGGCCGAGCGCATCCGCTCGGCGTCTCTTCCACCCACGACGATCGTCGCCGGCGACGCCGACCTGCTCACCGGCGTTCCACCGGTTGCCGACTACGCCGCAGCACTCGGAGCCGACCTCGTCTGGCTCGCCGCCTGCGGGCACTACCCCTGGGTCCAGCATCCCACCGCGTTCCGCGACGCCATCACGAGATGGCTGGGCCGCGACTGATCAGTCGTCGTCGTCCTTGCGCTTGCGCCACCGGATGCCGGCGGCGATGAGGCCGTCGAGGTCGCCATCGAAGACGACGGCGGGGTTGCCGACCTCGTAGCCGGTGCGGAGATCCTTGACGAGCTGCTGGCCGTAGAGGAAGTAGGAACGCATCTGGTCGCCCCAGCTGGCCGTGATGGTACCGGCGAGCTCCTTCTTCTTCGCGGCCTCCTCTTCGCGCTTGAGCAGCAGCAGACGCGTCTGGAGCACGCGCATGGCCGCAGCGCGGTTCTGGATCTGGCTCTTCTCGTTCTGCATCGAGACGACGAGGCCTGTCGGCAGGTGGGTGATGCGCACCGCGGAGTCGGTCGTGTTGACCGACTGACCGCCCGGGCCCGACGAGCGGAACACGTCGACGCGGATGTCACTTTCGGGCACCTCGACCTCGACGGCCTCTTCGAGCGCGGGGATGACCTCGACCGCGGCGAACGACGTCTGGCGCTTGTCCGCGCCGCCGAACGGGCTGATGCGGGCCAGTCGGTGCGTGCCGGCCTCGACCGACAGGGTGCCGTACGCGTAGGGGGCGTCGACCTCGAACGTGGCGGACTTGATGCCCGCGCCCTCCGCGTAGGAGGTGTCCATGACCTTCACGGAGTACTTGTGGCGTTCCGCCCAACGCAGGTACATGCGCAGGAGCATCTCGGCGAAGTCGGTGGCGTCGTCGCCGCCCGCGCCGGAACGGATCGTGACGACCGCGGGGCGGTCGTCGTACTCGCCGTCCAGCAGCGTCTGCACCTCGAGCTGGCCGATGACGTCCTGCAAGGCGGCGATCTCGCGGCGCGCCTCGGCCGCGGTGTCTTCGTCGTCCATCTCGTGCGCCAGCTCGACGAGCACATCGAGGTCGTCGAGGCGCTGCTCGACGTCGGCGACGCGCTTGAGGTCGGCCTGACGGTGGCTGAGTGCGCTCGTGACCTTCTGCGCCTTCTCGACGTCGTCCCAGAGGTCGGGGGCACCGGCTTCGTCGGACAGGCGCGCGATCTCCGCACGCAGTCCCTCGACGTCGACCACCGCCTGGATGTCGGAGAAGGTGGAACGCAGGGCCTGGATGTCGGCGGAAGGATCGAAATCAAGCATGACACTCCAGACTAACGTGGATCGGGTGAGCTCCCGCATGCCAGATCCCGCGTCCGCGCCCGGCATGGGACCGATGCTCTGGCGTCTTGCGCCCATGATCTATGGTCCGACCGTGCTCTTCGCCCTCGGCGAGGGGGCCGTCGTTCCGCTCTTCCCGGTGATCGCGGCGCAGCTGGGCGCCGACGTTCCGACCGCAGCACTCGTGGCCTCGGCACTCGTCGTCGGACAGCTCTGCGGCAACATCCCGGCGGGCTGGGCCGTGAGCCGCATCGGCGAGCGGATGACGATGATCGTCGGCGGGGTCCTCGCACTCGGCGGCGTCGCCGGGATGCTGTTCGCACCGAGCCTGCCGGTGCTGGCGGCCGCGGTGTTCCTCATCGGATTCTGCGCGGCCGCGTTCGGTCTGGCACGGCACTCGTTCATGACGACGCGGGTGCCGATCGCTTACCGGGCGCGGGCGCTGTCGCTGCTGGGCGGCACGTTCCGCCTCGGCATGTTCGTCGGGCCCTTCCTCGCCGCCGCCCTCATCGCGATCTTCGGCGATGAGCACTCGACGGTCTGGTTCTTCGGCGCGTGCCTGCTCGCCACGATCGCACTGCTCGTGTTCGGTCCCGACCCGGAGGATGCCGTGCCGGTCCCCCGCGTCACGCGCTCGTCCGGCGACTCGAGGCTCGCCGAAGACACCGGTGAGCCTGTCACCGGGTCGATCCCCGTCCCCGACCGGGTGGGTGTCTTCCGCACGATGTGGCGCTTCCGCGGCGTGCTGTCGCGGTTGGGGCTGGCTGCGGCATCCCTCTCGGCGGTGCGATCGGCGCGTCAGGTGGTGCTGCCGTTGTGGGGCGTGTCGATCGGGCTCGACGCGCAGACGATCGCGCTCGTCGTCGGCATCTCCGGCGCGATCGACTTCGCCCTCTTCTACGCGAGCGGCCAGGTGATGGACCGCTTCGGCCGCCTCTGGGCCGCGCTTCCCGCGATGGTGCTGATGGGGTCGGGTTTCCTCGCGCTCGCGTTCACGCACGACCTCTCGCAGGCGGCGATGTGGTTCGCCCTGTTCGCGGCGGTTCTGGGCGTGGGCAATGGTCTTTCCAGCGGCATCCTGCTCACGCTCGGCGCCGACGTCGCGCCGCAGGACGACCCGGCGGCCTTCCTCGGGTCGTGGCGGACGCTGACGGATGCCGGGGGCGCGATCGCTCCCCTGCTCGTCTCAGCCGTCGCCGCGGTCGTCTCCCTGTCGGTCGCCACCGGCGTCATCGGCGTGATCGGCCTCGCGGGGGCGGCCGGGTTCATCCGCTGGGTGCCGAGGTTCGTGCCGCGCACGCGGTGAGTGCGCGCCGATCACGGCTGCGGCAGGATGACGGGATGAGCCGGTACACCCGCCCGTCGATCGCACCGCAGGTGTTCGTCGATGCCGACGGAGAGGTCATCGATTACGGAAACCGGTGGGAGGGCTCTCCGCCGACCGAGGCGTACTCGGTCACCGTGCATCCGGAACGCTACGCGCCGCTGCACACGGTCGCAGCGGCGCTCATCGATCACCTGCGGCTCACGTACGACGTGGAGATCGACGACGGCCCACATGTCGTCGCCGACCTTCTCGCGCCACCGAGCTGGGAGGTGCCGCGGGCCGTCAGGGTGCGCCCGCGCGAGCCGGACTGCGCTGGGCTGACGTTCGTGTTCACGGCTTTCCCGGGTCTGCTCCTGCACGCGGGCCTGCTGCACGACTTCCCCTTCCCGCTGTGCGGGTGCGACGCGTGCGACACCCCGTGGCAGCGCGAGGCCGACGAGCTCGAGGAGCATGTCTTCGCCGTCGTCAGCGGCAACTACAGCGAAAGCGTCGGGCCGCGCGACGCAGAAGCGGCGGCGTGGTATCAGGTGCGATACCCGACCGGCTCGTCGGGAGGCTTCTCGAACGCGGTCCCCGTGCCTGCGGAACGCCGTGCGGCGGCGGAGTCCATTCTGCGGAGTCTGCCGTCCGGGTGGCGGGCATGGCCACGGCGCGCAGGGGCAGAGTAGCTCTCATCGCAACGCGGTACGGCTGGTCGCGGTGGACTCCAGCGGCCAGCCGTCCGGGACGAACAGCGTCAGCACGGGCGGGCGCCAGGTCGTCGCGACCGTGACGCGTGCCGAGACGCCGTCGGGGGTGGATGCCGCGACCAGCTCGGCCGTCTGGGTGGCCGCGAGCAGCTCCTCGGCCTGATCGTAGACACCGGCATCCGTCAACCGTGCGGCCGGGCCCGAAGCGTCGACCGTGAGAGTGAAGCCGTCCGCCCCGGCGAGCGCGGCCGCGTCGGCGGCAGCATCCAGGCGCTTCTGTGTGAGGTAGAGACTCGTCGCGTCGACACAGACGAGTACCAGCACGACCGCGATGACGAAGTAGCCGAGTGCCAGGATCAGCACGCTGCCGTCTTCGTCATCGTGACGTCGCGACGCGAACGCCCTCACGGCTCGACCCAATAACGGGAGACCTTCTGCACCCCGGTCGCGGTGACCGGCACGCGCGCCGCCTGGTCGAGACCGAGCACCGGCGGGACGAGCGGCAACGGCACCTCTGCCGTCACGGTGACCGAGAGCATCGCGCCGGCCGCGGGGCACGGACCGGACGTGTCGCACTGCACGTGAATGTCGAGGGTCGAGCGGTCGATGCCGTATTCGGCGACGATGGCATCGACGACGCGCTGGGTGCGGGCGTCGGCCGTCGCGAGGTCGGACGACGAGGCGATCGTGCGAGCGAGCTGCCGCGCAGCTGTTTCGGCCCCCAGCGCCTGGGATTGGATGCTGCCGAGCGCGACGATGAGGTAGACGAGGGGCACGAGCAGGATGAGCCCGACGGTGATGAACTCCAGGGATGCCGAGCCGCTGTCGTCTCTGAGCGTCACACCCTGAACCGCCCGCGGTGGGTCAGTCGAAACTCTCGCGCGGGGCACGTGCGCTCACCTCCATCCCGGAGGGCACTCCGAGCAGTCCCACCAGCGGGAGCGTCGCCACCACGCGGACCTCCACTTCCGGTCCGCGCGCCGTGTCGGTGTCCGACGCGCTCACCCCCGCGCCGATGCCGTCACCCACAGCCGTCGCGATCAGTTGCGCCGTGCGGGCGGCGCCAGCGTCGGCATCCGTGTCGGCGAGCGCGCCGAAATAGGCGCCCTCCACCGCCGCATCGTGGACGACGTTGCGGATGTACACGGCGAGCGCCAGCTGCAGCACACCGAGGGTCAAGAGAGTCAGAAGCGTTCCGACGAGCACGAACTCAACGGTGCTCGAGCCGCGCTGGTCGTGGCGGAGGCTCTCCACGCCGGCTCCCGGGATCAGAGACCGGAGACGCGGCTCAGCGCCTGCTCGAACAGCGCAGCCAACGCGGGGCCGGCGAGAGTCCAGATCGCGACGACGAGTCCGGCGGTCATCAATGTGACGAGCACCCAGCCCGGAACGTCACCCGTTTCGTCGTCGACGAACTCGCGGATCGCGGATCGCTGTGAACTGTCCATGCGTCGAGTGTGCTCGGACGCGCCCTCTCGCGCCGGAGTTATCCACAGCAGTGGGAACGAGGAATGACCCATCGCTCCTCGCGGCGACGGCCGATACGGCTCAGCAGTAGGTCCAGCTCCACCGCGCCGTCAGGGTGGGAACCCCGTTCAGAATGCTGAGCGTGCCGCCCGGGGCTACGGACGTGCACGCCTCGCGGTGCGTGACGGCGCCGTGGAATGTTGCACGGGCCGATAGGTGCCGCAGAGGCCGCTCCGGCACCGCCTATGACCTTCGGCGGCGCTGCACGACATCCGTCGGATCTGTGGTCGAGGATGTCCGACGAGTTCCGCCGACATCAACCGACGCCGAGCCGCAGCATGACGATGCCGGGGAAGATCGCGAAGAGAACCGAAAGCGGCAGGATCAAGAACACGAGCGGCAGAAGCATCAAGATCTCCTTGCGCCCCGCCAGTTCCAACAACCCCCGTTTAGCGTCCTCTCGCGCATCGACGGCCTGCTCTTGCAGAACGTGCGCGAGGGGCGCTCCACGGTCCATCGCCGCCACCAGATGCTCAATTGCTCGCGCGAGTGCCGGAACGTCGAGGCTCTTCGACACCGAGAGCAGCGCATCCGGCAGGCTCGAGCCGGTGCCGCTCGCCAGCACTGCCGCACGGAGCTCACCGGTCAGAACGCCGGAGCCGACCTCGCCCACGCGACGCAGCGCGTCACGCAGACCTTCCCCGGCAGCCAGGCACAGCGAAAGGAACTCCAGCACGGTCGGAAGCTCCTCCTCGACGCGCGCGATCCGCTGGCGCGCCGCTCTCGTCAGGCGGTAGTCGCAGCCGAGAACTCCGGCCGCGGCGAACAGCGGAGGCAGCACGGCGAGCGTCGGCCCGCCACGCCCGAGAAGGGTCAGTGCGACGACGAGAAGTCCACCTGCTCCGAGCCCACCCACAGCCCATCCGAGCTGCCTGGCACGAAAGGCCACGACATCCCGACGCCACCCCGCCTGACGCAGGCGACGCGCGACACTTCCTCCTCCTCCGAGTGCCACCCAGGAGGAGGCCATGCGGTCTCGCAGAAGCCGCCACGACGACGTCACCGCCGCGGGCGGGAGCGGAGTGATGCCGAGCGGATCGGCGATGTCGCGCAGATACGGCGCGACGCGACGCGAGAGCGAGGGCGCCGCCCACCGCGGGAGTCGCCCGAAGACCAACAGCAATCCCGTGCCGAGCGCGACACCGAGGACGACGGCGGATGCAGCGAGGCTCAGAACGCTCATGCGAACCACCGCCGCGGTTCCGGCAAGCGGCCGATGCGAATCGTGAGTCGGTACGCGCCGACGGAGACGACCGCGCCGACGAGGATCACCGCGACGCCGGCAGGGCTCGCGTAGGCGCTGGCACCCTCGGGGCGAAGTGCCAGCAGGCCGAGAACGATCCACGGCGCCACGACCCCGACGATCGCCGCTCCGCGCACCCAGGACTGTCTCGCCTCCACCTCGGCGCGAAGGGTGGCGTCGGCACGCACGGATGCCGAGAGCGCGCGGAGCACGGCGGTCAGCTCGGTTCCGCCGACCTGCCGCGCCATCCGGAGAGTCTCGATGATGCGGTCGGCCACCGGATCGGCGAGGGCTGCCTTGAGGCGCAGCGCGCTGGAGTCGAAGTGTCCGGACGCCGCCATGTCGAAGCGGAAGCGCTCGAACGCAGCTCGCAGCGGAGGCGGACCACTCGTCGCGAGAGCCGCCACGGCATCCGGAAGCGACACACCCGCACGGGCGGAGGAGATCAAGAGGTCGCACACGTCGGACCACAACGCGCGGCGCGACCTCCGAAGCCGCCGCGCACGCCCGCGGAGCCAGGCGAACGGCGCTGCCGCGCCGGCCAGCGCCGCGACCACCGCCACCGCGCCGAGTCCGGTCACCAGCCAGCTGATGGCGCAGAACAGTGCGCAGAGGACGACGGCGATCAACACCGGACGCATGGTGGAGGCGTGTGCGAAGCCGGCCTCATCGAGCATCCGCGACACACGTCCGTCTCGGCGCGGTGCCTCGTCCCGCTCGCGCACCGGCCACAGCCAGGGTGACAGGACGAGAAGAATGCCGGCCGCAAGCGCCGCACCCCAGACGACCGTCATGAGCGGCCCCGTCGGTAGACCACGCGGGTGTCGATGACGCCCTCATGAATGCGTCCGGTCGTCTCGATCACTTCCTCGATGAACCGTTCGCCGCTCGGCCCGCGACGGCAATGCACGACAAGGTGGACGCCGGTCGCAATCGCAGGCTGGACGAAGGCGGCGTCGATGTTCCGTCCGGCCAGCAACGGCAGAGTGGCGAGCCGCGATAGCGCATCGTCGGCGCTGTTGGCATGGATCGTCGCCGCGCCGGGAACGCCGGTGTGCAGGGCGAGGAGGAGATCGAGCGCCTCCGCGTCACGGACCTCCCCGACGATCAGGCGATCGGGGCGCATGCGCAGCGCCTCCTTCACGAGGCGACGCAGACTCACCGCGCCCGTCCCCTCCAGACTCGCCTGGCGCCCCTGCAGAGCGACGACGTCGGGGGCGGTGACGGCGAGTTCGAAGGTCTCCTCGACCGTGATGATCCTCTGCTCTGGTCGGCAGGCGCCGATGAGGGCCGCCAGCATCGTCGTCTTGCCCGCGTGCGTGGCTCCGGACACCAGGACGTTTCGCCCTTCCACCATGGCGTCGCGCAGCATGTCGGCGACCTGCGCGGGCAGCGCCCCGGCTCCGACGAGGTCGTCCAGCGTCCGCCGCGCGGGCAGGAACTTGCGGATGTTGACGGCGAGGTGTGAACGCGTGATGTCGGGGATGACGACGTGAAGTCGGCTTCCGTCCGGAAGTGACGCGTCCACGAACGGTTGGCTGAGATCGACCCGCCGCCCGGTGGCGTGCAGCATCTTCTCGACGAGATCGCGTACCGCTTCATCGCTGATGCTCATCAGAACGCGTTCGCTGCGCCCCGCGCGCGCCGCGAAGACCGCGCCAGGACCGTTGATCCAGATCTCCTCGACCTCGGGGTCGTCCAGCAGCGCCTGCAACGGGCCGTAGCCCGTCACCCGGGCGAGCACGTCGCGGACGGCGGCGGCCTCGTCGTCGACGAGCTCGAGACCCCGAGCGAGGGCGTAGTCGTTGTGACGGCGCACCTCCGACACGGCCACCTGATGGACGCGATCAGGATGCCGGAGCGGGTCGGACTCGTCCTCACGAAGTCGGTCCCGCACCCGTTCGGCGATGGCCTGGACGACGGCCACCGACGCGCGCGCTGACGCGAGCGGCGCGTCAGGCGTGTACGTGGTGGGGCTCACCCCGGCATCCTGGCATCGCGCCTCAGCAGCGGCAGCGATTATCCACAGCCCATCCACCCCATATGGTCCGACCACTCTCCGTAGACTCACTCCGTGCTCACGATTCCCGAGACTCTGCAGGTACAGGCCGACGCCGCGGTCCACAAGGCCGAGGGAGTGCGCTCCCCCGGCCGCTTCGCCGTCTCCGGCATGCTCGCCGGTGCGTATATCGGCATCGGGGTCGTGCTGATGCTCGCGACAGCAGGGCCACTCCTGGCCGCGGGAGACGGGCTCGCGAAGCTCGTGTCGGGGCTCGTCTTCGGCGTCGCTCTCACGCTCGTCGTCTTCGCTGGCGCCGACCTGCTCACGAGCGCGATGATGATCCTCCCCCAGGGGGCACTCATGGGGGCGGTGGGCTGGTGGCGTGCGATCGGCACGATGCTCGCGACCTTCGTCGCCAACCTCGTCGGTGCCCTCATCTTCGCCGGGCTGATCGTGGCCTCGGGCGTGCTGCACGCCAACGCTCCCGCCGGCAAGATGCTCGCCGACATGCTCGCCGCCAAGGCGGAAGAAGCACCGCTGCAGCTGTTCGTCCGCGGCGTCCTCTGCAACGTCCTCGTGTGCCTCGCGATCTGGATGTGCGCGCGCGTGCGCTCCGACGTCGCCAAGATCCTGCTGATCTTCGCCGCGATCCTTGCCTTCATCAGCTCGGGCTTCGAGCACGTCGTGGCGAACATGACCACCTACGGCATCGGCCTGTTCAGCGGCGACCCCCACTTCACGTGGGGCCTGTTCGCGAACAACATGCTGTGGGTGGGGCTCGGCAACCTCGTCGGCGGCGGCATCGTCGTCGGACTCGGCTACTGGATCGTGGGCGGTCGCCCCCGCGTCACGGCGCTCACCGACGCCCGCACTCCCGAGACGGTCGAGGCCGCCGGATAGACTGGCCGTTGCGCGGGAGTGGTGAAATCGGCAGACACGCAGGATTTAGGTTCCTGTGCCTTCGGGCGTGTGGGTTCAAGTCCCACCTTCCGCACAGAAGCATGGACGGAGGGGCGCACCGACGCCCGATCAGAGCGCGGTGTAGCCGTAAAGGTCGCTTTGGCGTTCATTGATCCAGATCGGCTCGCCGCCCTCCGGTCGCGGGATCAGAAGCGTCCGCCCATACGACTCGTCCACGACGTGCGCGTCCACTCCCTCCGCGCGCACCCGCGCGGCCAGCTCGTCCACATCACCCTCGTACTCGAACGACACCTGCGCCGCAGGCACATCGCCGTCGTGCACGGCCGCAAGCCCGGCATCCGCCACGAGCTGCACCCACCGGCCGGTGTCGCTGCGCACCTCGGCGCGCAGTCCCAGACGCTCCAGCACGGATGCCGCGGCATCCACATGCGCACTCACCCACAGGCCGAGCGCGCGCAAGCCCTGCGTTCCGTGCCGCTCCCCCGGGGCGAGCTCGAGCACCACGAGCTCGAGCTCGCCGGCGATCGCGACGCCCGATGCACCGTTGTCCGCGACGAAGCGCCGGGCCGCATCACCGAAGGCGTTGGCCGCGGCATCCAGGTCGTCGGACTCGAAGCCCAACGCGGCGAGGCCGTCCAGCGGGTCACCCGGCTCCACGCGGTGCAGCGCGACGCGCCCGTCTCCCGCCGCGTAGACCGACCAGTCCGCCTCCTCCACGAGAGCGACCAGCCCCAGCGCCGCGAAGAGGCGCCGGTATCCGGCAACGTCGGAGGTGTACTGCACGGGACGAGTGACGATCATGAGGGATCCCCCTTCTGACGGGTCGAGGATGGAGTGTCGAGAGAGGCCTGCAGCACCCGCTCGACGAAGCTGCTGAGACTCAGCCCTTCATCGATTGCCCGGTGTTTGACCTGCGTGATGAGCGCACGCGGCAGATAGACGTTGAACTGCGCCTTGTCGGCGCGACCGGCGATGGGGTCGAGGGGCATGACAGCATGCTAGCAAGCTAGCTGGGACCGCTCAACGATCCGCGCCTGGATTGATCAGCCGATTCACCGCAATCACTCGGGAACCGCCCCGGTAGACTGACCGCGACCGCTCACCTCTCGGAGCGGGCCCCTCCACCGCCGATCTACCGACGGGAACTTCGTGCACGCTCTCGCCCTCATCCCTTGGCTCGACCCTGCGGCCATCATCCAGAGCGCCGGCCCGTGGGCCCTGCTGGTGGTGTGCTTCATCGTCTTTGCCGAGACCGGCCTACTGGTCGGCTTCCTCCTTCCGGGTGACACACTCCTCGTGATCTCGGGCCTGCTGTCGCACTCGACGGCGACCACGCCGCACGGCATCTTCGGCATCAGCGTGTGGTGGGTGGCATTGCTCATCGGCCTCGCGGCCTTCATCGGCGGCGAGGTCGGGTATTTCATCGGGCACAAGGGCGGACCCGCCGTCTTCGAGCGCAAAGAATCCGGCTTGTTCAGCCGCAAGAACGTGGAGCGCACCAACGCGTTCTTCGAGCGGTACGGCGGCCTCACTGTCATCCTCGCCCGCTTCGTGCCGATCGTCCGCACCTTCGCCCCGGTGGCCGCCGGCGTCGGTCACATGCCGTGGCGCAAGTACTCGCTGTACAACCTGATCGGCGCCATCCTCTGGGGCTTCGGCCTCACGATGTTCGGCTACCTGATCGGCTTCATCCCGCCGGTGGCCACCTTCGTCGAGCACTACATCGACCTGATCCTGCTCGCGGCTGTGGGCGGCACCGCACTGGTGACCGTCTGGCACTACTTCTCCGAGCGCCGCAAGGTGAAGAACGAGCAGCAGTCCGGCTCGCCGGCCGAGACGGTCGAGCCCCTCGAAGACGGCACGCCCGCGGCCTGACTCAGGATGCTTTGGTGGCCTTGCCTTTCTCGGGCGGGGCCACCTTATCGTTTTCGGCCCGCGCCGCGCGGCTGCGCTCCACACTGGCCTTCAGCGCCGCCATCAGGTCGATGACCTCGCCGCCGGCATCCTTCTCGCCCTTCTCGCCGAAGGTCTCGGACGTGTCGAGGGCATCGCCCTTCTCCAGCTTGGCGTCGATGAGGGTGCGCAGCTCCTGCTGGTATTCGTCGACGAACTGGTCGGGATCGAAGTCGGCCGAGAAGCTCTCCACGAGGGACGCCGACAGCTCCAGTTCCTTGTCGGAGATCTTCACCGGCTCGTCGAGAGCGGCAAAGGTCGCCTCGCGTACTTCGTCGGCCCACAGCAGCGTCTGCAGGACGAGCACATCGCCGCGCACGCGCAGGGCGGCCAGTCTCGTCTTCTGCCGCAGCGAGAAGCGCACAACGGCCGTCCGATCGGTGCGTTCCAGGGTCTTGCGCAGCAGCACGTACGCCTTGGGCGACGACGAGTCGGGCTCGAGATAGTACGGCCGGTCGAGCGTCAGCAGATCGATCTGGTCGCTGGGGACGAACTCGACCACCTCGATCTCGCGGCTGCGCTCTGACGGCAGTGCGGCGAGGTCCTCCGCCGTGAGCACCACGGTGCGCTCGCCGTCGTCGTATGCCTTGTCGATGTCGGCGTAGGGCACGACCTCGCCGTCGAGCTCGCAGATGCGCTGATACCGGATGCGCCCGCCGTCGGCCGCGTGCACCTGGTGCAGCGGCACGTCGTGGTCCTCGATCGCCGAGTACACCTTCACCGGCACGTTGACGAGGCCGAACGTCAACGCGCCCTTCCAGATCGCTCTCATGGGGCCATCCAACAGGCTCGCGGCGGCCGACGCCAGGGGCTGGACGCTAGCCTGGCGCCATGGCACAGTCAGCGCAGGTGGTCGACGTCGGGGGCCGTCGCCTGCGTCTGAGCAACCTCGACAAAGTGCTCTATCCCGACACGGGCACCACGAAGGCCGAGGTGATCGACTACTACTCGCGCATCGCTCCCGTGATGCTGCCGCACCTTGCCGGCAGGCCGGTCACGAGGCTGCGCTGGCCGGAAGGCACCGGCGAGGCGCCCTTCTTCGCGAAAGACCTCGAAGCCGGCGCGCCCGATTGGATGCCGCGACACCCGATCGACCATTCCGGCGGAGCGAAGGACTACCCGCTGGTCGCCGACGTCGCCGGACTCGTCTACCTCGCGCAGGTCGCGAGCCTCGAACTCCACACGCCGCAGTGGCGCTTCGACCACGGCGGGCGCGGATACCCCGACCGCCTCGTGCTCGACCTCGACCCGGGCCCCGGCGTCGGGCTCGCCGAGTGTGCGGAAGTGGCACGACGCGCCCGCGGCATCCTGTCGGACATGGGCATGGAGCCGTCGCCGGTGACGAGCGGATCCAAGGGTATTCACCTGTATGCCTCGCTGGACACGACTCGATCCAGCGACGAGATCTCGGCGTTCGCCCGCGAACTGGCACGCGCCCTGGAAGCGGACGATCCCGATCTCGTCGTAAGCGCGATGAGCAAGGCCGCCCGTCCCGGCAAGGTGTTCGTCGACTGGTCGCAGAACAACGCGGCGAAGACCACCATCGCCCCGTATTCGCTCCGCGGGCGCGCCCGACCGACCGTCGCGGCTCCGCGCACCTGGGCCGAGCTGGACGATCCCGACCTGCGGCACCTGCTGTTCGACGAGGTACTCACCCGCGCCGCCGCCGACGGCGACCTGCTCGCCCCCCTCGCCCCCGCCGCCCCCGATCCGCTCGCCGCGTACGTGGCCAAGCGCACCCCCTCCGCCACGCCCGAGCCCTTCCCGCCGAGCCGCCATTCTTCCGCCGAGCCGCCACGTTCTGACGCGCCGACTCATGGCGGCTCGGCGCAAACATGGCGGTTCGTGATTCAGGAGCACCACGCGTCGCGGCTGCATTGGGACCTCAGGCTCGAGCGCGACGGCGTGCTCGTGAGCTGGGCGGTGCCTCGCGGCATCCCCGATTCTCCCGACCGCAACCACCTGGCGGTGATGACCGAACCGCACCCGATCGAGTACCTGACGTTCGCCGGCGAGATTCCCGCCGGCGAGTACGGGGCGGGTGCCATGACCGTGTGGGATTCCGGCACCTTCACCGTGGAGAAGTGGCGGGATGACGAGGTCATCGCGACCCTCACGGGCCGTCCCGGCGGACCGCTCGGACGCGTGCGCCTCGCCCTGATCCGCACGTCGGGCGCCGGCGAGAAGTCGCAGTGGCTGCTGCACCGCACGAAGCCGGCGGGGAAGGATGCGGCGACGTCCGCCGTGGCCGCTGCCGGCGCCGGTCACCGCATGCCGTCTCGCTCGTCTAGCGACAGCGCGGCGCCGATGCTCGCCGTGTCGTCGACACCCGCGCTGGCCACCTCCGCGGCCCGACGCTGGGGCGGCCTCCCGTGGGTCGAGTTCAAGTGGGACGGCATCCGGGGCGTCGCAACATGGGATGGCGAGCGGATGCGGCTGCGTGCACGCAGCGGCGTCGACATCACGGAGCGCTATCCCGAGCTCACCGCCGCAGACCTCGGGCTCGGCGCGCTGCCCGCCGTGTTCGACGGCGAGATCGTCGCGCTCGATGCCGCCGGGCACCCGAGCTTCACGCGACTGCAGTCGCGGATGCATCTCACGGGCGCCCGCGACATCGCCCGCGAAGCCACCGCCACACCCGTGCACTACTTCGTCTTCGACCTGCTGTGCATCGGCGACGACGACATCGCAGAGCGACCCCTCCGCGAAAGACGAGAACTGCTCGAGTCGGTGACGGCAGACGCCGCATCACCGCTCGTCGTGCCGCCCGTCACCGATGACATCGCCGACGCGTTGACGGCTGCCGCCGACCTGCGGTTGGAAGGTGTCGTCGTGAAGGATCCGCAGTCGCCATATCGACGCGGCATCCGCTCCGAACGATGGCTCAAGGTCAAGCTGACGGCGACGCAGGAGGTCGTGATCGGCGGCATCCGCCCCGGAAAGGGCGAACGACGCGGCGGCATCGGATCGTTGCTGCTCGGCATCCCGGATGCCGGGGGCCTGCGCTATGTCGGCCGCGTGGGCTCGGGGTTCACCGACCGCGAGCTCGCCCGACTCGAGGAGCGGATGCGGCCGTTGCGCGCCGACACCAACCCGTTCGTCGGCGTGCCCGCCGCAGACGCCTCCGACGCCCTCTGGCTGCGCCCGGAACTCGTCGGCGAGGTCCAGTACGCCGAGTTCACGCCCAACGGCACGCTCCGTCACGCACGGTGGCGAGGACTCCGCGCCGACAAGCAGCCGATGGACGTTCGCCGCGAGGAGTAGCCCTCACGCCGGCGCACTGGTCGGCGCAGGCGGGTCCGCGGCGAAGACAGCTACGGCGGTGCCGTCCCACTCAAACTGAAGCACCGTGCCGACGGGGAAGGCTGCCGTCAGTTCTTCCGAGCTGCCGCGGTCGACGTGGATGGACACCGCCGGGTGAAAGGGGCTCGCGCTGCACGCGCTATTGCCGATCTGGGAGCCCGCGACGTCCGGCGCGTCTTGGAGCACGGTGACGCACTCCCCCTCGAAACCGCGGTTCTCGCCGGAGGACACGACGATGAGCAGACCAGCGAAGCTGTAGGTGGTGCCCCGGTCGCCGTTGCGCGCCCACGGCAGCACCATCGGCACGTCCGCCGTCGGCTGGTCCAGGCTCGCGACCTGACGGGCACCGGTGACCGCCGACACCGGTCGCAGGGACGCCAGTGCGAACACGAGCGCGCCCACGACGATCGCGACGACCACGATCGACGCAGCCCACCCGATGAGCAGCGCACGGCCGATCGGCGGAGGGGTCGGCGACGAGAGATAGTGCTGCCCCGCCCCGTGCGGCTCAGCAACGCCGACAGCGGCCGCGTCCCCGGCGGGCGCAGGCGTCTCCGGCACGGCGCTCTCCGGTCGCGGCACCGGCGGTTCGGCCGGGCGCTCGGCCTCCGCCATCCGTGCCGACTGCTCGGCGGCAAAACCGCGGTCCTGACGCTGCTCGAGTTCGCGAAGCCGCGCGAGCGCCGCCGGGTCGTCGTCGATGTCGGCATCCGGCCCGTACGCGCGTCGGCGCAGCGTCGCGAACTCCTCGCGTGTGGCGGCATCCATGCTCTGCATCGTGACATATCGTCGACGCGATGCGTCGCTGGCAGCCGTTCCGCGTGTCAGACGTGCGCCTCGTGCTCCCGATGACCGGCGGGCTCGAACTGGAAGGTCGAGTGCTCCACGTCGAAGTGTCGGGACAGGCACCCCTGCAGACGGGACAGCAACGCGCCCGTTCCCGCCGATCCCCCGGCAAGCAGATCGTCGCTGACGACGACGTGCGCGGTGAAGACCGGAGCGCCGCGGGTGAGCTGCCACACGTGCACGTCGTGCACGTCGACGACGCCGTCCTCGCCGAGGATGTGATCGCGGATCTCCGCGACCTCGGTCCCCCGCGGCGCGCGCTCCCCCAGCACCGAGAACACCTCGCGCAGCAGTCCGATCGCGCGTGGCAGGATCATCACCGCGATGAGCAGCGACGCCAGCGCGTCGGCCGGCATCCATCCCGTCGTCCAGATGACGACGGCGGCGACGATCACCAGCGCCGAGCCGATGAGATCTCCGAGCACCTCGATGTACGCGCCGCGCACGTTGATGCTGCGGCGCTGCGCGGCGCTGAGAAGGTACATCGACACGGCGTTGGCAACGAGGCCGACGGCGGCGACGAGCAGCATCAGCGCTCCGGCCACCTCGACCTCCGACGGAGCGAGCAGTCGCTGCACCGCCTCGACGGCGATCCACACCATCAGCGCGATCAGGATCACCGCGTTGACCAGCGCGCCGAACACCTCCGCGCGCTGGTAGCCGTAGGTGTTGCGGTCGTTCGCAGGACGCGCGGCCACGGTCGAGGCGATCAGTGCGACCACGAGTGCGGACGAGTCCGTGAACATGTGCGCCGCGTCGGCCAGCAACGCGAGCGACCCGGTCAGGAGGGCGCCGATGACCTGCACCAGCATGACGGTTGCGGTGAGACAGAGCGAGATCGTGAGCAGGCGGCGATTGCTCGCGCCACGGATGCCGGTCGGTGCGTGATCGTGCATAGGAACGAGGCTAGGCCGCGCTCAGCCTTCACGCGGCAGCTTTCGCCTAGTCGGGAATGAAAGCGGTTATCGCTCCAGCGTGCTCAGCAGCGGAGCCAGCGCGACGAAGGCGCGAGCCCGGTGCGACGCGGCGTTCTTCTCCGCCGGCGACAGGTCAGCGGCCGATCGCCCGCCCTGGTCGTCGGGCAGGAAGATCGGGTCGTAGCCGAACCCGCCCGTACCCGACGGAGCGGTCGCGAGTCTTCCCGGCCAGACGCCTTCCACCGTTTCCTCACGGACGACACCGCCTGGCCCCGGAACGACCAGAGCGATGGTCGAGACGAACTGAGCGGTGCGATGCGGGTCGGCGATGTCGGAGAGCTGATCGAGCAACAGTTCCAGGTTGGCCCGCGCGTCCTTACGGTGCCCGGCCCAGTACGCGGAGAACACACCGGGGGCACCGCCGAGCACGTCCACGCACACGCCGGAGTCGTCCGCGAGCGCCGGCAACCCGGTGTGCGCCGCGGCGGCTCGCGCCTTGATGAGGGCGTTCGCCGCGAAGGTCACGCCGTCCTCGACGGGCTCGGGGCCGTCATAACCGATCACCTCGAGATCGGGGCGCACGCGCGCGACGATGGCACCGAACTCCTCCACCTTGTGCGGATTGTGGGTCGCCAGCACGATGCGGCGGACGCCGTCGCCCGCCGCGGAGGAGTTCGCAACACCGGTCACGACGCGAGCACCTCGATCTGCGCGTCGCGCAGATCGGCGCATCCCGCCACGCCGAGTTCGAGCAGAGCATCGAGTTCGCGCTTGTCGAAGGGCGCACCTTCCGCCGTCCCCTGCACCTCGACGAACAGGCCGCGCCCGGTGACCACGACGTTCATGTCCGTCTCGGCGCGCACGTCTTCGACGTAGGCGAGGTCGAGCATGGGCTCGCCGTCGATGATGCCCACCGACACCGCCGCGACCGAGTCGAGCAGCACCTTGGCATTCTTGCCGACCAGCCCCTTGGCCCGCCCCCACTCGATCGCGTCGGCGAGGGCGACGTAGGCGCCCGTGATGGCGGCGGTGCGGGTGCCGCCATCGGCCTGCAGCACGTCGCAGTCGATGACGATCGTGTTCTCGCCCAGCGCCTTGGTGTCGACGACGGCGCGCAGCGCGCGCCCGATCAGGCGGGAGATCTCGTGGGTGCGTCCGCCGATCTTGCCCTTGACGGCTTCCCGGTCGTTGCGTGAGTTCGTCGCACGCGGCAGCATCGCGTACTCCGCGGTCACCCACCCCTTGCCCTTGCCGGTGAGCCAGCGCGGCACGCCGCCGGTGAAGGATGCCGTGCACAGCACCTTCGTGCCGCCGAAGGAGATCAGCGCCGAGCCTTCGGCGTGCGCGGACCAGCCGCGTTCGATCGTGACGGGGCGCAGCTGGTCGGGAGTGCGGCCGTCGGCGCGGGTGGTGGAATCGGTCATGGGGTCCCCTTCCAGGGGTGCGGGAGGTCGATGGCGCCGGTCTGCACCAGGCGCACGCTGGACACGCCACGGCCCATCAGCCGATCGGCGAGACGGAGGAAGTCGTCGGCGGAGTCGCCGGTCGCTTCGTAGACATGGGTGGCGACGGCATCCGGCCCCGCCAGAAGATCACGTGAGACGAGTTGGCGGTAGACGTCCTTGGCCGTCTCGGAGTCGCTCGAGACGAGCGAGACGTCCGAGCCCATGACATAGCTGATCGCACCCTCCAGGAACGGGTAGTGCGTGCACCCCAGCACGAGGGTGTCCACACCGGCATGGCGCAGCGGCGCGAGGTACTCCTCGGCGACGGTGAGCACTTCCGCCGACCCGGTCACACCCGCCTCGACGAACTCGACGAACCGCGGGCACGCCTGCGTGAACACCGACAGATCCTCGTTGACGCCGAGCATGTCCTGGTAGACGCCTGAGCCGATCGTGCCGACCGTGCCGATGACGCCCACACGGCGGTTGCGCGTGGTGGAGATCGCTGTGCGAACGGCCGGCCCGATCACTTCGACGACAGGCACGTCGTAGCGCTCCCGCGCGTCGCGCAGCACCGCCGCGGATGCCGTGTTGCAGGCGATCACCAGCATCTTCACGCCCTGATCCACGAGGGTGTCGAGCACCTCGAGGCTGTAGCGGCGGACATCCGCGATCGGCTTGGGGCCGTAGGGCGAATGCGCGGTGTCGCCGATGTACAGCACCGACTCGCGCGGCAGCAACTGCGAGACCGCGCGCGCCACCGTGAGTCCACCCACACCGGAGTCGAAGATCCCGATCGGTGCGTCATTCACGGTTCTCCACCCTACCCGCCGCTGCGCTGACGGCGACGTCACCAGCGCCATCGCTAGAGTGACGGCATGACCCGCGCCGAGGCCCCGTCGTCCGCCCTCCTCACCGATCGCTACGAGCTGACCATGATCGATGCGGCCCTGCGGGACGGGACAGCGGCCCGCCGCTGCGTGTTCGAGCTGTTCGGACGGCGCCTCCCGGGAGCGCGCCGCTTCGGCGTCGTCGCCGGCACCGGACGGCTGTTGCAGGAGCTGCGGGCGTTCCGCTTCGGCGACGACGAGCTGCGCTACCTCCGCGACAACCGCGTCGTCGGAGCCGAGACCCTGCGCTACCTCGAGAACTACCGTTTCACCGGGAGCATCCGCGGCTACCGCGAAGGCGAGCTGTACTTTCCGGGATCGCCGGTACTCACCGTCGAGGGCTCCTTCGCCGAAGCGGTCGTGCTCGAGACGCTGGCCCTCAGCATCCTCAACCACGACTCCGCGGTGGCCAACGCCGCCGCACGTATGAGTATCGCCGCCGGGGACCGTCCCCTCGCCGAGATGGGCTCCCGCCGCGCCGGAGAGCGTTCCGCCGTCGCGGCCGCGCGCGCCGCCTACATCGCCGGGTTCGGTGCGACGAGCAACCTGCAGGCAGGGCGGGAGTGGGGCATCCCGACGATGGGAACCGCCGCCCACGCGTGGACTCTGCTGCACGACAGCGAAGAGGACGCCTTCCGCAGCCAGATCGCGGCACACGGCACCGACACGACGCTGCTCATCGACACCTACGACATCCGCCGCGGCGTCGAGACCGCGATTCGCGTCGCCGGCACCGGCCTCGGCGGGGTGCGCATCGACTCCGGCGACCTGCCCACCGTCGCCGCGGAGGTGCGCGCGCAGCTGGACGAGCTCGGCGCGACCGGAACGCGCATCACCGTGACGAGCGACCTCGACGAGTTCGCCCTCGCAGCGCTCGCGGCATCCCCTGTCGATGCTTACGGCGTCGGGACATCCGTGGTGACCGGTTCCGGCGCGCCGACGGCAGGGATGGTCTACAAACTCGTCGCTCGGCAGGATGCCGCGGGTGGTTGGGTCGCGGTGGCCAAGACCTCCACCGACAAGGGGTCCAAGGGCGGTCGCAAGGCCGCGTTCCGCACCCTCTCCCGGGGCACGGCAACCAGCGAGCTCATCGCCGTCTCCGACGGATTCGACGAGATCCAGACGGCGGCGGACCATCCCGACGCCCGCGCCCTGCAGGTCTCGCTGGTCGAGGCGAGCGAGCCCGACCCCGCCTTCGAGGGGGCGGGCGGTGTTGCGCGCGCGCGGGAGCATCACGGGATCGTTCGCGAGGAACTCCCTGTGACGGGGCTCGCCCTGAGCAGGTCCGACCCGGCGCTGCCCACCGTCTACATCGACGCGTGAGCGGGACCGCTCAGCTCATGAGCGACTCGTAGATCTCCTTGCACGTGGGGCACACCGGGAACTTCTCCGGGTCACGGCCGGGAGTCCACTTCTTGCCGCACAGCGCACGCACCGGTTTGCCCGTGAGGGCGGACTCGAGGATCTTGTCCTTCTTGACGTAGTGCGAGAACCGCTCGTGGTCACCGGGCTCGATGTTCTCCTCGCGCAGAAGCTCTTCGAGCTCACGATCAAGGGTGGCGACGCCGCCGTCACCGGGTGCATCGGGACTGTCGAGGGGGCTCATGGTGACCGATTCTATCGGCGGCGAGGCACCCGTGGACGGGTTCGTCCCCAGGGTCACGTCGACTCGGCGAACTCCATGAGACGCTCGCCGGTGCGATCGAACACGGCTCCGCCGGCGAAGATCCCGATCAGCAGCACCACCGCGCCCGACCCCGCACCTGCCCACAGCGCGATCCACGCCCAGCTCTCGTCCGCCGTCAACGCAAGCCAGGCGCACCACAGCGTCGGAACGCTCAGGAGCATCGCCCCGAACATCACCACCGCCTGCGAGAGTCCACCGCCGGTGCGCTGCGGCTGCTGGAACGGGCTGTCGCCGGGTCGGGAGACGGCGTAGGGAGCGATGACAGAGGTGAGGGAGGACAACCCCAGCCCGCCCAGGAACAGGCTGGCGCATACGCCCGCCATCGCCGGGAGCATCGCCCAACGTCCGTGCAGGGAGATCGTCACCGGCACGGCCACCGCCAGCAGGACCGCGCCGACGACCGTGATCGGCACGAGACGTCCGGCCCGATCCGCCGCGCCGCGCACAGCGCCCGCGATGTGCATCCAGAGAGCCGTCGAGTCGTAGGCGAGGTCGTTGTGCGGCAACCAGCCCAAGAAGAGCGCGATCAGTGGGGCCGGAAGCAGCACCGCGAGCTCGATCGGCACGCCGACCAGCACGAGCGGGATGATCGTCAGGGCCGCCGCGATCGGCACGATGATGATGTTGACCAGATAACGCGGATCACGGAACCAATAGACGATGCTGCGTGCCGCAATGCCACCGGCCGCTGTGCCGCCCGTCAGATCGAACCACCCCAGCCCGCGCTTCTGACGCGCGACCCCCGGGCGCTCGGTGGTCGTCATCAACCGGTCGACGAGCCAGAACCACAGTGCCGCGAGCACCGCGACCGACAGCGCCGCGACAACGGCCGGGCCCGCTGCGCCACCGCTGAGTGCGCGTTCGGGCAGCGCCCATGGCGCGCCCAGAGGAGTGAGCGCCAGAAGGTCGACGGCCGCGACCAGAGCGGACGGTACGCCGTCGGTCCACTGCAGGGATGCGAGGAAGACCACGACAGGAACGACGACCACGATCAGGGCGATGAGGAACACCCCCGTCAGCTCTCTGGAGCGATGATCGCGCACCATGCCCGCGAGGGCCAGGCCGATCTTCGCGAGCAGCAGGCACGTGAGCACGCCGAGGACGGCGGAGACGATGCACACCCACGCCGCAGCGCCACGATCAGCCCACAGCGCGCTCAACGCCACCGCGACGACAATCAGGGCGATCGCCGGCACACTGATCATGCTCGCCAGCAGCGTCGCTCCGGCCGTCGCGCGAGGCGACGCTCCGACGACGGAGAATCGCCGCGGGTCGAGCTGATCGTCCACGCCCCCCACCAGGGCCGTGACGAAGAATCCGAGGGTGAGAGCGGATGCCGCGACCATCGTCACCGCGAATGCCGCGTCCTCCGATGACGAGCGCAGCCGCCATGCGGCGACACACACGGCGCCCACGACGAGCGCGACCACGGCGACACCCACGAGTGTGCGCGCGATCTGGCGTCGGTCCGCGCGCAGGGCGCCGACGAGGAGGTCGAGCCTCAGTCGGAGAACGTGTGCAACCACTCGAGCCCCTCCGCGTCGCTGATGCCGCCGGACAGCTCGATGAAGCGCTGCTCGAGAGTGAGTTCTCCCCTCACCTCATCGACGGTCCCCTCGGCGAGCACACGACCCCCGACGATCACCGCGAGTCCGGAGCAGACACGCTCGACGAGCTCCATTCCGTGACTGGACAGCACGACCGTGCCGCCGTGCGCGACGTAGGCGGACAGGATGTCGAGGACGACCGCCGACGAGACCGGGTCGACCGACTCGAACGGCTCATCCAGGACGAGCACGCGGGGTGAATGGATCATGGCTCCGGCGAGCATGATCTTCTTCGTCATACCGGCCGAGTAATCCGACACGGGCCGCGACAGGGCGTCGGTGAGATCGAACGCCCGCGCGAGTTCCGCCGTACGACTCTCCACGACGGCCGAGCGCAGTCCGCGCAGTACTCCGTAGTAGTGCAGCAGCTGCCTGCCGGTCAGCCGGTCGAAAGTGCGCAGGCGGTCGGGCAGGATGCCCATCTTCTGTTTCGCCTGACGAGGCGCGGATGCCAGGTCGACACCCGCGATGCGGATCTCACCGCTGTCGGGGCGGAGCAGACCCGCGATCATCGAGAGCGTCGTCGTCTTGCCCGCACCGTTGGGGCCCACGATCCCGTAGAAAGTGCCGGCCGGGATTCGCAGATCGATCGCGTCGACCGCGACGGTCGCGCCGAATGTCTTCGTGACCCCGCTCAGACGCACCGCTTCGATCTGCACGTTCGCGCCGGCGTCGTCGACGGACTCATCGGTATCGGCCGTCGAGGCGGGTCCCGTCGCCGCCAGCATCTCCGCGAGCGCGGATGCCGCCGCGTCCGGGTCGGGAACGTCGTCCGCGACGGATTCGACCTCGAGGGCACCCTTGGGCGCGACCTGGGCGTCGTCCGCAACGGTCTGATCGGGCTCGATCACGGGCTCGGCCTCTGCCTCGGGCTCAACCTCGATCACGACCTCGGGCTCGACCTCGACCTCGACCTCGACCTCAGGCTCTCGCTCACCCTCAGCGGTGGCCTCCGGCAGCGCCGGTTCGAGGTCGGGACTCTCCGAGATCTCGGCTCCCGCGTCGATGGACGACGGCGGTGGCGGCGGGGCCGCCTCGAATCGTGCGGCAGCCACCTCCGGCGGCACGTCGGGGGGCGGCGGGAGCGTGGCCTTGGGCTTGCGTGGCCGCGGTACGCGCGGGGCGCCGCGCTGTGCCGCGGGACGACGCGGTCGGGGCACCGCGGGCGCCGCCGCCGGTTCGTCCTCGCGGCGATCGAGCTGAGCTGCCGCCTCGGCAGCGGGCACCGACGGCAGCGGCGGCAGATCGTGCACGCCGTCGTCTTCCGCGGGGGTCGGATGGGGGGCGCTCACCCGTCAAACCTAGCAAGCCGGTCCGACGATCGCCCCGATCGTCCACACCCGCGCGTCAACGCTCAGCCGCTCTCCAGGGGCCGTCCATAGGATCGTGCCGACATGGTCCAGATCCCCCGCATCCATTCGCTCCCCGATGACGCGCCGTGGGCCGGAGGCCTGCCGCCGGAAGGGTCCTCCGAGCACCCTCGGACCATCCGTGCCCTGGACCGGGTTCTTCAGGTGCAGCGCCCCGCCGTCATCGCGCACCTGCGCAGCATCCGCCTGCGCCACCCCGAGGCAGCGACCAGCGACATCGTGCGGATGCTCGAACGCCGCTACCTGGCGGCCGTGACCACCGGCGGCGCGGCCGTGGGAGCCACCGCGGTGGTCCCCGGCATCGGCACCGGCATGACCCTGGCCCTGTCCGGTGTCGAGACGGTGGGCTTCCTCGAAGCGACCGCGCTGTTCGCGCAGTCGTTGGCGGAGCTGCATGGCATCCGTGTCGAGAACCCCGACCGGGCGCGCGCCCTTGTGCTGACGCTCATGCTCGGCAAGGAGGGTGTCGATCTCGTCGCGCAGCTCGGTCGACAGCTCGCCGGGACGGGGACGCCCCGCCCCACGTACTGGGGCGAACTGATCACGAAGTCGCTGCCTCGCGCCGCCGTGGGTCCTCTCGTGGACAGGCTGAAGTCGGCCTTCATCCGCCAGTTCGCCGCCAAGGGCGGCGCATCCGTCATCGGCAAGGCTCTCCCCTTCGGTATCGGTGCCGCCGTGGGCGGCACCGGCAATCACCTGCTCGGGCGACGCGTCGTGGTCGGATCCCGGCGCGCTTTCGGAGGAGCGCCGCTGCAGTACCCCGCCGAGCTCGAGCCACGGCCGGGCGCGACACGTCTCGAGAGCACCGCGTTCGGCTTCGTCCGGCGCACCGGCAGCACCATCGGCGACCGCGGGCGATCGGCCGTGACGGCCGTCGCCGGTCTTGTTCCGCGCCGCGGCGCGCGCAAGTCCGGTCGGCCCCTCACACCGGATGAGGGGGACCGCGAACCCGGGTGATCCCGCGCGGCGAGCGCTCGTCGCAGCCGCATCGCGCACAATGGGCGCATGGGTATCTTCCAGAGTCGGCCCGAGGATCCGTCCGAGTGGGGCGGGCTGCCCGCAGACCCGCGGGAACAGCCGCAGCCGGCAGAAGTGCTGCCGCCGCCGATCGACGATCTCGGTGTGTTCGGCGCTGCTGGCGTCGCGATCTCGGTTCCGCTCGAGACCTTTCTCACGACGTCATCGTCCTCGACCGAGGCCGACCGCGACGGCAACGATCAGACCGGCGACCTCGACAGCCCGTGACCCCCTGACTAGCCTCGACGCATGCAGACGACGCTGGGGCACCTGGCTGTGTGGATGCCGCAGCAGCGGTGGTACTCGCCGACCGGACGCTCACCCCGCCTGCGGATTCTCGACGAACGCGAGCTGACGACCGGCGACCCGGATGCGGCCGTTCAGGTCCTGATCGTCGCCGACGGCGACGACGAGGACGCCATCGTCTATCAGGTTCCGCTCGTGACCCGTCCCGCCGATGTCACGGAGCCGTGGACGATCGCGGTCCACGAGGGTCGTGCGTTGATCGACGGACCGCACGATCACGCCTTCGCCTCGGCGTTGCTCGCCGAACTGGGTCGCAGCGATCTGGACGGTCCGTCGCAGGTGCTGGTCGGCGAGCAGTCGAACACCTCGATCATCTACCGTCCACGCGACGCCGCGCCGACGATCTGCAAGGTGTTCCGCCGCCTGCATCCGGGCATCAACCCGGACATCGAACTCCAGTCCGCCCTCGCAGCCGCCGGCAGCCGCCACGTTCCCCCCGTCGTGGGCCATCTCGACGGCCGCTGGACGATGGCGCCGGGCGGCGGTTCAGAGCGGGGATCGCTGGCATTCGCGCAGGAGTTCCTGCCCGACGTCGATGACGCCTGGCGGGTGGCTCTTGCCGCGGCGGCCGTCAACACCGACTTCACCGCCGAAGCCGCCTCCCTCGGTCAGGTCACCGCCGCGGTCCATCGAGATCTCGCCCGCCTGTTCCCCACCCCGCGCGCGGACGGGGTCGCCCGGCGCGCCATCAGCGCGGCGTGGCGGCGACGACGTGCCATCGCGGCGGTGGAAGTGCCTGCGCTCGCCGCCCACGCGGCGGCAATCGACCGGATCTACGCCGCCGCCGAGGCCTCCTCCTGGCCCGCCCTGCAGCGAGTGCATGGCGACTACCACCTCGGCCAGGTTCTGCATTCGCCGACGCGGGGCTGGATGCTGCTCGACTTCGAGGGAGAACCGATGCGACCGATCGCCGAGCGACGCGCACCGGATCTCGCGTTGCGCGACATCGCCGGCATGCTGCGCTCGTTCGACTACGTCGCGGGATCGCTGCGACTGCAGCGCGCGCCCCAGCAGCACGACGGCGCTGTCGACGAGGCCGCCGACGCCTGGGCCCGCTCGGCACGTACCGCCTTTCTCGACGGATACTCCGACACCGGAGGCGCGACCGCCCAGATCCTGCTCAACGCGCTCGAACTCGACAAAGCGGTCTACGAGGCCATCTACGAGGCCAGGCATCGGCCCGCCTGGCTCGCGATCCCGCTCTCGGCGATCGAGCGTCTGCTCGCAGACTGACTCCGCTCCCCTCTCGCGCGACGACGAAGGCCACCGTGAGAGGAACTCGCACGGTGGCCTTCGGTGGCGCCCGGCTGCGGCGGGCGGGGAGCGACGCTACTGCTGGAGCTGGCCGAGCGTGACCTCGGCGGAACTCGTCTTCCCTCCGCGGTCGTAGACGATCGTCGCCTTCGATCCCGCAGCGAGCGCCCGCACCTGTGCCGTCAGGTCGGTGGCATTGGTGATCGGCACTCCGTTGAACGACGTCACGACGTCGCCCTTCTTCAGACCCGCCGCAGCAGCGGCACCGCCCGAAGTCACGTCCGCGATGTAGGCTCCGGCGGTCGTGGCGCCCTCCTGGGTGGCGGCGTCACGGACACCTGCACCCAGCAGACCATGCGTGGCGGTGCCGTTCTTGATCAGATCGTCGGTGATGCGCTTGACGATGTCGGACTCGATCGAGAAGCCCACACCGATCGACCCGGACTGACCGCTGGAGCTCGAGCCGCCAGCAGAGGCGATGGCGACGTTGATGCCGATCAGCTTGCCCTCGCCGTCGACGAGCGCACCACCGGAGTTGCCGGGGTTGATGGCGGCATCCGTCTGGATCACGGCGATGGAGATGGAGCTCTGCGCGGTCGACTGCTGTTGCCCCTGGCCGAAGTCGAACTGGAACGGCGAGCCGTTGCCGTCACCCTGCTGGGGGGTCTGATCCTGTGAGTCACCCTTCGGCGCGGCCGACGAGGCGATCTGGATCGAGCGGTTGAGAGCGCTGACGATCCCCGTGGTCACCGTGTTCGACAGGCCCAACGGAGCTCCGACGGCGACCGTCGCGTCGCCGACGTTGAGCTTGGACGAGTCGCCGAACTCGATCGGAGTCAGCCCCGATGCATCAGTGAGCTTGATCACCGCGAGGTCGTAGGTCGGGTCGGTGCCGACGATGGTCGCCGCGTACACCTTGCCGTCCGATGCGGTGACCGACAGCTTCGCGTCAGCGGTCTGACCGTCGAGCGTCACGACATGTGTGTTCGTCACGACGTAGCCGTCGGAGGTGAGGACCACCCCGGACCCGGTGCCGCCCGAAGAGCCCGCGGTCGCCGAGATCGTGACCACGCTCGGGACGACCTTCGCGGCGATCGCCGTCGTCTGATTCACCGAGGCCGTGTTGTTCACCGTCACCGTGGAGGGTGCTCCGCTGACCACGGTCTGCGACTGCGGGAAGAACGACGCGCCCGCCGCGGCTCCCCCGATTCCGGCCGCGCCACCGACGAGCGCCGCCGCGACCATGATGCCGACGATCTTGCCCGCACCGAGCTTCGCCGACGGCGCGTGCTCCGTTGCGGTCGTCGCAGCCGGGTAGACGGCCGTGGCCTGAGTGCCGAACGCCGAGGTACCGAAGGCCGGGCTGCCGTACGACGGGGCCGGGTAGGACGCGTGGGGCGCCTGCGGGCTCGGCGTGTGAGCCGTCGGCGGGGTCGGGGCCGTGTACGGCGCCTGCGCGGCGTAGCCGGTGCCCGGCTCCGGCGTACCGGCGGGCGCGGAGGTCGCGGCGCCTGCCGGCGAATTCTGAGCCGCGTGCGTGGCCGACTGCTCGGGCAGCGGCGGACGCTCCGGCGCGGTCTCACGCTGCTGCGCGGCATCGATGCCCTGCGCGGCGCCATCCTGCGGTTCGCTGTTGGTGGGGGTGTTCTCGCTCATGTGTGCTTCCTTCTTCCCAAGACCTGACCAGGATGTCGCGCGATTCTGTGTGTTGCTTATGCCCGCACCTCGCCCAGCCTATGCATGTAGCCTGAGCGCGATGCGAGAGATTCCGGGCACGTGGCGCCGCACGGCACAGGGCGCGGGACTACTGTCCGCATCGGGAGTCGCCGCCCCGACGATCTTCGCGGAGATGAGTGCGCTGGCCGCACAATCGGGGGCGATCAACCTCGGCCAGGGTTTCCCCGACGAGGACGGCCCCGCCGTGGTTCTGGAGGCGGCCCGCGCGGCCATCGCGAACGGACGCAATCAGTACGCGCCTGGTCGCGGCGTCCCCGCCCTGCTCCAAGCGATCGCCGCGCATCAGGCGCGCTTCTACGGGCTCACCGTTGATCCCGACCGCGAGGTCGTGACGACCGCGGGAGCGACCGAGGCGCTGGCCGCCACATTGCTGGCGCTGATCGATTCTCCTGCGGACGAGGTCGTCGTCTTCGAGCCCTACTACGACGCGTACGCGGCCATCGTGGCGCTGACCGGCGCGCGACTGGTCACCGTGCCGCTGCGATGGCCCGACTTCCAGCCCGACCTCGACCTCCTTGCGGCCGCCGTGACCGACCGCACGCGGATCATTCTGGTGAACGATCCACACAATCCGACCGGCGCCGTCTTCTCCGCGGACGTGCGCGCCGAGATCGTCCGGCTGGCAGAGCATCACGACGCTCTCATCGTCACGGACGAGGTCTACGAACACCTCGTCTTCGACGGCGCCCATGTTCCGATCGCGACAGATCCCGCAGCCGCAGAGCGCACCCTGTCGATCTCCTCAGCGGGCAAGACGTTCTCCACCACGGGATGGAAGATCGGGTGGATCACCGGTCCCGCCGACCTGATCGACGCCGTCCTGGCGGTCAAGCAGTTCCTCACCTACGTCAGTACGACGCCGTTCCAGGACGCCGTCGCCGTCGGTCTCGGACTTCCCGACGCCGTCTTCACCGAGATCGCGGCCACACTGGGGCGGAAACGCGACCGACTCGCCGAGGGACTGCGTGCCGCGGGGTTCACGGTGTCGACGCCGGCCGGCTCCTACTTCACGGTGGCGGATGCCGCGGCACTGATGGAACCCGGAACTGACGCGGCACACTTCTGCCGCGAACTGCCGGCACGCGCCGGTGTCGTGGCAATTCCGCTCACGGCATTCGTCGCTCCCGAACACCGCTCCGACTATGCCACGCTGGTGCGCTTCGCTGCCTGCAAACGGACGGACGTCATCGCCGAGGCAAGCCGCCGACTGGCGCTGATCAGCGCGGCTCGACCCTGAACCGCCGCAACTGCAGCGCCGGGTTGACGCGTCGGACACGGTCGATGGCCCCGGCATACGCAAAACCGACGGCCACGTCGGTCGCGGTTCCCACCCCGGCGATCTCCACGCCCTGAGGATCGACGACGATCGAGGCGCCGACGCCGAGCGGGGGCGGATGATCGGCGCCTGCCACGTAGAGGGTGTTCTCGATGGCACGCGCATGCAGAAGCGTTCGCCAGTGCTGTTCCTTGAGCGGCCCTCTGACCCACTCCGCCGCTACCAGGATCACGTGAGCGCCCGCGTCGGCGAGCACGCGCCCCACCTCCGGAAAGCGAAGGTCGTAGCAGGTCATCAGCGCCATGGTCAGCCCTCCCACCTCGAAGGTTTCCGGAGCGTTGACAGGCGCCGGCTCGACCCAGTCGGACTCTCGCTGCCCGAACGCGTCGTAGAGATGAAGCTTGCGTGACACCGCCTGAAGTCCGGTCGCGTCCACGGCGACAACGGTGTTGCGCACGCGCGGGGTCGCACCGTGTTCGACCATCCCCGCGACAACCACGACACCGCGACGCGAAGCGATCGCCGTCAGTCCCGCGACGAATGCCCCGTCCAGGTGCTCCGCGTTGGCGGCGAGCGTCGCATCGAACGGGTCGACGAAGTAGCTCGAGTATTCGGGGAAGAGCACGACCTCGGCCCCGCGATCCGCGGCCACACCGGCCAGCTCGTCGATGACGCGCAGATTGTCGGCCTTGTCCGCCGTGGGCGCGAACTGTGCGACGGCGATGCCGACGGCATCCGTTCTCATCGGTTGTGTCCTCTCGGGAGTGATCACTGGGGCGCCCCGATATCGATCCCGTCGCGATGGGCGTGTGCGTGACGCGGTCGTCCCATCCTCCCGAACCACCGTGCCCGGAGCAACGACCGCCGGCTCGTCGGGCGGGTGTGCACCGGTGGGCAAAACCCGTGTTAGGCTATTCCTTGTGCCGCGGGGTGGAGCAGCTCGGTAGCTCGCTGGGCTCATAACCCAGAGGTCGCAGGTTCAAATCCTGTCCCCGCAACCAATCGGTCGGATGTGTCATCCGGTCAACGAAGAAGGCGTCCCGATCGGGACGCCTTCTTCGTTTCTACGTCTGCGGCGGAATTCAGTCGACCATCGCCTCGTCCATGTCATCGAGGAAACGGGCGATCGCACGCAGCTCGTCATCGCTGTAGGCATCCATGACATCGCGCATCTTCGCCATGCGCGCGCCGAGATGGCGATAGAACTCGCTCCGGGCGCGGTCGGTGAGCACGACGATGCGGGCGCGCCGATCGGCCGGGTGAGGACGGCGTTCGATGTGTCCCCGCTCGGCGAGGCGATCGAGAAGCTTCGTCGTCGAGGCGGTGGAGATGGCGAGGTGTCGTGCGATCTCGTGCGGAGACACCCACTCACCTCGCTGCTCGCGGACGATCAGCATGCGCAGGGCCGCCAAATCCGAGCCGTTCATATCCATGTCGCTGCGGAGCACGCCGTGCATGCGGTCCATAGAATCGCTGAAGGAGCGCACGGCGACGAGCGCCTCGCGCACGAGCTGGTCGCGCTCCGTCGTTGGGATCCACCGGTCTGTCACGCTGGACACCCCCCTCACTCGAAAGGTAGTATCCCTTAAAATCGCTAGCTAAACTAGCAATAAGGAGAAGATCGTGTCCCCGACAGAATACGTGGTCCTGCTCGATGACGACGGGGACGAGATCGGGACGGCGCCGAAGGCGAGCGTCCACGGCACCGATACCGCCCTTCATCTGGCATTTTCCTGCCACGTGTACAACTCGCGCGGCGAAACCCTCGTCACCCGGCGAGCGCTCGACAAGAAGACCTGGCCGGGAGTGTGGAGCAACTCGTTCTGCGGCCACCCCCGGCCCGCGGAGGCGGTGATCGACGCCGTCCATCGCCGGGCGGAACAAGAACTCGGTCTCACACTGCGCGACGTGCAGCTCGCGCTGCCGCTCTTCCGCTATCGCGCCGTCGACGCGAGCGGCATCGTCGAGCACGAGATCTGCCCGGTCTACACCGCCATCGTCGACGACGAGCCGCGGCTGAATCCCCTCGAGGTCGCCGAGGCCCGCTGGGTCGATCCGGCCGATCTGGCCGTCTCGTTGAGAGCGACCCCCTGGGCCTTCAGCCCATGGCTGGTGCTTCAGGCCGAACAGCTCGGCGTCTTCGAGGAAGCGACCGTTCGGAGAGCCTCGTGATCACGCTGCTCGACGACGACGCGCGGCAAAGGATCGACGCGGCGATCGATGGCGCCCTCGAGCGGCTCGAACGGCGGGCCGCGCCCCTCGGCGATGGCGCCCGTGCGCTTGCAGCCGCGACGACCGCGGCAGCCGCCGACGGGAAACGCCTGAGGCCGGCACTGGTCGTCGCGGCCTATCGCGCATTCGGCGGATCGACCGACGCGCTCCACACGGCGGGTGCGGCCGTCTGGGACGTCGCCGCCGCCCTCGAACTGCTGCACACCGCCTTCGTCGTGCACGACGACCTCATCGATCGCGATCTGGAGCGACGCGGCATTCCCAACGTCGCGGGTCGATTCCGCACGCGCGCCCACTCCTTCGGAGCGTCGGCGGACCAGGCGGCAACGGTCGGCGACGCCGCGGCCGTGCTCGCCGGCGATCTCCTCCTGTTCGAGGCCACGCGGCTGGTCGCCTCCGTCGCCATCGACGCACCGGCACGCGCCGCGCTTCTGCAGATCATGGACGACGCGATCCTCGTCTCGGCATCCGGCGAACTCGCCGATGTCGAGCACGCCGCGCGTGCGGACTATCCCGAGACCGATGCGCTGCTGGGCGCCGCCCACGACAAGACGGCCGCCTATTCCTTCGAAGCGCCGCTGCTGGCCGGAGCGGTCCTGGCCGGGGCATCGGATGCCGCCCGGGCGCAGCTCTCCCTCGCCGCCGCCGACCTCGGGCTCACCTTCCAGCTGGTCGACGACCTCATCGGAACGTTCGGCTCACGTCGTCAAGCCGGCCGCGACCCCGGCGCCGATCTTCGCGAGGCCAAGCGCACTCCCCTGATCGCGCTCGCGCGCGACACCGCCGCCTGGCCGCGGGTGAGCTCGGCCCTCGCCGTCGCGCACACGGGCCCGATCGCCGTGCGCCGCGCGCAGCGGGAACTCGAAGCCAGCGGCGCCCGCGACGACCTGGTCGCTCTCATTCACGATCGCCTCCGCCGCGCACGTTCCCGCGCCGCATCGCCGTCCCTGCCCCCTGCCGTCGTCGCACTGCTGGCCGAGGTCGCGAACACGATCGAGGAGCGCATCCCGTGAGCGGCGGATCGTCGTACGACCGCTGCGCACAAGACGCGGCAGCGACCGTGATCACGGCCTATTCGACGTCCTTCGCCCTGGCGTGCCGCCTTCTCGGTCCGCGCGTGCGCACGCATGTGCGCAGCGTCTACGCGCTCGTCCGAGTGGCGGACGAGGTCGTCGACGGCGCCGCCGAGGCGACGGGTCTGCCCTCATCCACCCAGCGTCTGCTGCTGGACGAGCTGGAGGCCGAGACGCTCGCTGCGGTGGCTCGGGGCTTCAGCACCAACCTCATCGTCCACGCGTTCGCGTTGGCGGCACGCGAGTGCGGGATCGGTCATGATCTCATCCGGCCGTTCTTCGCCTCCATGCGAACCGACCTCACACGCACGCAGCACGACGACGCATCGCACGACGCCTACGTCTACGGGTCGGCGGAGGTCGTCGGTCTGATGTGCCTGCAGATCTTCGTCAACGCCGGTCGCAGCACGCCGCTGATCGCCGATCCGGCTCTCGTCGACGGCGCCCGCCGCCTCGGTGCCGCTTTCCAGGACGTGAACTTCCTCCGCGACCGCGCGGACGACGAGAACCGCCTCGGTCGCGACTACCTCGGCCTCCAGGACGGACACCGAGACCGCATCGCCGTCCTCGACCGCATCGACGCCGACTTGGATGCCGCCGCGCGGGCGATCGCCGACCTGCCCGCCGACTGCCGGCGCGCTGTGACCACCGCACACGGCCTGTTCGCGGAGCTCTCCCGCCGCCTGCGCGATGACGACGAGACCGCGCGGGTCTCCGTGCCCACCCCCGTCAAAGCAACCATCGCGGCCCGTGCCCTCGCCGGCCGCCCCCCGAAACGGAGCACCGCATGAGCCGCACGGCCCTCGTCATCGGCGGAGGCATCTCAGGGCTCGCCACCGCCGCCCTGCTCGCGCGCGACGGCTGGAGAGTCGACCTCCACGAGGCCTCCCCCGAGCTGGGCGGTCGAGCGGGCTCGTGGGAGCGCGACGGCTTCCGCTTCGATACGGGACCGAGCTGGTATCTCATGCCCGAGGTCTTCGATCACTTCTTCCGCCTGTGCGGCACCACAGCGGCCGAGCAGCTCGATCTCGTGCCGTTGACCCCCGCCTATCGCGTCTATCCCGAGCCAAACGGCGCCGCACCCAGCGATCCGATCGACGTGGTGTCCGGTCGCGCGCAGGCGCGGGAGCTCTTCGAGAGCCGCGAGCCGGGCGCCGGAGCACGTCTCGACGAGTACCTCGATTCGGCCCACGATGCGTACGACCTCGCCGTGTCGCGGTTCCTCTACGACACCTACGCCTCCACGAAGGGTCTGCGGGCCCCGGCCGTGGCCGGTCAGCTGCCTCGCCTCGCTCCCCTGCTCACGCGATCGCTCAACGACCACGTCGCGCGGCGCTTCGCCGATCCCGTCCTGCGCCAGATCCTGGGCTACCCCGCGGTCTTCCTCGGATCATCCCCCTACGATGCGCCGAGCCTGTACCACCTCATGAGCCACCTCGACCTGGACGAGGGCGTCCTCTACCCACAGGGCGGCTTCACCGAGGTGATCGCGGCCGTCTCCCGCGTGGCCGAGGCCCAGGGCGCCACCGTGCACACGGCGTCGCCCGTGGCGGAGATCCTCACCCACGATGCGCGCGCGATCGGCATCCGGTTGGCCGACGGCACGGTGCACGAAGCCGACATCGTCGTGTCGTCCGCAGACCTGCACGCGACGGAGACGACGATGCTGCCGGAGTCGCTGCAGACCTACCCGGAACGGTGGTGGCGACGGCGCAACCCCGGACCCGGCGCCCTTCTGCTGCTGCTCGGCGTCGAGGGCGAGCTTCCGCAGCTGGCCCACCACACCCTGCTGTTCGCCCGGGACTGGCAGAAGAACTTCGGCGATGTGTTCGGCCGCGACACGCGGATTCCCGATCCTGCCTCCCTGTACGTGTGCCGCCCCTCGGCGACGGACCCATCGGTCGCCCCGGCGGGCAGCGAGAACCTCTTCGTGCTCGTTCCGATGCCCGCCGATCCGTCACTCGGGCACGGCGGCGTCGACGGGGCAGGCGCGCCGTTGATCGAGGCAGCCGCAGATCGCGTCATCGCGCAGATCGCGGCATGGACCGGCATCCCGGACCTCGCCGCACGCATCCGGGTGCGGCGCACCATCGCACCGGCCGACTTCGAAGCCGATCTGGGAGCGTGGCGGGGCGGCGCCCTCGGACTCGCGCACACGCTCGGCCAGAGTGCCGTCTTCCGACCTCGGAACGCGTCACGAAAGGTCGACGGGCTCTTCTATGCCGGCACCTCCGTGCTGCCCGGCATCGGCCTTCCGATGTGCCTGATCTCGGCCGAGCTGGTCGTCAAGAGACTTCGTGGAGACGACGGAGCGGCCCGCCTCCCGGAGCCGAGCGGCGTGGGAGCAGGACGGAGCATCCGCCGCGGCGCCGGCGACGACTGACATGCCCGGCGCCTATCTGCTCGTCCTCCTGGTGTCGCTGGGCGGGATCATCGCGCTGGATGCACGCTTTCGCCTCGTCCTGTGGCCGGCATCCCGAACGGCCGAGCGCCGCCGCGGGCGCGCGATCGCCACGGTCCTCGTCGCGACGGCGTTCTTCCTGCTCTGGGATGCCGTCGGCATCGCCACCGGCGTGTTCGTCAAGGGTGACAGCCCCTATCTCCTGGGGATCGATCTGGCGCCGCACCTTCCGGTCGAAGAGCCCGTCTTCCTCGCCTTCCTGTGCTATCTGGCGCTCGTGGTGCATGCTGCGGCGATCCGCGCGCTGACGGCACGGGCCCGGCGAGTGCGGAGGATGCCGTGACGTATCCTCTGATCGTCGCGCCGTTCGCCCTCGTCGGGGCGATCGCCTTCGCCGCGACGGCTCGCCGTCCAGGGCTCGGCATGCGACTGACGGCGAGCGTGATCACCGCTGTGGTTCTGGTCGTGCTCACCGTGATCTTCGACAACGCGATGATCGCCGCCGGCCTGTTCACCTATCCCGACGCGCTCATCAGCGGCATCCGTGTGGGCCTGGCTCCCATCGAGGATCTGTCCTATCCGATCGTGGCCGCCTTCGCCGTCCCCGCGGTCGCCGAGCTCCTCCGCCCGCCTCGACGCGACCCCTCCTCCCCCACCGACACCGAGACGGATTCCGCACGATGACCGCGACCGCCACCGCCCGCCAGCTCCTCCTCTCGTCTCGACCCGTCAGCTGGATCAACACGGCCTACCCCTTCGCGGCGGCCACCGTCCTCACGACCGGAAGGATCGATGCGACCCTCATCGTCGGCACCGTCTTCTTCCTGATCCCCTACAACCTGGCGATGTACGGGATCAACGATGTCTTCGACTACGAGTCCGATCTGCGCAACCCCCGCAAGGGTGGCGCCCACGGCGCCGTGCTCGAGCGTCGCCTGCACGCCACCACGCTCTGGGCGGCCGCTCTGTCGTGCCTGCCGTTCGTCGTCTACCTCGCGCTGGTCGGCACACCCATCTCCTGGCTGGTGCTCGCGATCAGCCTCTTCTTCGTCGTCTTCTACTCCGCGCCGCCACTTCGTCTGAAAGAACGTCCCGTCGCGGACTCGGTGACCAGCAGCATCCACTTCTTCTCCCCCGCCGTGTACGGGTTGGTGCTGGCCGGCGCGACGTGGACGTGGCAGCTGAGCGCCGTGATCGTCGCCTTCGCCCTCTGGGGCATCGCCTCACACGCTTTCGGGGCCGTGCAGGACGTCGTGGCGGATCGAGAGGCCGACATCTCGTCCATCGCGACGGTCTTCGGTGCCCGCACCACCGTCCGCCTCGCCATCGCCGGGTATGCGGCGGCTGGCGTCGCGATGTTCGGCACCGCGTGGCCGGGACCGCTCGCGGCTCTCCTCGCGCTGCCCTACATCGTCACCGTCTGGCCGTACCGCAACGTCGCGGACCAGGATGCCGAGCGTGCCACCCGCGGGTGGGAACGCTTCCTGTGGCTCAACCAGTTCACCGGATTCGCGGTCACGCTGCTTCTCATCTGGTACGCGCTCAGCCGCTGACCCCTCCGCGAGAATCCTCGCGCCCATGCACACGGGCCGGAGGCGTCACCGCCTCCGGCCCGTGTGCATGGGCGTCCGGGTCTCAGCCCTGACCCTCCAGCTGGATGAGCTTCTGCAGCGCCGCCGTCAGCCGCGCGTCGGCTTCGCCGTACTTGGCCCAATCGCCCTGCGTCAGGGCGCTCTGCCGGTCCATCATCGCCTGCTGGGCGTCCTTGAGTGCCGCCTGGAACTCGACGCTCGTCCCGGTGCCGCCGCCGGTCGCACCCGAGCCGGAGCCCGAGCCGTCGGTCGGAGCCGGGCTCGGTGTCGCCGACGGGGTGACGTCGCCGTCGCCGGCACTCGCGCCCGAATCGCCGCCGAACAGCTTGTCGAGCGCATCCTGGAGCGTGCTCTCGAAGGCCACCTGGTTGCCGAAGGCGACCAGCACCTTCTGCAGGGTCGGGAGCTTCGTCGACCCGGAGGACTGCACGAACACCGGCTGGACGTACAGCAGTCCTCCACCGACCGGCAGCGTGAGGAGGTTGCCGTTGATGACCTCCGACTGCCCCTGTTTCAGGATGTTGATGAACGCCGACACGCTCGGATCGGCATCGAACGTGTTCTGCACCTGTCCGGGTCCGGGGACGGGTGTCTCGGCGTTGATCTCCAGCATGCGCAGCTTGCCGTAGTTCGGGTCCTTGACACCCGCCGTGGCTCCGGCATCCGAGTCCACCGACAGGTATCCCATCAACACGTTGCGCGTGTCGTCACCGCCCGGGATGAACGTCGTGAACATGGAGTAGCTCGCGGCATCCTGCCCCGGCATCTTCATCGTCAGGTAGTACGGCGGCTGGAGCACCGGGTTCTTCTGCGTGGGATCGTTCGGGGTCTTCCAGGCGTTGTCGCGCTGGTAGAACGAGCCCGCGTCGTCGACGTGGTAGGTGCCCAGCATCGCGCGCTGCACCTTGAACAGGTCGGTCGGGTAGCGCACGTGGCTCATGAGGTCGGCGCTCATGTCCGACAGCGGCTTGACCGTCGAGGGGTAGATCTTCTGCCACGCCTTCAGCAGCGGATCGGTGTCGTCCCACGCGTACAGGGTCACCTTGCCGTCATACGCATCGACGGTGGCCTTGACGGAGTTGCGAATGTAGTTGACGTCGTCAAGGGCCACCCGCGGCGTGGTGTTCGTCGTATCGCTGATCGCATCGCGAAGGCTCACGATCGACGAGTACGGGTAGTTGGCACTCAGCGTGTAGCCGTCGACGATCCAGACGATGCGTCCGTCGACGACCGACGGGTACGGGTCGTTGTCGAGCTCCAGGTACGGCGCGACCTTGTTCACGCGGTCGATCGGATCGCGATCGTAGAGGATCTGCGAGTCCGCGTTGATGCCGTCGGAGAGCAGGATGTCGGTCGACTGGAACTTCAACGAGTAGATCAGGCGGTTGAACGGGTTGCCCACGTTCGGCCCGCCGTTGCCCTGGAACGTCGTCTTCGTCTGGGCGGCGTCACCGGTGCCCCGCGGATAGTCCAGCTCGATGTCGGGCGTGCCCTCCGGCGCACCCACGATCGAGTAGGGCGGGGAGTTCTCGCCGAAGTAGATGCGCGGCTCGTACTTCTCGCTCGTGGTGAGCGCGCCGGTGGTCGGGATGCCGCGCTCGATGAAGACGGGGTTGCCGTCGGCGGTGCGCTCATTGCCCTTCGCCGCGACCATGCCGTAACCGTGGGTGTAGACGAGCGTCGAGTTGTACCAGGAGGCGGCCTGTCCGAGCTGGGCCATGTTCAACTCGCGCACCGAGACGACGGTGTCCTGCGACTTGCCGTCGATCTGATAGCGGTCGACGTCGAGCGGGTTGGTGAACTGGTAGTACGCGCGGTACTGCTCGATCTGGCGCACCGTGGGCGAGATGATGGCGGGGTCCATGATGCGGATCGACGCCGTCGTCTGGGCGTCGGAGCGCAGCTGGCCGGGGGCGACGTTCGTGACCGCCTGGAAGTCGCTCTTGGTCAGGCCGTCGATGCCGTACGCCTTCTTCGTGGCGTCGATGTTGCGCTGGTAGTACGGGCTCTCCAGGGTCTCCTGGTTGGGACGCACCTGCAGGTTGGTCACGACCCACGGATACGCAACGCCGACGACCAGCGCCGAAACGACGAGAAGGCCCACACCGATCAGCGGGAACCGCCACCGGCCTATGATCGCCGTCACGAAGAAGAGAACGGCGACGATCGCGGCCGCGATGGCGATGATCGTGAGGCCGGGGATGACCGCGTGGTCGTCGACGTAGCTGGCGCCGGTGATGCGATCGCTCTGCTGCGTCAGCGTCTTGTAGCGGTCGAGCCAGATGCTCACGCCCTGCACGAGCAGGTAGAGGCCGGCGAGGACGGCGAGCTGGATGCGCGCGGCCTTCGAGATGCGCAGCTCGCGCTGCCCGATGCGCACCGACCCGTACAGATACGCCACGAGCGCCGACAGCAGCAGCGAGACGAGCAGCACAGCCGAGGCGAACCCGAGGACCGAACTGAAGAACGGCAGCGAGAACATGTAGAAGCCGGTGTCCATCTGGAACTGCGGGTCCAGGTCGCCGGTATCGACGCGATTGAACCACAGCCAGACCGTCTCCCACTGCGCCGAGGCGGCGAAGCCCGCGAAGAACCCGAAGAACACCGGGATGCCCCACATCGCCAACCGACGAAGCGGCTCCACGACCTCCTGGTAGTGATCGAGCTGAGACGTCAGCCGGGCATAGACCGGACGCAGTCGGTAGGCGAGCTGGATCGCGATGAACACGGGCACGGCCATCGCCAGGAAGCCGACGACGAACATGATCACGCGCGCCGTCCACTGCGTCCACAGCACGCTCGAGAACCCGAGTTGGTCGTACCAGAGCCAGTCGGCGTAGAGGCTCGCGAAGATGAAGAAGCCGACGACGACGACCGCGATGACCGCGAGCGTGATGGCGATCGCGCGACGGACGGGGTTCGGCGTGGCCTGGTTCGGCGCTGAGGTCGTGGTCACACCACCATCCTAGGTGGGGTGATTCTGGAGGGATGCCGAGCAACCTTCCAGGATGCCGTGAGGTCAGCGGCAGGTCGGAAGCGCGTCGAGGTCACCCTTGTCGCGGATCGTCGCCAGCACCTGCAACGAGTCCTTCAGGGTCGCGACGGAGAACACCCGGAGACCGGATGGGACGTGTCCGACCACCTCGTCGCAGTTGTCCTTGGGGGCGAGGAAGTAGGTCGCTCCGGCACCCACCGCCCCGTACATCTTCTGGCGGATCCCACCGATGGGCCCAACGGTGCCGGCGGCATCGATCGTGCCGGTTCCGGCGACCTGCTCGCCGCCGTTGAGGTTCCCGTCGCTGAGCGTGTCGATGATGCCCAGGGCGAACATCATGCCGGCGCTGGGCCCGCCGACGTTGTTCAGCTGCAGGGTGACGTCGACCGGGAAGTCGTAGTCGTGCATGGTCGAGATTCCCACGAGCCACGTGCTCTTGCCGTCCACGGTGGCCTGCTTCGGGGTCACCTCGACGTTCTCGCTGGCCCCGGAGCGGTCGATCGTGAGCCGAACGGGAGCGCCCGCGCCGGCGTTGATGATGGTGCGCAGCTGATCGGTCTCGGTGATCGCCTGACCGTTCGCGCTGCGGATGATGTCGCCCTTCTGGAGGATGCCCTGCGCCGCCGAGTCGTCGGTGAGCGCGTAGACCTCGACCATCGGCTTGACGTCGTAGCCGAGCTGCGTGAGAGCGGCAGCCGTCGCCTCCTTCTGAGAGTCGACCATCATCACCGCGCTCTCCTGGTTGCGTTGCTCGGTCGTCTGACCCTGCGGGAACACGTCGTCCAAGGGGAGCACCGCCTTCGCCGGGTCGAACCAGGCGAGAGCGAGCTCGAACCACGACGGCGTCCGTTCGCGATTGCCGACGACCTGCACCGTCAGCAGGTCCAGTGCACCGGAGGTCGGGTAGGTCGGGGCGCCCTTCACGGTGATCAGCGGCACGTCGGCGCCCGACGAGTCGGGGGCCGACCCCAGCGTGTTGAAGACCGGCCCCGGACGCTGAATGACGTAGTTGGTGGGCAGGAGCGTGAGGGCGAGCAGCGCCACCAAGGCGACCGCAAGAGCCCACACGCCCACGCGCAGGGGGCGAGACACCGGACGGCGGCGAGCGGGCACGACCGTCGTGCCCTCGTCGAACAGTGCCACAGCAGATCCTCCCGGCCGATCGTTCGCGATCGGCGTACACGGGACATCCTCCGTGGCGGGCCGAGGCGGCCGTGCGGGGAAGTCCAGCCATTAGCGTAGAACGCGACGATATCCGCCTGCTGAAAGGCGCCTGATATGGCTGACGAGACTCCCGACCGCCCCGAGGACGAATTCCAAGAACTGCTGCGGAACCTGCTCGGCGGTGGAGGTGCAGGCCTCGACCCCGAACAGCTCGAGAGCCTCTCCCGCATGGGCGTGGATCCCGCCATGCTGCAGCAGATGATGGCGCAGATGCAGCACGCTTTCGCCACCGGCAGCGACGACGGCATCGACTGGAGCGCCGCGAAGACACAAGCGCTGCACCTGGCGAACAAGGACGGGCTCGGCATCACGTCGGGCGATCGTCAGGACTTCGACCAGGCTTTCAGCCTCGCGACCCTCTGGCTGAGCGAAGCCACGACGATCTCCGACCTCGCGGCCCCGGCGCAGGCCATGACCCGCGGACAGTGGGTCGAGGCGACACTTCCGGTCTGGCAGGAGCTGGCCGAGCCCGTCGCCGATTCGATCGCGGGGGCACTCACCGCCGCGATCGACGAGCAGACCCCGGAAGAGATGCGACAGCTGGTCGCCGGAGCGGGCACGTTCATGCGGCGCGTGGGCGGCTCTCTGTTCGCCGCTCAGCTCGGCGGCGTCATCGGACGTCTGTCGCAGGAGGTGGTTTCCGGCGGTGACGTCGGCATTCCCGTCATGCCCGACGGCATCGCGGCGATCCTGCCGCAGAACTTCGCCGACTTCGCCCGCGATCTCGATGTGACCGATGACCAGCTCGCCCTGTATCTGGGCACCCGCGAACTGGCGCACGCTCGCCTGTTCCGCCACGCCCGGTGGCTGCGGCTGCACGTGATCACCCAGGTGACCGAGTTCGCCCGCGGCATCCACGTCGACACCACGGCCCTCGAAGACCTCGCATCACGCTTCGACCCGTCCTCGCCGGAGGAACTGCGCTCGGCTCTCGAGTCCGGAGCGCTGCTTCCCCAACGCACGCCCGCGCAGGAGGCCGCGCTGGGCCGGCTCGAGAACCTCCTGGCGACCATCGAAGGCTGGGTGGAGGTCGTGACCGCCGATGCGACCTCGCGTCTTCCCGCCTCGGCGAAGATCGCCGAGGCGGTGCGTCGCCGCCGAGCGGTGGGCGGTCCCGCCGAACAGGCGATGGCCTCCCTCGTCGGCTTGGAACTGCGCCCCCGACGACTGCGCGAAGCGGCGGCGATGTGGCGGGCCGTCACGGATGCCGTGGGCATCGAGGCGCGCGATCGCCTCTGGGACTACCCCGACCTCATGCCGGGAGCGAGTGACATCGACGACCCGCAGGCGCTCGTCGCGCGTCTGGTCGCCCACGAACGCGGCGAGGACCCCGAACGGGATGCTCTCGACGAGGCACTGGACGCGCTGCTGGCCGAAGCGGCCGAGGAGGCGGCTGGAGAGGCGGAGCAGGGCGGAGGCGCACCCGAGGCGCGCACCACCGATGACGACGGTCCGGAGGATCCCCGGCCGGTGTGAACCGGCACCGCCTCCTCCCCCGCCGGAACCTCTCCGGTGTCCCGTGCCGCGTCTGTGGACAGTCGCGGCAGGCGGGCGCGTCGGGCCTCAGAATCGGGGCATGCTCCGCTTGGCCGCTTCGTCCCCGCCGCTGTGGCGCACGCCGTCCAGCCTCCAACTCGGCACGGATCCGGCGATCCGCGTCGACGGCGTGCTCCCGTGGCAGGAGCGCCTCCTCGATGCCCTCGCCGATGGCGTGGCCGACGCGGGGCTGGTGCCTCTGGCACGCAGCTTCGGCGCCACCGCGGCGGAAGCCGCGGAGTTCGCGGCACGAATCGAGCAAGCGCTCACCCGTGAGTCACCAACGCCGCGCGCGGTCAGGGTGGAGGTGCCCGAATCGCTGACGAGCATCGAGCGTGAAGCGCTGATGGCGGGGTGGGATGCCGCGGGCCTGGCGCGCGTGTCGGTCGACACCTGGGCCGTGGACGCGCCGCAGCAGGGGGTGCCGGTGATCGTCGTCGCCGACCGGCTCATCGAGCCGCGCCGTGCCGCGCGGCTCATGCGTGCCGACGTCACCCATATCCCGATCGAACTCGCCGGCGACCGCGTGCACGTCGGACCCGTCGTCGTCCCCGGCGTGACGGCGTGCACCGCGTGCGAGCACGCACGTCGCACCGCCGAAGACCCGCAGTGGCCGCTCCTTGCTGCGCAGCTGCTCGGTCGTGATCCGGTACGCACGGATCCCGGCCTGCTGATCGAAGCCGGCATCCTCACCGGCAGGCTTCTGCGCGACGCCCTCGATTCCTCTGGGTCACGCCCCGATGAGCCGCAGTCGAGCCTCTCGGTGGGGCTCAGCGCCGCGCGCGTCCGGCGGACGTGGCATGCGCATCGCCCGCACGCACGGTGCCTGTGCCGATCTCCTGAAGGAAGCGGGAACGCTGACGCGGGCGCGATCCCGACCGTTCCGACCAGCTCATCGAAAGGGTACGCGCAGCCCGCGTGACCCCCACGTAGGCGAGTCTTCGTTCCTCGTCGATCTCGTCGAAGCCCGTGGCGTAAGAGATCGGCAGCAGTCCCTCCGCGAGCCCGAGGAGGTGGACGTGATCCCACTCCAGGCCTTTCGCCGCGTGGAGCGTAGCGAGCGTCACCGTCCGCAGAGTGGGCTCGTGCTGACTGCGCCCACGAAGGATGAGCTCGTCGGTGAACGCCCGCAGGGTGGTGTCTTCCGGTGCCTGCTCGGCCAGACGCAGCACGGCGGCTCGCGCCTCCCACGCGTCGCGAAGTGCCCCACCGGCCGGAGGCGGATCATCGGTCAAGCCGACCGACCGCAGCACGTCCCGCACCGCCCGCACCAGACCATCCCCAGTCGGTGCGACAGAGGCACCGCGCAGGAGCGAAACCGCCTGGCGGACTTCGGGCAGGTCGAAGAATCGCTTGCCGCCGAGCACGGTCGCGGCGATGCCGCGCGAGGCGAGGGCCGAGAGCACCGGCGCTGATTGCGCGTTGGCTCGATACAGCACGGCGATCTCGTTCGGCTCGATGCCCGACGCGAGCTGGGCCGCCACCGCCGCAGCCACGCCGTCGGCTTCCGCTTGATCGTCGTCGTAGGCGGTGACCGACGGGACGGGGCCCGTCGGTCGGTCCGAACGCAGGACCAGGGCCCCGGGGCGTCCGCGCATGAGCGCATTCGCGACACCGAGAATCGCCGGGTCGGAGCGGTAGTTGCGTTCCAGCCGCACGACGGTGGCATCCTCGTAGCGGTCGGGGAACTCGAGCAGGTAGCGCGGGTCGGCGCCGGCGAACGAGTAGATGGTCTGGCTCGCGTCGCCGACGACGCAGAGGTCTCGTCGGTCTCCGAGCCAGAGCTCCAGGAGGCGGTGCTGCACAGGCGAGACGTCTTGGAACTCGTCGACCGTCAGGTGGCGGTACTGCTCATGCACGGCCGCCGCGACGCGCGGCTCCGATTCCAGCATCCCGGCGCACGCGAGCAGGACATCCTCGAAGTCCAGCTGACGGCGTTCGTCCTTCACCTTCTCGTATCGGCGCTGCAGGTCTGCGAGCGCCGGTGCATCCAGGGCGGCGCCAAGCCCCTCGGGGTGCGCCGCGGCATCCTGATCGATCGTGCGCATCGCGACCTTGCGCCATTCGATGCGGCTGGCGACGTCGCGCAGGGTGGTGCCGTCCAGGCGGAGGCCCAGGCTGTCGGCGGCCTGCCCGAGCACGCGTACCTTGTTGTCGATGATCGAGGGCGCGGTGTCACGGGCGAGCTGCGGCCAGAAGAAGTTCAGTTGCGCCAGCGCGGTCGCATGGAACGTGCGTGCGGCGACCCCTTCGACACCGAGCGCGCGGAGCCGCCCGCGCATCTCCCCCGCCGCCTTCGCTGTGAAGGTCACCGCCATGACTCTCGACGGCGAATAAGCCCCCGTGTCGACGCCGTGGGCGATGCGGTGCGTGATCACCCGTGTCTTTCCCGTGCCGGCCCCCGCAAGCACGCACACGGGTCCGCGCAGCGTCGCCGCCGCGACCCGCTGCTCGTCGTCCAGGCCCTCCAGTGCGCGTCCGCTCACGCGGGATCTCCCGCCCAGTCTGCGATCAGCCGGTGCGCGATGGATGTCATGCCTGGCAGGAGCACGTCGCCCTCGCCGCGCAGCGCTCCACGGATCTCCCCGCGCGAGAACCACCGGACGTCGACGATCTCCTCGCCGTCGGCGCAGGCCGCCGACATGCTGACCGCCGTCGCATGGAATCCGAGCATCAGCGAGCGCGGGTAGGGCCACGACTGCGACCCCCGGTAGTGCAGCGCCTCGACGATCACGCCGGCCTCCTCCTGCACCTCGCGCACGATCGCCGACTCCAGCGACTCCCCCGCCTCGACGAAGCCGGCGAACGTCGAGTAGAGGTTGCGATCCGCCCACAGCGCGTTCTTGCCGAGCAGCAACGACGAGCCGTCCGGAGAGATCACGGCGACGATGACGGCGGGGTCGGTGCGGGGAAAATGCTCGCGCCCGCAGACCGGGCAGTGGCGCGCCCAGCCCGCTGCACGTTCCTCGGTGCGCGCACCGCAGTGGGAGCAGAAGGGCGCTTCCACCAGCCATCGCCCCAGAGCGACCGCCTCGACGAGGAGTCCGGCGTCCGTAGCCGACATCTCTCCGCCGACCGCCCGCAGCGCTGCCCACCCGTCGGCGGGATGCGCGCTCAGGGGAACGTCATGGTCGGCACCGGATGCCGCGAGCAGCACCGCGGCGCCTGCGCCGTCGCGTCCGAGGAATGCCCACGACACCCCGTCACGAATGCTCTCGACCGGCACGGTGCGCAGCGTCCCGTCGCCGTCGAGCGGGGCGCGATCGCCGTGCACGGCGACCACCCGCGTCGACCTCTCCGCGCGAAGACGCGCAAGCAGGTCCGGTGCGTCGCGCTCCTCGGCGCAGCGGTCGATGCCGCCGCGCGCAAGAGCGGGCGGACGAACGGGAACGGGCGGCTCAGCCGATGGCGACATCCGGGACCTTCCTCGACGGGCGTGGCGCACACGGGGACGGGGCGCGGCACACCTACCCTGGGGGCATGGCACGCTCACCACTCACTCTAGCCGCGTCGGTCACGTCGGCCCTTCCCCGCGTCGCGGTGGTCGGTGTGGCGCCGCTGACCGAGGGCGTCTCCGGCCGCTACGACAGCGCGATCGCCACGCTCGACGACGGCCGACGAGTCGTGGTGCGCGTACCCGTCAACGACCAGGCCGAGCAGGATCTGCGCTCCGAGGCGCGGGCGTTGACGTCGCTGACCGCGGGGGTGCGTGGAGTGCTGCCGTTCGGCGCCCCGGATGTGCTCGGTCAGACGACGGTCGATGGCCGCAGCGCCCTCGTCCAGACCCTGCTGCCCGGCTACCGGGTCGATGCCGCCCACGTGCCCGCGGGCCGGGGGGTCGCCACCGCTCTCGCCGCCGCGATCGCGGCGGTTCACGACCTCCCGGTGACGGTGATCCGCGACGCGGGATTGCCGATGCTGACGTCTGCGCAGGTGCGCGACGAGGCCGAGCGCCTCCTCGATCGGGCGGAGTCGACGGGCCTGCTGCCCTTCGGTCTGCTGCGACGCTGGAGCACCGCCATCGGCTCCGATCCGCTGTGGCGCTTCGAGACGACCGTCGTTCTGGGTGGGGTGGACCCGGCATCCTTCGTCTTCGAAGACGATGCCGACGGCACCCCCGCCGTCACCGGCCTTCTGACCTGGGGTGCGCTCGGCGTCGGGGACCCGGCCATCGATGTGCGCTGGACGGCCTCGGCCCCGGCCGCTCAGGCCGACGTGCTCGACGAGTACGCGCGTCGTTCGCACCGCGCGCCCGACGCCCTTCTCGCCGAGCGGGCTCGGCTGCACGCGGAGCTGGAGTTCGCGAAGTGGCTGGTGCACGGCCACGAGGCCGGTCAGCAGGACGTCGTCCGCGACGCCGTGGCACTGCTCGAATCGCTCGACGCCAACGTTCGCGACGAGCCCGTGCGAGCACGTGATGACGTCACGCTCGATCAGGCGCTCGCAGCGACCCAGCGGGTGCCTGCCGGAGCGGGCGAGGCCGCGGACACCTCGATGCAGACCGACAGCTTCGACCCCGAGACCCTCGCCACCTTCCTCGCCGACGAGAATGCGACCGGCATGGTCGAGACCAGCCGCCTCGACACCGTCGCGATCGAGATGTCCGAGTGGGCGCAGCCGGCACACGCGTCAGCCACGCGCGTTCCGGTGCACACGTCCGACATTCCCGTGCACGACGGCTCCGCGCCCGAGGACGGTCGAGGCGATGCCGTGGCAGACGACACCCCCGGTGAGCCCTCGCCCGACGACATCGACCGCGATACCGCCGCCCGCAACGCGCTGCGGCGGTGGACGGGAACGGCCTGACGCCGGCCGCGCGCGCCGCCGCGAACATCAGTCCCGGAGGATGAGCCCCTCGGCGACGTAGAAGAGCACCACGTCGATCTGCTCTCGCGGTATGCCGTGCCGGGCGTGGTACGCCTCGCGGTACAGGCGCAGCTGGATCATCCGCTCTTCCCTCTCGGCGGCGGTGCGCGGCGCACGGCCCGTCTTCCAGTCGACGATCTCGATGCGATCGCCGCGCCGGTAGACGGCGTCGAGCTTGCAGATCACGACGTGCGCCCGACCGTCGCCGAGAGCGTCGTCGATCGTGACGTCGATCTCCGTCTCGACCTCCAACGGCCGTAACGACGCCCACTCCGACGCCAGAAAGCGCTCCTGCAGCTGCGCGAGGTCGGCGGGTGTCGAGGCGGACGGAACGTCGGCAGCGGGGTTCGCGTCATCGTCGTCCCACAGCGCGTCCTCGAGTGAGACGCCGGCCCCCACGATGCCGGAACGCTGCTCCACCCACGAATGAAACGCGGTGCCCAGGCGCGACTGGCGATACGGACGCTCGGGCAGCGCACGGCGCAGCGCCGGCGCATCGCCGAGAAAGTCCTTGAAACGGGATGCCGGGATGCGCACGGGCGCCGCCGGTCGCGCCGAGCGCTGCCGCTCCGCCCGCTCGGCGAGCAGGAGGGCGAGTTCGGCGGTGGGCTCGGCGTCCGCCGCCCGGCGCACGTCATCGGCGGCGGCGGCGACGGTGCCGCGCCGCGCTCCGAGGGGATCGAGCGGCCACGTCAGGAGGCGGCGGCGACCCTCGAAAGGGTTCTCGCCCGGGTCGACGTCCGGGTCGATCGTCCGGCCCAGGGCCGCGGCCATCTCCTCCAGGAAAGCGCTCGGGCGACGCGGCGACGTGGTGCCCGACCAGTGCGAAGCGCTCAGAAGCAGGTGGTCGCGTGCACGAGTGACGGCGACGTACGCCAGCCGACGCTCCTCATCACGCTGGCGCGCGCGCCCGGCCGCGACGAAGTCGTTCAAGGCGCCGACGAGATCCTGCTGCGTCGGGGACCGGTCGGCATCCCACCGGAAGTCGGGCAACCAATCCGCGTCGCCGCGGAACTCGTACGGGAGAACGCCGAACCCGAGCCACCCACGCGTGTCCTTCGGCCGCGAGGGCAGCTCGTCCTCGACCAGGCGGACGACCGCCACGGCGTCCCATTCGAGGCCTTTGGACCCGTGGATCGTGAGCAGCTGCACGACATCGTCCTCGGGCGGCTCCGTGCGGGGTGCGAACTCATCGAGGCGCTCGGCGTGGTCGAGCCAGGCGAGAAGGCTCGGCAGCGAACCACGGTCATCCGTCGCCAGAAAGCCGTGCAGTTCATCGACGAAAGCGCGCAGCTGATCGCCGGCGACCCGTGCCGGACCGCGCGCCTCATTCGCGGCGAGCTCGATGTCCAGGCGGAGCTCGAGTTCGATCATGCGCACGAGCTCCGGGATCGGCAGCGTCGCCTGCCGACGCAGGCCGGCGAAGACGGCGGCCGCCTCGCGCAGGCGTTCCCGCGCCGCGGCCGTGAAGTCGGACAGCCAACCGTGGTCGACGCCGTGGCGCAGGAAGAAGTCGAGGGCGTCGATGAGCGAGCCCTGGTCATCCCCCGCCGACGAACGCATCCGCGCCACGACGTCGGGCTCCAAGGGTCGAAGCGCGGCGTCGTGACGGCTGATCCTGCGGGACAGCTCACTCAATGCCCGCAGATCAGCCACGCCGATCCCCCAGCGCGGGCCGGCAAGCAACCTGATCAGCGACGAACCCGCGCGCGGGTCGCTGATCACGCGGAGCGTCGCGACCACGTCGACGACCTCCGGAGTGGACAGCAGCCCGCCGAGGCCGAGGATGCGGTGCGGGATGCCGCGCCGGCCCAGGGCGTCCGCGAAATGCACCATGTGCTTCTTGCTGCGAAAGAGCACGGCTCCTGTCGTCGCGGCGCCCGCTTGGGCGCGCTCGTGCCGTACACGCGCGAACCAGTCCGCCACGGCGTCGGCCTCCGCATCGATGTCGGTGTCGATGTGGATCTCCACCTCGCCCGAGCCCGCTCCCGGACGAGGTCGCAGGCCTTCGACGACGACGGGGACGCTCTCGGCGAGAGGCGCGAGCACGGCGTCAGCCGCGCGCAACACGTCGACGCTGTTGCGCCAGCTCGTCATCAACGCGAAGGTCTCGGCCCGACCGGTGCTGCTGAATGCCGTCGCGAAGTCGCCGAGGTTGCCGGCGCTCGCCCCCCGCCAGCCGTAGATGGACTGGTGAGGGTCTCCGACGGCCATGACGGCCGCGTCGCGAAAGGCGGAGGCGAGCAGCTGGGTCTGCACGACGGAGGTGTCCTGGTACTCGTCCAGCAGCACCACGCGATAGCGATCGCGCAACTCCTCTCCGACGGTCGGATGCGCTTCGACGATCTCGCAGGCGCCCGCGACCTGGTCGGAGAAATCGATCACCCCTCGACGGAGCTTTCGCCGGGCGTACTCCCGTGCAAGATCCGCGAGGACGTCCAGTGCGCCGACGGCCACCTGCGCTTTCGCGATGTCGGCGTACACCGTGACGCGCGCCGACGTCGATGGCCGTTCCAGAACGTCCGAGAAGCGCGCGGGAAAGCGCGCGAGCTGCTCGAGGTCGACGCGGTTGTCAGCAGCGTCACGGGCGATGCGCAGGGCGGCATCGATGATCGAACGCAGCGCCTCTTCGCGTACCTCCAGCCGCGGATCGTCCGACTCGAGCACGACACGTCGCATCAGCAGCCAGGCCGCCGACTCGCTGAGAACGGCGGCTTCGGCGTCGCGGCCGAGTCTGACGGCGTGCTCGCGGACAATGCTGTCGGCGAAGCTGTTGTACGTGGAGACGGTCGGCCGCTCCAGCAGCGCGTCGGCCGACACCTCATCGGGGACCGCGACGGCGCCGGTGGCGACGACGAGTTCATCGAGCACGGTGTACCGCGACGACGACGGTGCACCGCTGCGCTCGAGCTCGCCGAGGATCCCCAGCTGCCCCCGCGCGTGCAGGGCCTCGAGATGGGGAACGAGTCCGCGGCGTTCGAACTCCGCAAGCCGCTGCAGTCGCCGGTGCACGCGCTCGGCGAGTTCGCCGGCGGCCTTGCGGGTGAACGTCAGACCCAGCAGCGCGTCACGCGGAACGAGGCCGTTCGCCACGAGCCACACCACGCGTCCCGCCATCGTCTCGGTCTTGCCGCTGCCGGCGCCGGCGACGACGAGCGCGGGCGCAAGGGGCGCCGCGATCACGCGGGCTTGTTCGTCCGTGGGAGGGAACTGGCCGAGGGCGGCCGCGAGCGCGGCCGGAGAGACGGCGCTCATGACGCGCTCACCGCGTTGATCGTGTGGATGCGGCACAGGCCGTAGGAGTGATCATCGCGACAGTGCTCCTCATACGGCGCCGAGAACTCCGCGCCGCTCATGACGGTCGCCGCCCTCCGCACTCGGGCGAGGAAGGCGTCGCGAGCGACGTCGTCCAGCGGCGGCTGGCGGGGTTCCACATAATCCTTCGTGGCCGCGGACGGGCGCAGCACGAGCAGCTTCGCCCCGCCGGGCGTGAGGCCGGCAGCCTCGGGGATGGCGCCCGCATCGAGCGCCAGCTGGTAGGCGGCGAGCTGCGGATTGTCGATGACCTTCGCATCGGTCTGCGGCTCACGCTTTCCGGTCTTGAGATCGACGATCACCACCTCCCCGGAGGCCGTGCGCTCCACGCGATCGATGTAGCCGCTGACGATGGCACCGTGATCGCCGACCGGATCGAGGGCGACCGGGACCTCGAAATGCGGTTCCGCGCCGATGACGGTTCCGCCCGCGAGTTCGAACCGCCGCAGATACAGCGACAGTCGCCGCACGAGTTCGCGCGCCCGCACGCGCTCCGAGCGCTCGCGCCAGGCGGACTCGAACTCCAGTTCACTCCACCGCGCGTCCACGACCGCCCACAGCGCGTCCTCGTCGGAGCCCGTTGCGCGCTCCATCGCCGCGTGCACCAGCGTGCCGAGGCCCGCGACGGCTCCCCCGTCATCCGCCCCCAGGTCGGCGAGCAGCCAGTTGAGCTCGCACTCCTCCACCGTCTGGAGCCGCGACGGCGATACGCGCACGTCCTCGCGCGTGAGATCGCGCAACGGCGCTGTGGACGTCACGGGGGCGATGCCATACCACTCGTCGGGCGCGGCGCCCGGAACGCCCGCCGCAGCGAGCAGCCGCAGCTGCTCGGCGGCGGCGCGTCGCGTGGAGGGGTCTGCTCGACGCTCCGTGAGCGCACGTCTGTGCTGGGCAACCAGCCCACGCAGGGTCAGCGGATGCGCCGCCGAGCGTGCGGCGGGCTGCGCCTGCGGGAGCATCTCGAAGAGCGGACTCGGCCCCGTGTCGTCGTCGTCGACGGCGGTCACGATGACGCGTCGGCGGGCGCGGGAGCACGCGCGCGCGAACAGACGCAACTCGTCGTGGAGCACCCCTCGTCGTCGATCCAGCGTGTCGGCGGTTTCGGAGCCCCCGAGGGCGAGCGGCGCCAGCCGCCAGGTCTGCAGCAGACTTCCTCGCGCCCGCAGGTTCGGCCAGACGCCTTCCTGGACCCCGGCGACGACGACGGTGTCGTACTCGGCTCCGAGAGCGCCGGCGGGGGTGAGGATGTCGACGGCATCCGCCCGGGAATCGTCGACCAGCCGATCTTCGGCGACGTCCGAATCGAGGATGCCGCGCAGAAACGCCCCGGGTGAGGTGCCGTCCGCTCTCTCGCCGTGACGTTTGGCGGCCTGGAAGAGTGCCACCAGCGCGTCGAGCTCTCTGCCGGCCTGTGCGGCGAGCGGCCCCGACCCCTCGGCTGCGGCGACCCATGACCGCTCGGCACCCAGGCCGTCCCACGCACTCCACAGGATCTCGTGGGCGGTGGGCGCCTGGGCCCCGCCCGCGTGGACGAGATCCCAGTGAGCGCGGACATCCGCGAGGGTCCGCGCGATCCGCTCGGCGCGGCGACCCTCTCGGGTGTCGAGCAGGGCGAACGCGACGGGATGACCGAGCGCGGAGACCAGTAGCTCGGCGCTGGAGACGACCCGCTCGTCGGAGGCAGCCTCCGCCGGCGGCTCCGCAGCGAGCGCCGACAGCCGCAGGGCGGTACGCAGCCGGCGGATCTCGACCGGATCCATCCCGCCGGCGCGAAGGGCATCGACGGCGTCCTCGAGGCTCCAGCCGGCGGGATCGAGCTCCGCCAGCAGTGCGATGCGCAGCAGATCCGCCACCGCGCGGGCCTCAGCCAGCGGTCGCTGCCCGCGGGTGCGCGTGGGCACCTCGCGAGCGGCGAGTTCGGCTTCGAGAGTCGCAACCTGTCGACTGTCGTGCGCGATGACGGCGCACGAGGACCACGGCACCGCGTCGTGGACGTGGCGCTCTCGGAGCAGACGTGCGATCACGTCATGCTCTTCCGACGCGGAACGGGCGGTGACGGCACGGACACTCTCGTCGTCGACCGTCGGCGCGTCGGAGGCGGTGGGAGGGCGCAGGCGGTGCGCGACGAGGCCGGCAGCTCCGATGCGGGCCGTGACGGCGGCGATCAGGCGTCGATGGGCGTCGGTGCCGCGGTGCATCCGCTCCAGCACGTGCACCGGCCCGGCGGCTGCGAGGCGGGAGAAGTTCTCCGGGCTGGCGCCGCGGAAGCTCCCCGAGCCGACATCCGGATCGCCGAACGCCAGCACGGCGACACCCCGAGAGCGGCACGCCTCCAGGAGCTCCATCCCGCCGAGAGTCAGCTCCTGGGCGTCGTCCACCACGATCGCCCGCAGCCGCTCCAGCGCGGCAAGTCCTGGCGCTCCGGCCGGGAGCGTGCGGACCAGGCCCAGTGCCTCGCGCACGAGACCCGCGGCGTCGCGGTGGGCGCCGCGCATGCGGTCGCGCGCATACAGGTACTCCCGGGAAAAGGACGCCGCCGCCGCCCACTCCGCGACGCCGTGCTGCGCCGCGAGGTCCGACAGACCGTCCGGCGAGATCCCGAGCTGGGCGCACTCGGCGAGCAGAGCCCGCAGCTCCGCGCGGAACGCCCGTGTGGAGCGCACCGCGGCCGGCAGCGAGGACGGCCACCGGGTGAAGCCCTCGGCCTCATCCTCGCAATCCCCGGCCAGGAGGTCGGCGATGACCTGATCCTCGTCCGGGCCGGTCAGCAACTGGGGCGCCGGGTCGCCGCGATGGACGGCGTCGGCGCGGATGATCTGATAGGCGAACGCGACGATCGAGCGCGCCAATGCGCCGGGCGTGGCGACGTCGACGGCGAGAGCGAGGCGATCACGCAGTGCGGTCGCGGAGGTCCGAGACGGAGTCAGCACGAGCACCTCGTCCGGCAGCAACGCGCCGCGGGTGTGGCCCGCGGGCGGCCGGACGAGTGCGCCGACCCGCGCGATCGCGGTCGCGGTCTTACCCGATCCCGGGGCGCCCACCACGACGCCGGACGCGTCGGCGGGAAGGTCGATGACGGCACGCTGAGCGGCATCCCACGTCACACGATCCATGCCTCTCACGCTAGCCGGACACACCGACACGAGCGTTCGCGCACAGCGAGCGGCGCACTGCCCTGCGCGCGATCCCGCGCCCGATCCGGTGTCGTAGAGTCGAGGTGCGGCCGGGGTACCGGTCCGCTCCGGCCGCCGACGGCGGCGGGTCATGAACAGAAGTGAGGCAATCACCGTGGAGATCCGCATCGGCATCGCGAACACCGCTCGGGAGCTCAGCTTCGAGTCGGCCCAGTCGGCGGATGCCGTGACAAGCACGATCCAGAAGGCCCTCGAGGCCTCGGAGTCCTTCGTCACCTTCACCGACGTCAAGGGCAACACCTACATCGTTCCCACGGCCGGCATCACCTTCATCGAGGTCGGCACGGAAGAGTCCCGGCGCGTCGGCTTCGTCGCCTGAGCACCGGCATCCCACCGTGGACATCCTGCTCGCGTTCATCTTCGGCGGCGCCTACGGCGGCGTCCTGCACTACCTCATGCCCGGACGCCCCTCGCGTGGCAGCGCCGTCGCCCCCGTGCTCGGTGCCGTCCTGGGCGGAGTGGTCTGGATGGCCCTCACCTGGGCCGGTCTGACGACGCTGGATCCGTGGCTGTGGATCCTTTCGATCGCCGTCCCCGCGGTCGTCGTACCCGCGGTCCTCGCCATCCTCACGCGAGTGCGCGCGAACCACGACGCGCGCGAGCGGTTGCGGCTGAAGATCTCCTGAGCTCGCCGGGCCGACGGCGCGGCCCCTCTGTCAGGCGTCGAGCCCCATCGCAGACATGCGACGCGAGTGCGCACCGAGAAGGTCGGTGAACACCGGCTCGACCTTGCGCTCCTCCGCGGCATCCAAGGTCTGAGGACGAAGCGCGGCGCGGGCGATGAGCAGGGTGTCGCCCACGAGGCGACGTCCCCACAGAGCGAGCAGCGATTTCCACTGCTCATCGGCGGCGATCGCGCCCGCGATGATGTCGACGAGGGCTTGCCGGTCGTCGTCGCCGCGCAGGATCTCCGCGACCCGCCGGCCCGTCACGCCGTAGCTGGAGGACAGCGCCAGATAGAAGTCGTCCAGCATGCCCGCCGTGATGTGCACCGAGAGCATCGTCTCGAGGGAGCGGGCACCGTGCGTCGACCGGCGAAATGCGTCGAGCGGCTCACGGAAGGGAAGCATGAGATCGAGGGGATCGTCGCCGCGTTCACGGATGAGGGCGAGGATCGCGCGGTGTTTGTGCAGGGCTGCTCCGGCAGCCACCGAGATCGATTCCTTCTGCGTCAGCTCGGGGGTCGGTGCGATCAGCTCGCTGAGCGTCTCGAAGTATCCGAGCTGCAGGTACGCGGCCTGACCGAGGAACGTGTCGATGTCGGGTGCGAGCTCTTCGAAGTCGACGCGCCGGACGTCGCCGAAGTCGCCGCGAGAGCGCACGCGCAGCGTCCGTGCGACGGTGCGGTCGCGCTGCCAGGGCCAGGTCACCACGCCCCCAGCCTAGATGCGACCCGCCGCTTCCGAGGTCGTCACGACACCCTCCGGTAGGCTGGTCAGGTCTCGGCGATGGATCGAGACCCCCGCGCCTGCGGATGAGTAGAAGGCGTGGACTTCCTCACCGGCGGCTTCTCACCGCCAGACAGGCACGTATTGTGACGACATTCGCTGAACTCGGAATCGATCCCGACATCGTCGAGGCCCTCGCCTCCAAGGGCATCGTGGACGCCTTCCCCATTCAGGAGCAGACGATTCCGCTGGGGCTGCCGGGCCAGGACATCATCGGCCAGGCCAAGACCGGAACGGGCAAGACCTTCGGCTTCGGCATCCCCGTCGTCCAGCGTCTCGGCCTCGACCCGGCGCCGGGTGTGAAGGCGCTCATCGTCGTTCCGACCCGCGAGCTGGCCGTCCAGGTCTACGAAGACATGGACATGCTCACCCAGAACCGCTCCACGAGCGTGGTCGCCATCTACGGCGGCAAGGCGTACGAAGGCCAGATCGACCAGCTGAAAGCCGGTGCGCAGATCGTCGTCGGCACACCGGGTCGCCTGATCGATCTCAACAACCAGCGCCTGCTCGATCTGAGCGGTGCGATCGAAGTCGTGCTCGACGAGGCCGACAAGATGCTCGACCTGGGCTTCCTCGCCGACATCGAGAAGATCTTCCAGAAGGTCGCGCCGGTGCGCCACACCCAGCTCTTCTCGGCGACGATGCCCGGCCCCATCGTGGCCCTCGCGCGCCGCTTCATGAGCAACCCGATCCACATCCGGGCGACCGACCCCGATGAGGGACTGACGCAGGCCAACATCAAGCACCTCGTCTACCGCGCCCACTCGCTCGACAAGGACGAGGTGATCGCCCGCATCCTGCAGGCGGAGGGCCGGGGTAAGACGGTGGTCTTCACCCGCACCAAGCGCGCCGCTCAGAAGCTGGTGGACGAGCTGAACGACCGAGGGTTCAATGCGGGTGCCGTGCACGGCGACATGAGCCAGGAGGCGCGTGAGCGGTCGATGGCCGCGTTCAAGGCCGGCAAGAAGGACGTGCTGATCGCCACCGACGTCGCCGCCCGCGGTATCGATGTCGACGACGTGACCCACGTCATCAACCACACGATCCCGGACGACGAGAAGACCTACCTGCACCGCGCGGGACGCACCGGCCGCGCCGGCAAGACGGGTATCGCCATCACCTTCGTCGACTGGGACGACCTGCACAAGTGGGCCCTGATCAACCGGGCGCTCGAGTTCGGGCAGCCGGAGCCGGTCGAGACGTACTCGTCGAGCCCGCACCTGTACACCGACCTGGACATCCCGGCGGGGACCAAGGGCCGCATCGCGAAGGCGCCCAAGACGGAGTCGGTGCGCACGCAGCGCCCGGCGCCCGAGCGCGCCGTGGATGCCGCGGCCGAGGGAGCCGCTGAGACCGGCACCCGCCGTCGCCGCCGTCGCCGCTCCGGATCGTCGACGATCGGCTCGACGTTCGCCGAAGGATCGTCGACGGGCGCGGATGCCGAGACGGCGCACACCGGCGATGCTGCCGCTGCCGCCGAGGGCGCAGGAACCCACGACGGCGCCGGCAAGGAGCACCGCGACGGCAACGCCGCGCCCGCGCGTCGCCGCCGTCGTCGCCGCGGCTCGGGCGGCGGCGCGCCGGCCACTCCGCCTGTCGCGGGAGCCTGACCTTACGCGCTGATCGCATCGCCTCGGGCACCGCGCCGAGGCCGTTCACCGCCCCGCAGGCTCGGTCGCCGGCGCCTGCGGCGGGTAGACCCAGGTCACCATGACGACCGACACGATCATCAGCAGGAACCACGACACGAGTTTCGTGATCGAGACGGGATGCCATCCATCCAGCTGGTCGGGGTACGCCCACGCACCCGCCCACGTGCCGATGTTCTCTGCGAGGTAGATGAACAGCGCCACGCCGGCGTAGGCAGCCAGGAGCGGCAGCCTCAGCGTGCGACGCCAGACGCGCGCGTGCATCACCGTCCGAGCCCAGAGCAGCGCGACAGCGACAAGGAGCACCCAGCGCAGATCCCAGACGAAGTGATGCGCGAAGAAGTTCACGTAGATCGATGCCGCCACGATCGTCGTGATCCACCGCGGCGGGTAGCGGACGAACGCGAGATCGAACAGCCGGTAGACGCGCACCATGTACGAGCCGACGGCGGCGTACATGAATCCGCTGAACAGCGGTACGCCGCCGATTCGCAGCACGCCATCGGCCGCGTAGGTCCACGATCCGGCATCCGTCTTGAACAGTTCCATCACCGTGCCGGCGACATGGAAGAGCACGATCACCCACAGTTCACGGCCGGTTTCGAGCCGCCCCGCGAGCATCGCGATCTGGATCAGTACGGCCGCGATCGTCAACGCGTCGTTGCGCGCCACCGCAGCATCGTCGGGCCACCACAATCGGGCCGCGACGATCACCGCCAGCAACGAGAAGCCGAACACGCAGGCCCACGCCTGCTTGACCACGAAGACGGCCAACTCCACGGCTGTCGCGCGCGCGCCGCGGTCGGGCGCGCCCCGAAGCACGCGGTGAGCGGCCGCATCGATGCGCCGCTCGAGCGGTGTGGGTTGCTGCATCGCGAGATCAGGCGAAAACGGGCGAACTGCCCGTCGCCCTCCCGATGATGCGCTGCACCATCTCGTCGGCGGTCGTGAACTCTCCCGGTTGGTTGGGCTTTCCCAGTCCGTGATAGTCGCTGGAACCGGTGACGATGAGGTCCCGCTCGGCCACGAGCGTCTGCAGCGCCCCCAGTGCCGGCTCCCGGTTCTCCCGATGGCCGAGTTCGAAGCCCGCGAGCCCGGCATCGAGCATGCGCCCCACGAGACCTTCGGGCAGCAAGCCCCCTCTGCCCGCCGGATGAGCGATGATCGGCACACCTCCGGCATCCACCACCGCCGCCACCGCGGTCACGGGATCGGGCGCGTACAGGTCGACGTAGTAGTCGCTGCCGGGGTGAAGGATGCCGGCGAACGCCTCACCCCGATCGCGGACGTAGCCGCGTGCGATGAGCGCGTCGGCCAGGTGCGGCCGCCCCACGGTCGCTCCGACCGTCGTCTGGGCGAGAATGTCGTCCCAGGTGAGGTCGTAATCCCGGCCGATGCGCTCGGCCATCGTTTGCGCACGAGTCAGACGCGAGTGGCGTATCCGGTCGGTGAGTGCGCGCAGCACCGCATGCTCCGGGTCGAACAGGTAGGCGAGCACATGGACGCTGCGCCACTCGTGACGGGCAGACAGCTCCATCCCCGGAATCAACGTCATCCCGAGCGACGCCGCCGCCTCTGCCGCCTCTGACCAGCCGGACGTGGTGTCGTGGTCGGTCAGCGCCGCGGTGTGTAGACCCACGGCGTGAGCGGCGGCCATCACCCGCGCGGGAGGCTCCGTGCCGTCGGAATGGTCGGAGTGCAGGTGCAGGTCGCTGGGCCCGCGGAACCGCGGCATCCACTCCGCAGTCGACGAGACAACCATGCCCCGAGCGTACCGCCGGCGCGCACGGGACCGGCGTCCACCGCTCACGGTCCGGGAACTCCCAGGAGCACTGCCGTAGAGTCCCACACGTGCTGCGCCTGCTCGGAATCCTCGTGACGGTGGCCGCCGCGATCGCCACGGCGGTCGTCACGTGGCCACAGTTCTTCCGCCTCGAGCAGACATTCCCGTTCGCCCAGATCGTGTCCCTGCGCCCTGTCGTCGTCCTAGTGCTCGGGGCTCTCTTCGTGCTCGGTCTGCTTCTGGCCCTCGCCCGCCCGCTGCGAGCGTTCGCGAGCGCGATCGCGGTCATCGCCCTGCTCGGAGCACTCGCGAACGGCGGCATCCTGCTCGCGCGCGGTGTGGGAACCGGCAGCCTTCCGCCGGCGACGGACTCGAGCATCCGCGTCATGACCTGGAACACCGCCGGTGCGGCCACCGACGCCGAACTCATCGCCCGCACCGCCGTGGCGATGAAAGCCGACGTCGTCGCTCTGCCCGAGACGACGATCGAGACCGGCGAAGCCGTGGCGATCGCCATGCGCGAGATGGGTGCGCCGATGTGGGCCCATCACGAGAACTACGGTGAGCGTCCCGGATACCCGGACTGGGCCGCGAACTCCACGACCCTGCTCATCTCCCCCGCCCTCGGCGACTACGCCGTCGTGGCGTCCACCTCCGACGGAGCGAGCAACACCTCCGCCGTCCCCAGCGTCGTCGCGATGCCCGTGGACGGAAGCGGCCCCACGATCGTCGCCGTCCACGCGGTCGCGCCCCGCCAGGACCGCATGGACGATTGGCGCAGCGATCTGACCTGGATCGCGAATCAGTGCGCGAGCGACGACGTGATCATGGCCGGGGACTTCAATGCCACGGTCGACAACATGGCTCGTCTGGGCGTCGACGGCGGCGACCTGGGCCGATGCACGGATGCCGCGGCCCGCACCGGATCGGGGGCGGTGGGCACGTGGTCCACGTCGCTGCCGCCGCTGATCGGCACCCCGATCGATCACATCATGGCGACGGCGAACTGGACGCCGACGGGATCGGTCGTTCTCGGCTCGCTCGACGGGAGCGGCAGCGACCACCGTCCGCTCGTCGTGCAGTACGAGGCCGCACGGTAAGAGCAGCGACTCACGCCCGCCCTCCGTCGCACAGAAGGAGGTGCGAGACTGGTGCCATGAGCACGAGCGAGAGCGACACGATCGCCACGACCGACACCGACGTCACCCCCGTTGAGAACGCGAACCGCAAGCAGCCGTTCCCGCGCGGCTTCCTCGACACCATCTCGACCGGCTGGGCCGAACGGCCCGAGCTCACCCCCTCGCCACGGCCGCAGGTGCCCTACACGGCGGCGCGCCGCGCTGTCGTGTCCGCCGCCTTCCCCGGGCAGCGTCTCGTGCTGCCGGCGGGAACGTACAAGCAGCGCTCGAACGACACCGACTACCCGTTCCGCGCCCACTCGGCTTTCGCGCACCTCACCGGCTGGGCGAGCGACAGCGTGCCGGATTCGGTCCTCGTGTTCGACCCGCGTGAGGGCGGCGCCGGCCACGACGTGACGCTCTACCTGCGCGAGCGCGCCGACCGGACCACCGCTGAGTTCTACAGCGACGCGACCATCGGGGAGTTCTGGATCGGGCCGCGCCCCGCCCTGGCGGGCGTCGCCGGCGAGCTCGGACTCACCACGGCCCCGATCGAGGACTTCGCGGCGGAAGACGGCGACCTGGTTCTCGATGAGGACCCGGAACTGACGCGTGTCGTCTCCGAGCTGCGCCTCGTCAAGGACGACTACGAGATCGCGCAGCTGCGCCTTGCCGTCGAGGTCACCGCTCGCGGCTTCGACGACATCGTCGCCGATCTGCCGCGGATCATCGAGACGCCCCGCGGAGAACGTGCGGTCGAGGGCATCTTCCACCATCGCGCCCGCATCGAGGGAAACGGCGAGGGGTATGACACGATCGCGGCATCCGGTCCGCACGCCTGCTATCTGCACTGGACCCGCAACGACGGCGCCGTCCTTCCGGGCGACCTCATCCTCATCGACGCCGGTGCGGAAGTCGACAGCCTCTACACCGCGGACATCACCCGCACGATTCCGGTCAGCGGCACCTTCTCGCCCGTCCAGCGCATGATCTACGAGACGGTCCGCGAGGCCGCCGACGCCGCCTTCGCGGCGGCCCGGCCCGGCGTGAAGTTCCGCACGATCCATGAAGCCGCCATGCGCGTCATCGCCGAACGCGTGGCCGAGTGGGGGCTGCTCCCCGTGACCGCCGACGAGGCGCTCGACGCCGACAACGGCGGACAGCATCGCCGCTACATGGTCCACGGGACGAGCCACCACCTGGGGCTCGACGTGCACGACTGCGCCCAGGCGCGGCGTGAGATGTACTACGACGGCATTCTGGAGGCGGGAATGGTCTTCACGATCGAGCCCGGGCTCTACTTCCAGATCGACGATCTGACGGTGCCGGAGGAGTTCCGCGGCATCGGCGTGCGCATCGAGGACGACATCCTCATGACCGCCGACGGTCCCGTGAACCTGTCTGCGGGCATCCCCCGCACCGCCGACGAGGTCGAGGCGTGGGTCGCGGGGCACAACGCCACACGCTGACAGCGCTCACAGCCGCCGGCGCAGCCACGGGACGACGTGGTCGCTGAGCTCGCCGCCGATCTGATCGGCGGGCCGGCGGCGCCCCTTGATCTCGAAGGAGTGGGTGGCGCCGTCGATCCAGACCGTGGTGGCGTCTCGGCATCCGCTGAGCGCCTGATCGTACTGCTCACGGGGATGGATGAACGGATCGTTCGTCCCCTCGACGAACAGCTGCGGCACCGCGATCTGCGGAAGGTGCGCGGCACGCAGCTTCTCCGGAGCGCCGGGCGGATGCAGCGGATAGCCGAGGTACACCAGCGCCGCGGGCGTGATCGCCCCCTCCGCGGCCGCCATCGACGCCATGCGTCCGCCGTAGGACTTGCCCGCCGCCACGAACGGCACGCCGGGAGCCGTCTGGCGCGCTACCGCCTCGACGGCGGTCCAGGCGGCGATCGCGTGCGACGCAGGTCCCGGCATCTTGCGTCCCACCTGCGCGTACGGAAAGGCGAAACGCACCACGCTGACGCCCTGACGCGCGCACCCCTCGCCCAGGCCGAGCAGGAAAGGATGATCCATCCCGGCCCCGGCACCGTGGGCGAGCGCCATCACCGCCCACGGGTCGACCGCCTGATGAAGAGCGGTCGAGACGACGACGGACCCCGTCGGCAGAGCGACCTCCATCACCGCTCCGGCGTTGTCGGTCCCTGTTCTCCGCCGTCGCGGACACCGGCGTCTCCGGCCGGCGGGGCGCTGGGTTGGGTCGGCGCTTCCACGGGCGGCGCCAGACGTTCACCGTATTGCGGCGGATCGACGCGCTCTCCGTACTGCGGGGGTGCGCTCGTGTCCGGAACGGGTGCGGACACCGGCGCCGAGGGCGCGCGATGGGCGGCCGCAGGCGTGACCGTTCTGCCGACGACTTCCCGGGCACGGTGGATGCTGCGCGGGAGGACGGTCACCTCGTACCGGTCGGCCAGCACCTGGGTGATCGACGTGTAGTCGCGGCGGCGGCGGACGATCGAGTACGTGATGATGCTCATGAGCATGCCGAGCGCGATGCCGACCAGCATGACGCCGATGAACAGCTGGATCGCCGCATTCGGCGTGCCGAGCACGAAGATGGCCGAGAAGAGGAGGCCGAGCAGGATGCCGTTCACGGCTCCCGAGCGCGCGGCCGCCGCGTATCCGAGACGCCCGGTGACGGTCTCGACGGAGCGCAGGCCGTGTCCGACGATCGCGATGTCCCGGGCCGGGATGTCCGCCTCCACGAGCTGAGACACCGCCTTCTGCGCCGCCGGATACGTCGCGAAGTCGGCGATCTTCTCGCCGTGTTCCTGGGGTATTCCGCCCAACATGCTCACGCATCCATCTTCGCATGAGCACCCTGTGCATCCGCCGCGGCGCGACGGACGTCTGCCCCGGGCGACAGCAGGCGCGGACTACGCTGGTCGAGTGAGTACGCAGAGGGTTTTCGTGGCACGCCTGGTGGGCTGCACCGTCTTCGACCCCGCGGGCGACCGGCTCGGCAAAGTCCGTGACGTCGTCGTCATCTATCGAAAAGACGACCCGCCGCGTGTGGTGGGCCTCGTGGTCGAGATTCCGGGGCGTCGCCACGTCTTCCTGTCGATCGGGCGCGTCACCTCGATCCAATCCGGGCAGGTCATCACGACGGGCCTCATCAATGTCCGACGCTTCCAGCAGCGCGGTGGCGAGGTGCGCGTCATGAGCGAGCTGCTCGGTCGTCGGGTGTACTTCACCGACGGATCCGGACACGCGGTGATCGAGGACGCCGCGATCGAGCGCAACCGTCTCGGCGAGTGGGACATCGGCCAGCTCTTCCTCCGCAAGCCCAAGACCAGCGCGTCCCCCTTCGCAAAGGGACCGACCACGTTCGCGAGCTGGGGCGATGTGCGCGAACAGGCCGTACCGGGCGAGGCGCAGTCGGCCGAACAGCTCGTGGCGACCTTTTCCGAGCTCAAGCCCGCCGACCTCGCCAACACCCTGCTCGATCTGCCCGACGAGCGCCTCCTCGAGGTCGCCGAGGAGCTCTCCGACGACCGTCTCGCCGACGCGCTGGAGGAGATGCCCGAAGACGACCAGGTGCACATCCTCGAGGCTCTCGGCGACGAGCGCGCCGCCGACATCCTCGACCAGATGGAGCCGGACGACGCCGCCGACGTGCTGGCGCAGCTGCCGGAGGAGCAGCGAGAGGAGCTCCTCGAGCTCATGGAGCCGGAGGAAGCGGAGGACGTCCGCGCCCTCCTCAAGTACGGCCCCGACACGGCCGGCGGTCTCATGACGAGCGAACCGATCGTCCTGTCGGCCGACGCGACGGTCGCGGAGGCTCTCGCCCTGATCCGCCGCCACGAGCTGCACCCGGCCCTCGCCGCGGCGGTGTTCGTGACCCTTCCGCCGTATGAGACCCCGACAGGGCGACTGCTGGGCACGGTGCACTTCCAGCGGATGCTGCGGTACCCGCCGCACGAGCGGCTCGGCGCGATCATCGACGACACGCTCGATCCGGTGCCCGTCACCGCATCCGCCGCCGAAGTGGCGCGCCTGCTCGCGAGCTACAACCTCGTTTCCCTCCCCGTCGTGGATGCCGCACACCGGCTCGTCGGCGCGGTCAGTGTCGATGACGTGCTGGACTACCTGCTGCCCGAGGACTGGCGTTCGCACGACGGCGACGACGACGCACTGACCGCCCCCGCGACGACCGCGATGCTTCCGAGGAGGCCCTGATGGCGAAGGATCGCCGCACCTTCTCGCTGGATGCGCCGCGCGGCCGCGCGGGCATGCTCAGCCGCAGCCCGCAGCCCTCTCGCGACCGGTTCGGCCGCTTCTCCGAAGCCTTCGCCCGCGCGATGGGGACCTCCGGCTTCCTCATCGGCATGACCGTGTTCGTTGCGGTGTGGCTCTGGTGGAACACCGCAATGCCGCGCGAGATGCAGTTCGACGCGGCGGAGAACAACTTCACGCTGCTGACCCTGATCCTCTCGCTGCAGGCTTCGTACGCCGCGCCGCTGATCCTTCTCGCCCAGAACCGGCAGGACGACCGCGACCGCGTGCAGATCGAGCAGGATCGTCAGCGCGCAGAGCGCAACCTCGCCGACACCGAGTATCTCGCCCGCGAGGTCGTCGCCCTCCGCATGGCGATGACGGACGTCTCCGAGCACGTCGTCACCCGCGACGTGCTGCGCCAGGAGCTGAAGGCTCTGCTCGAGTCGTTGGAGGATTCCCGCGACCTGGATCGCCGCGGCGAGAGGTCCGACCAGCCGTGACGTCTGCTCCCAGCGGTTCTGAGCAGGCCACCGGCGACGACGCGCGAGCGGATGACGTGCGGCGAGCCGTCGGCGCCGTCGTCGATCCCGAGCTTCGCCGTCCCCTCGCCGAACTCGACATGATCCGCGACGTGGCGGTCACCGGCACCCGCGCGCGCGTCGAGATCGCGCTGACGATCGTGGGCTGCCCCGCCGCCGACCGCATCGAGCGGGATGTGCGCGCGGCGGCATCCACCGCCTCCGACATCTCCGATGTCGAGGTCGTCGTCGGAGTGATGTCCTCGGCACAGCGCCAGGCGCTCACCACGCGGCTGCGCGGAGATCGTGCCACGCGGACCATGCCCTTCGGGCCCGACGCCCTCACGCGCGTCATCGCGGTCACGAGCGGCAAGGGTGGCGTCGGCAAGTCCAGCATCACCGCGAACCTCGCCGTCGCCCTGGCGCAGCGCGGGCTCGCGGTCGGGTTGATCGACGCCGACGTGCACGGCTTCTCGATCCCGGGACTGCTCGGCCTCGTGGATGCCGAGGGCCGACCGCCCGCACCGACCCGCATCGACGACCTCATGCTCCCTCCCGTCGCCTTCGGCGTGAAGGCGATCTCGATCGGCATGTTCCTCCCGCGCGACCAGCCCGTTTCGGCGGCCGTCGCCTGGCGCGGGCCGATGCTCCACCGCACGGTGCAGCAGTTCTTGACCGATGTGTTCTTCGGCGACCTCGACGTGCTCCTGATCGACATGCCTCCGGGGACGGGCGACGTGGCGATCTCGGTCGGGCAACTGCTGCCGCACGCCGACGTGCTCGTCGTCACGACGCCGCAGACCGCGGCATCCGACGTCGCGGTCCGCAGCGGACTCGTGGCGGCGCAGACCGGCCAGCGGGTGATCGGCGTCGTCGAGAACATGGGGGCGATGACCCTTCCCGACGGCAGCACCCTCGATCTGTTCGGAGCCGGCGGGGGCGAGGCCGTGGCCGCGTCGCTGTCGACGCCAGACCACGTCGTTCCGCTCCTCGCCTCGGTTCCGCTCAGTGTCGATCTGCGGCGCGGCGGCGACGAGGGAGCCCCCGTGGTCGTCTCGCGACCCGATGATGCGGCCGCGCGCGCGATCGCCGCGCTGGCGGAGCGGATCGCGACGACGCCCCGCGGGCTGGCCCGCAGGTCGCTGCCGGTCACGCCGCGCTGACGTCGGCCGCTCAGGTCGCTTCGTCGTCGAACGGGACCTCACCGTTCGGATCGAACGTCGACAGCGGCGGCGCGGGCGCGGTGGCCGCGATCGCCGTGCCGACGGCCGCGGCACGGACCGTGGGAACGGGCGCGTCGTCGAGGAGGGCGTCGCGGATGATGCGCCGCGGGTCGTACTGACGCGGGTCGAGACGGCGCCACTCCACGTCGTCGAAGTCGTCGCCGAGTTCCTCCTTCACGCGCGTCTTGGCTCCGCTGAGCCACTCACGCGCGCGCACGGTGAACCTCGCGAGGGTCTCCGCATACTGCGGCAGCCGCTCGGGTCCGACCAGGAGGGCGGCCACGATCAGGAGCAGGACGAGCTTGTCCCAGTCGAGGCCGAAGAACATGCCTCCAGGTTACCCGTGCGCCTGCCGGAAACGACGCCGAGCGCCCCGTACGCTGGGGACTGGAGGAACCACATGGCCGATCAGGACGCGATCCGCAGGTACGTCGACGACGTCACCGTCGAACCCGAAGCGATCGAGCGCGCCCGTGCGCACGCGCTCGAGCTGGGTGCGGATCCGATCAGCCCGGCGGTGGGCGCCCAGATCGCCGTGATCGCCGCAGCGACCGCGGCGCTGAACGTCGTCGAGATCGGCACGGGTGCGGGGGTGTCGGGCCTGTGGCTGCTGCACGGTGCGCCCCGCGCGACACTCACGACCATCGACAAGGAGCCCGAGCATCTGGCGGCGGCACGAACGGCATTCGCCGACGCGAAGGTACCGCCGGCTCGCGCCCGCTTCATCACCGGCCGCGCCAGCGACGTGCTGCCCCGGATGAACGAGGCGTCCTACGACATCGTGCTCGTGGATGCCGATCCCGAGAGCGTCATCGACCACGTCGAGCACGGCCTGCGGCTGGTCCGCGCGGGCGGCACCGTCCTCATTCCGCGGGTGCTGTCCGGGGGCGCGATCGCAGACCCGGTGCGCCGCGAACCCGTGACGACCGCGTTTCGCACGCTGATCCAGGAGACACAGGCCTCGCCCGCGGTTCTCGGTGCGCTCTCCATCGTGGGCGAAGGGCTCCTGCAGCTGACCACCGTCGCCCCGGATCTGCGCTGAACGCTGGCTGAGGGCTGTCGGCGGCGCACCGCAGGGTACGGAAAAGGGCCGGTCCGAGGACCGACCCTTTCACGTGCGAGATCGTCAGGCTGCGCCGACCACGTCGCCGAGCACGCCGTGAAGTTCCTTGGCCTCTTCGTCATTGACAGAGACGACGAGTCGTCCGCCGCCCTCGAGGGGAACACGCACGATGATGAGGCGCCCCTCCTTCACGGCCTCCATCGGTCCGTCACCGGTTCGCGGCTTCATGGCTGCCATCGCGGGCTCCTTTTCGTCGTCGGACTACCTGTCAAGTTTATCGGTATGCCGAGACACCGGCCGCACGCGGCGTGCCGGAGGGTCGTCTTCAGGGAATCTGGGTGTACGAGTTGCCCAACGCCAGCATCTGGTAGATCCACCACCACTGGCCGATGAGCCCGACGACGAGCATCCCCCACCGCCAGAGAGCGTGCCGCGGGGCGGCGATGGCCCCGTAGAGCGGCGCGAGAGGCAGAAGGAGGCGGAAGATGCTCGACTGCGGAAAGAACACGACCAGCAGATACAGCACGTAGCTCGCCGACCAGAGTCGCATTTCGGGGCCGAGTCGCCGCGCGTGCGGCTCGAACGCGATCACGGCCGCGACGGCCAGCACGGCCACCGCGAGGGCGACGTATCCCGCGATCTCGGGGAGGCCCCACAGGCGGAACCACAGCGCCGCCCCCTGCACGAACCCGTCGAACGGCACGAAGCCGCCCTCGCCGATCCACCCGCGCCGCCACGACAGCTCGGTCTCCATGTAGGCGGCGGGATCCCCCGTGACGATGCCCGCGATCACCTGCCATGAGAAGCCGACCGCCACGGCGAGAACGCCGAGCGCCACGATGTGCATCACCTGCGCCGGCGGGAGCGGGTCGTCGCGCCGGCGCACCCATCGCATGACGCCGTAGGCACCGAGCAGGAGTGCGAACGCCAGCACGCCGGGTCTCGTGTATCCCATGACGACGATCAACGGGTACAGCCACACGAACCGGCGCCGCAGCAGAAGCCGCAGGGCGAGGAACAGCCAGAGCAGGAACAGCGACTCGGCGTAGCCCATCTGGAACAGCGCCGCGAGGGGCGATGCCGCCAGCAGCGCGACCGCCCACAGCGCCGCATCCGCCTCGAGCTTCTCTCGGAGGAGATGGAAGAACGCGAGGCACGCTCCGTATCCGGCGACGATGGCGAGGACCACAGCGGAGAGAGGGTAGTTGCCCGCGAACACCACCGACAAGACCCGCGTCAACGCCGGATAGACGGGCATGAACGCCCACGCGTTCTGCGTCACCGCGCCGGTCGCGTCGACGGGAAGGTGCGTGGGGTAGCCGGCGCTGCCGACGACCCAGTACCACTGGGCATCCCATCCCATCGACAGGGTTCCGATCGTCGCATCCGCGCCGAAGCGCGAGGTCGGGCCGGACAGCTCGGCCGCGACGAGCAGGAAGCCGGTGGTGACCACGCGGGCCGCGAGGTAGACGACGGCGACCGCAACGGCGGGGCGCAGGACGAGCAGCCGCCCGAGCGGACCTGTCCCTCGCAGCGGCGCGGCGGCGGTCAGCGCCCGTTCAGCCATGCCCTCAGGCTCCGCTCGACGTCCTCGATCTGGACGAGCGGCACCCGCTCTTCGTCATGGTGGGCCAAGAGCGGGTCGCCGGGTCCATAGTTGACAGCGGGCACGCCCAGCGCCGAGAAACGCGCAACGTCCGTCCAGCCATATTTCGGGCGGGCCTCGGCACCCACCGCGGCGAGGAACTCCTGTGCGAGCGGTGCGTCCAGTCCCGGCCGGGCGCCGGCTGCGGCATCCACCACCTCGACATCGAATCCGTCCAGCACATGGCGCACGTGGGCTTCGGCGTCGGCAACGCTGCGGCTGGGAGCGAAACGGAAGTTGACCTCCACCTCGCAGAGGTCGGGGATGACGTTGCCCGCGACGCCGCCCGAGATGCGCACCGCGTTCAGCCCTTCGCGATACACGAGGCCGTCGACGTCGATCTCGCGGGGTCGATACTCGGCCAGGCGCGCCAGGATCGGCGCCGCTGCGTGGATGGCGTTCTCCCCCATCCACGAGCGGGCGCTGTGGGCACGGACCCCTCGCGTGCGGGCGACGGCGCGCAGGGTGCCGTTGCACCCGCCCTCCACCTGACCGTTGGACGGCTCCCCCAGAATCGCGAAGTCGGCGGCGAACAGGTCGGGGCGCGTGCGTGCCAGGCGCGTGAGACCGTTGAGGTCCGATGCGACCTCCTCGTTGTCGTACCAGAGCCACGTGATGTCGACTCGAGGTTCGACCAGCTCGGCGGCCAGCTTCAGCTGCACCGCCGTGCCCCCTTTCATGTCCACGGTCCCCCGACCCCAGAGGAAGGCTTCGCCGTCGATCTCGATGTCGCGGGTCGGCAGGTTGGCGTTGATCGGCACCGTGTCGATGTGACCCGCGATCGCCACGCGCTGCGCGCGCCCGAGGTGGGTGCGCGCGACGATCGTGTCGCCGTCGCGGTAGACGTCGAGGTGCTCCAACGGCGAGATCGCCGCGAAGATCGCGTCGGCGAGTGTCGTCTCGTCGCCCGACACGCTCGGGACGTCACAGAGTGCTCGGGTCAGGTCGACGGAGGATGCGGTGAGGTCGAGCACGGGCATGGGGCGAGTCTATCGAGGGGTCCGCCTTCGATAGCCTGGAGGGCATGAGCGAACAGCGGACGGTATGGGGCATCGGCCTCGCGACGACGAGCGAGAACGGCACGATCCTGGACAGCTGGTTTCCGGTGGTGCACACCGGCGCCCCCGACGACGCCGACACGGCCGCCACGCCGGCTTGGGCCGAGTATGCGGGCCACGACGCACGTCGCGCGGTGAACGTCGACATCGTCACGGTCACGATCGACCTCGACGCCGCCCCGGAGTCCACCCCCGACGCCTACCTCCGCCTGCACGCACTGTCGCACCGCATCGTCCGCCCCAACGAGCTCAACCTCGACGGCATCTTCGCCCACCTTCCCATCGTCGCGTGGACCACGGCGGGCGCGATGCACCCCGACGACGCGGAACGCCTGCGCCCGGCCCTGCAGCGCGCCGGCATCCAGGTGCACAGCCTCGACAAGTTCCCCCGCCTGCTCGACTTCGTGACCCCTCCGGGTGTGCGCATCGCCGACGCCTCCCGCGTGCGTCTCGGTGCGTACCTCTCTCCCGGCACGACGGTCATGCACGAGGGCTTCGTGAACTTCAACGCGGGGACTCTGGGCTCCTCGATGGTGGAGGGACGCATCTCGCAGGGCGTCGTCGTCGGCGACGGCTCGGACATCGGCGGCGGCGCGTCGATCATGGGCACGCTGTCGGGCGGCGGCACGCACCGCGTATCGATCGGTGCGCGCACACTTCTGGGTGCGAACGCCGGAATCGGCATCTCGCTCGGCGACGACTGCATCGTGGAGGCCGGGCTCTACGTCACGGCCGGATCCAAGATCGTGCTCCCGAACGAGCCTCCGCTGCACGACGGGTCGCGCCCGATCGTCAAGGGCGCCCAGCTGTCGGGGCAGAACAGCCTGCTTTTCCGCCGCAACTCGCTGACGGGTGCGGTCGAAGCAGTGCGCCGCGAGGGCGTCGGAGTGACCCTGAACGAGGCGCTGCACGCCTGAGCACGCGGGCGCCCCCGACGGATAGCATCTGGTCATGAGCGACCGGATGCCGAAGAAGACGTACGAACGCGAGTTGAAGCGGCTGCAGGCGCAGTTGGTCGACATGCAGGCGTGGGTGCAGAGCACCGGATCACGCATCGTGGTCATCTTCGAAGGGCGAGACGCAGCCGGAAAGGGCTCGACGATCAGTCGCGTCTCGCAGTACCTGAATCCTCGCGTCACACGCGTCGTCGCCCTTCCCACTCCGACCGAGCGCGAGAAGAGCGAGTGGTACTTCCAGCGCTACATCGCCCACCTTCCCGCGGCGGGCGAGATCGTGCTGATGGACCGGTCCTGGTACAACCGCGCCGGTGTCGAGCATGTGATGGGTTACTGCACGAACGCCGAATACCACCGGTTTCTGCATCAGGTGCCCATCTTCGAACGCATGCTGGTCGAAGACGGCATCCTGCTGAAGAAGTACTGGTTCAGTGTGTCGGACGTCGAACAGGAGAAGCGGTTCCGCTCTCGCAACGACGACCCGATGCGACGCTGGAAGCTCTCCCCCAACGACGTCCTCTCGATCACCAAGTGGGAGGACTACTCACGCGCGAAGGACACCATGTTCGTGCACACCGATATTCCGGAATCGCCCTGGTTCGAGGTCGACAACGAGGACAAGCGCCGCGGACGCATCAACATGATCCACCATCTGCTCTCGCAGATTCCCTATGAAGAGGTCGAGCGCGCGCCGATCGCGATCCCAGCCCGCCCGGCATCCGGTGGTTACGAACGCCCGCCGCGGGAGCTGCAGAACTACGTCCCCGACTACGCGGCGACGCTCGCGGACTGATCACGGCCGCAGAAGCGGAGATCAGCAACAGAATCGGATGCCGCGCCCCCCGCGATCCGCATCCGTTGCGTTGGTCCGCGTCCGCTGCGGCACGAGCCGGACGCCGGTCGGAGAACTCAGTCGCGGATGCGCACCGACAGACAGGTGACGCAGCCCTCGAGCTTCTCGAACTCGGTGATCGGGGTCGCGACGACGCGGAGCCCACGCGCCTCGTAGCGGGCGGCGGTCTCGGGGGCGTCGGAGGACATCAGCACCTCGTCGGGGCCGAGGACGACGACCGCCGTACCGTGCTCCTCGGGCACGCTCTCGAACGCCGGGAACGCGGCCGGGTCGTCGACCAGGGGCTCGAAACCGACGACGGTCCCGTCGGGCAGCGCCGTCACACCGCTCTTCAGGTGTAGGACGCGTTCGACGGGGACCGCGACGACCTGCCATCCGCGCGGAGCAAGCAGTGCGGTCAGTTGAGCGATGCCGTCGGCGTTCGTGCGCGATGAGGCACCGACATACACGGTCGAGCCGATCTTCAGAACGTCGCCCCCGTCGAGGGTGCCGGGGGCGACGATCTCGGCAACCTCGAGGCCGGTGGCGGCCACGGCCTCCCGCACCGTCGGAGCCTCCCCCCGACGTGACTCGGCTCCCGCGCGGCAGAGGACCGCAAGATCTCCGAAGACGACGACGGCGTCCTCGACGAACACGCCGTCGGGTTGTTCATCAGCCGCATCGATCTGAATGATCTCCCACCCGCGGGTGCGGAAGACGTCGACGTAGGCCTCCCACTGACGTTGGGCGAGATCGGGATCGACCGAGGTCCTCCCGATGTGGGTCACCTCGCCGTCGGCGAGACGCGGAGAAGGACGACGAACGAGCAGACGCGACATGGCTCGACCCTAGCGGATCGGCCCGCCACGCCTCGCACGGGATGCCGGGTGTTGCGCCGGTCAGACGGACCCGGGGTAGGTGCGCTCGCCGGCGCCTACGTACAGCTGCTGAGGACGTCCGATCTTCGTCTGCGGGTCGTACTGCATCTCGCGCCAGTGCGCCAGCCAGCCGGGCAGGCGACCGATCGCGAACAGTGGCGTGAACATCCGCGTGGGAAAGCCCATGGCCTTGTAGATCACGCCGGTGTAGAAGTCGACGTTGGGGTAGAGGCGACGCTCCTTGAAGTAGTCGTCCTCGAGGGCGACCTGCTCCAGTTCCTGCGCGAGATCCAGCAGCGGATCGTGGACGCCAAGCTCGGCGAGGATCTCGTCCGCCGACTCCTTGACGAGCTTCGCGCGCGGATCGTAGTTCTTGTAGACGCGGTGGCCGAAGCCCATGAGCTTGACCCCGTCCTCCTTGTTCTTCACCCGCTCGACGAAGCGCTGCACACTCTCCCCGGAGTCCTGGATGCGCGCGAGCATGTCGAGCACGGCTTCGTTCGCCCCGCCGTGCAACGGCCCGTAGAGGGCGTTGATGCCGGCGGAGATCGAGGAGAACTGGTTCGCGCCGGTCGACCCGACCAAGCGCACCGTCGAGGTCGACGCGTTCTGCTCATGGTCCTCATGCAGGATCAGCAGACGCTCGAGTGCGCGCGACGTCACCGGGTTCACCTGGTACGTCTCGGCGAGGTTGCCGAAGTTCAGCCGCAGGAAGTTGTCGACGAAGCTCAGCGAGTTGTCCGGGTAGAGGAACGCCTGCCCGATGCTCTTCTTGTGGGCATACGCCGCGATGACCGGAAGCTTCGCCAGCAGCCGAATGGTGTTGAGCTCGACGTGCTCCGGATTGTTGGGGTCGGACTGACCCTCGTAGTACGTGGACAGCGCCGCCGTCGCGGCCGAGAGCACCGACATCGGGTGAGCAGTGTGCGGAAGCGACGAGAAAAAGCGCTTGAGGTCCTCGTGCAGCAGCGTGTGGTGCCGGATCTTGTCGTCCCACTCCCCCAGTTCATCGGCTGTGGGAAGCTCGCCGTACAGCAGCAGCCACGCCACCTCGAGGTAGGTGCTGTTCTTCGCGAGCTGCTCGATCGGGTAACCGCGATAGCGCAGGATGCCCTGATCGCCGTCGATGAAAGTGATCGCCGACTTGGTCGCCGCGGTGTTCACGAAGCCGTAGTCCAGGCTCGTGTAACCCGTCTGTTTCGTGAAGGTCGAGAAGTCGACACTGGGTGCGCCGGCGGTGCCGGAGAGAATCGGCAGTTCGGCGGTGCGGTCACCGACGGTGACGGTGGCCTTCTGGGGGTGTCCCGCGTCGCTCACGAAGCCTCCTTGCGGTGGGTGGGGTCTTTTACAGCCTACTGGGCGCGCGGTCCAACGCAGATCGCGCGCAAAGGAACGGGCAATTCGTAGGAGGAAACCTACGAGACGGTCACCAGGCGCTCCGCTGCTGCAGCGATCCGCTCATCGGTCGCCGTCAAGGAGAAGCGGACGTGCTCGGGGAAGTGCTGCCCATAGAAGTGTCCCGGCCCGGCCAGGATGCCGAGATCGGCCAGGCGGTCCATGGTCTTCCAGGCATCGACGCCTTCGGTGGCCCAGAGGTAGAGGCCGCCCTCGGAGTTGTCGATGCGAAATCCCGCTTCCACGAGTGCCGGCCGGAGAATCTCACGCCGGGCGCGATAGCGCTCGCGCTGCGCAGCCACGTGTGCATCGTCTGCCAGCGCCGCCGTCATGGCACTCTGCACAGGACCGGGAAGCATGAGACCGAGGTGCTTGCGCGCCGTCAGCAGGCGCGACACCAGATCGCCGTCACCGGCGAGGAACGCGGCACGGTACCCCGCGAGGTTCGACTGCTTGCTGAGCGAGTACACCGACAGCACGTCGCGCCGGTCGTCTCCGACGATGCGCGGATCGAGGATGCTGGGGATCGGCGCGTGGGCCCAGGGCCCGTCCCAGCCGAGTTCCGCGTAGCACTCATCGCTGACGATCACGGCGCCGAGCTCCCGTGCACGCGCGACGGCGGCACGGAGTTCGTGGACGTCGAGCACCCGCCCGTCGGGGTTTCCCGGAGTGTTCAGCCAGACCAGGCGCGTGCCCACCGGCCACTGCGCGGGATCGTCGGCGGCGAACGGGGTCGCACCCACCAGCTTGGCCCCCACCTCGTAGGTGGGATAGGCGGCCCGCGGGTGCACGACGATGTCTCCGGCGGACAGGTCGAGCAGCAACGGGAGGAGGGCGACGAGTTCCTTCGAACCGACCGTCGGCAGGACCTCGTCGACGCTCAGACCGGGAACCCCGCGGCGGCGGTCGTACCACGCGGTGATGGCGCCGCGCAGCGCCGCGGTGCCGACCGTCTGCGGGTAGGCGTGAGCATCCGTCGCGGCACGCAGCGCCTCGGCGACGACATCCGGCGTCGGATCGACGGGAGACCCGATGGACAGATCCACGATGCCCCCCGGGTGCGACCGCGCTCGCGCAGCGAAGGGAGCGACGGCATCCCAGGGATAGTCGTCGAGATCGCGGACGGCCATCAGTGCGACTGCGGAGGAAGCGCGGAGATCACGGGGTGATCCTTGGCGATCACACCGACCTTGGCGGCACCGCCGGGCGAGCCGATGTCCTCGAAGAACTCGACGTTGGCGGTGTAGTAGTCCTGCCATTCGGCCGGCAGGTCGTCCTCGTAGTAGATCGCCTCCACGGGGCAGACCGGCTCACACGCGCCGCAGTCCACGCACTCGTCAGGGTGGATGTAGAGCGAGCGCTCGCCCTCGTAGATGCAGTCGACGGGGCATTCATCGATGCAGGCACGGTCCTTCACATCCACGCAGGGCAACGCGATCACATATGTCACGTGTCGAGTCTAGTTCGTGCTCGCCGGGTCATCGTCGAGCGACGACGCTCCGGAGGCCGACGCACGAGGCGCCAGGCGCGGCCAGGCCACGACGATGGCCACCATCACCGGAACGGCCAGCGTCCAGATCACTCCGGTGGAGATCTCACCATCGGCGGGAGCGGGCACGACGACCGACCCGCCCGGGCCCCGACCCGAGAGCACCAACGTCGTCAGCATGACACCGAGACCGGTCGCCAACCCCGCCCAGCGGTCGCCGGTCAGCAGTCGTACCGCGAGCAGCAGGGCACCGGTGCCGGCGACGGCCACGATCAGCCCCAGTGGGATAACCCCCCACTGTGCGGACTGACCGATGGTCCCGGCAGCTCCATAGAGGAGGCCGATCACCGCGGCGACGGCCCAGCTCCCGATCCGTGCGATTCTCACGCCGTGATTCTACGTCGCCCATCCCAGCGCCCGGAGCGCGGCCGCAACGACCGCTGCCGCCACCACGACGACGAGGAAGGGGGCGCGGAGCGTCAGCAGCCCCGCGGCGACGAAGATCGCCGGCACGCGCGCATCGGCGACGATCTGCGGACCGGCGCCCAGCGTCTGCACGGCGACCAGTGCGGCCAGCAGCGCGACCGTCAGCAGGTCGATCGAGCGTTCCGCGCGAGCCGAGCCGAACCATCGCGCGGGAATCGCGTACCCGAGGGCTTTCAGCGCCAGGCACGCGAGCGACGCCGCCAGCACGGCCGTCCACATCGTCATGATGCGCGGCCCGCGAACGCGTTGGTCCACCCGACGGCGAGGGCGACCACGGCGGCGACCAGCACGGGTACGCCGGGCATGAGGACGGGCGTGAGAACCGTGGCGACGACCGCGGCGGCGACGCCGACGGCAATCGCCTGACGGCGACGCAGACGCGGCCACAGCAGCGCAAGGAAGGCCGCAGCCGCGGCCGCGTCCAGCCCGTAGACACGAGGATCGCCGAGGACGTCGCCGAGCAGCGCACCACCCAGCGTCGAGAGGTTCCATCCGACGTAGATGCCGACGCCCGTGATCCAGAAGCCCGCACGCCGCGCCGCAGGATCGCTGTGGGCCAGCGCCACCGCCGTCGACTCGTCGATCGTGACGTGGGGCGCCACGAGACGGCGCCAGCCGCGCCCGACCACCGGAGCCATGCGCAGCCCGTAGGCGACGTTGCGGACGCCGAGCAACGCGGCGGAGGCGATCGCCGCGGGCGCGGCGGCGATGCCTCCCGCGCCGATGACACCGACGAACGCGAACTGCGATCCCCCCGTGAACATGAGCAGGCTCAGCACGCACGTCTGCCAGACGTCGAGGCCGGACGCCACAGCCAGAGCGCCGAACGAGACACCGTATGCGCTCGTCGCGACGGCGACGCCGACGGCCTCGCGCCGCGCGCGACGCACAGCCTCTCGGGCCTCAGCTGCGGCATCCATGCCCACCATCCTGACAGTTCGTCTGCCCGCGAACGCCTGCGGGCGAGTAGGGTGCCCATCATGGAGCGGATCTTCGACATGCCCGTCGCCCGCGTCTACCCGCTCTACGTCCAGAAGGTGCAGCGTAAGGGCCGCTCAGCGGACGACGTCGAGGCCGTCACACGATGGCTGACGGGATACAGCGCCCAGGAACTCGCGGATCACCTCGCCGCGCAGACGAACTTCCGTGACTTCTTCGCGGGTGCGCGTCTGCATCCCGGCGCCGCGCAGATCACGGGTGTGATCTGCGGTGTGCGAGTGGAGCAGATCGCAGATCCGTTGATGCAGAAGATCCGCTACCTGGACAAACTCGTCGACGAGGTCGCGCGAGGTCGCCCGCTCGAGAAGATTCTGCGGGCATGAGACTTCCCGCGGCGCTCAGCCGTCCTGACGCTTCGCGCGCGAGGCGGCGCGGCCGCGCTCGGTCGCGTCGAGCACGACCTTGCGGATGCGCACCTTCTCGGGGGTCACCTCGACGCATTCGTCGTCGCGCGCGAACTCGAGCGACTCCTCCAGCGTGAGCACGCGCGGCGGCGTCATCGACTCGAAGGAGTCGGACGTCGACGAGCGCATGTTCGTCAGCTTCTTCTCCTTCGTGATGTTGACGTCCATGTCGTCGGCGCGCGAGTTCTCGCCGATGACCATGCCCTCGTAGACCTCTTCGGTCGGCTGCACGAAGAAGCTCATGCGCTCCTGCAGCGCGATCATGGCGAACGGTGTCACGACACCCTGACGGTCGGCGACGATCGACCCGTTCTGGCGGGTGGTGATCTGCCCCGCCCAGTCGTCGTAGCCGTGCGAGATCGCGTTCGCGATGCCGGTGCCGCGGGTGATGGTCAGGAACTCGCTGCGGAAGCCGATCAGACCGCGCGAGGGGACGACGAACTCCATGCGCACCCAGCCGGTGCCGTGGTTGGTCATGGTGTCCATGCGGCCCTTGCGAGCGGCCATCAGCTGTGTGATGGCACCGAGGTGCTCTTCGGGGGCGTCGATCGTGAGGTGCTCGAACGGCTCCTTGACCTTGCCGTCCTCGCCGCGCTTGGTGACGACCTGCGGCTTGCCGACGGTCAGCTCGAAGCCTTCACGGCGCATGTTCTCGACGAGGATCGCCAGCGCGAGCTCACCGCGACCCTGCACCTCCCAGGCGTCGGGACGTCCGATGTCGACGACCTTCAGCGAGACGTTGCCGATCAGTTCCCGATCGAGACGGTCCTTGACCATGCGCGCCGTGAGCTTGTGACCCTTCACCTTGCCCATGAGGGGCGAGGTGTTGGTGCCGATCGTCATCGAGATGGCCGGGTCATCGACCGTGATCGCGGGCAGCGGCCGCACGTCTTCGGGGTCGGCGATCGTCTCGCCGATCGTGATGTCCTCGATGCCGGCGATGGCGACGATGTCACCGGGGCCGGCAGATTCGGCCGGGTAGCGCTCGAGAGCACGGGTCTTGAGCAGCTCGGTGATGCGCGCGTTGGTGTGCGAGCCGTCGTGACGCACCCAGGCGACGGTCTGCCCCTTCTTCAGCGTGCCGTTGAAGACACGGAGCAGGGCCAGACGGCCGAGGAACGGCGAGGAATCGAGGTTGGTGACCCAGGCCTGCAGCGGCGCCTCGTCGTCGTAGGCGGGAGCGGGGACGTGCTCGAGGATGGCCTCGAACAGGGGCTCGAGGTCCTCGTTGTCGGGCAGCTCGCCGTTGGCGGGCCGGTTGCGAGACGCGGCGCCGGCGCGACCGGACGCGTAGACGACCGGCACGTCCAGGAGAGCATCGACGTCGAGGTCGGGCACGTCGTCGACGAGGTCGCCGGCCAGACCCAGCAGCAGGTCGTGGGCCTCCTCCTCGACCTCCGCGATCCGGGCGTCGGGACGGTCGGTCTTGTTGACCAGCAGGATCACGGGCAGCTTCGCCTCCAGCGCCTTGCGCAGCACGAAGCGGGTCTGCGGCAACGGACCCTCCGACGCGTCGACCAGCAGCACGACACCGTCGACCATCGACAGGCCGCGCTCGACCTCGCCGCCGAAGTCGGCGTGGCCGGGGGTGTCGATGACGTTGATCGTCACCGGAACCTCGGTGTGGATGCCGTTGTAGGTGATCGCCGTGTTCTTGGCGAGGATCGTGATGCCCTTCTCACGCTCCAGGTCGTTCGAGTCCATGGCGCGCTCTTCGACGTGCGCATGCTCACCGAAGGAGCCGGTCTGACGGAGCATCGCGTCCACGAGCGTGGTCTTGCCGTGGTCGACGTGCGCGACGATCGCGACGTTACGGAGATCCGGACGGAGGGCGTGCGCCATGAAATGACCTAACGAGAAAGGGAGACGCTCCGAGCAGAGCGCCTCCCATTCTACAAGCCGGATGCCGCGGCGTCCTCCGCCGCGCCCCGCGCCGCTCGATCAGGCGTGCGCGGCGGCATCCCCCGGTGTCTCATCGGCGTCCACACCGGCGGCGAGATCGGCCAGACGCTTGTCACGGCGCTCACGCTGGATGTCGGGGTCGGGCACCGGCACGGCTGCCAGAAGACGCTTGGTGTAGGCCTGCTGCGGGCGACGCATGATCTGGTCGCGGGTGCCGACCTCGACGAGAGCGCCGTGGCGCATGACCGCGATCCGGTCGGCCAGCTCATCGATGACGGCGAGGTCGTGGCTGATGAACAGGCAGGCGAACCCGCGCTCGCGCTGCAGATCCTTCAACAGCTCCAGAACCGTGGCCTGCACGGAGACGTCGAGTGCGCTCGTGGGCTCATCGGCAACCAGGACCTTCGGGTTGAGAGCGAGGGCGCGGGCGATGCCCACGCGCTGCTTCTGCCCACCGGAGAGCTCGTGCGGGTAACGGGATGCATAATCGCGCGGCAGTCGCACGGAGTCCAACAGCGCTCGCACGCGCTTGTCGAGGGGCGCGCCCTTGATCTTCTCGGACAGCTTGATCGGCTCGGCGATCGAATCGCCGATGGTCATTCGAGGGTTCAGCGAGCTCGACGGATCCTGGAAGACGATGCCCACCTCGTGGTGGAGGGCGTGCAGCTGCTCGCGGTTCGCTTTCGAGATGTCCATTCCGGCCACGGTCAGGCGTCCGGAGTGGATGGGCAGCAGACCGATCGTGGCGCGACCGATCGTCGTCTTGCCCGAGCCGGACTCGCCGACCAGGCCCAGCACCTCACCCTGGTAGATCTTCAGGTCGATGTGGTCGGCCGCACGGAAAGCCGGCACCCGACCGCGCTTCGGATACTCGATCGCGACGTCGTCGAACGACACCACCACGGGAGTGGACGGGGTGGCAGCATCGGGAGCCTGCAGATCCTCGGTGGTGATGCGCGGCACCGCCGACAGCAGCGCCTTCGTATACGGATGCTGCGGGTCGGCGAAGACGCTCGCGACCGTGCCGGTCTCGACGATGTCGCCCTGACGCATCACGACGATGCGGTCGGCCATGTCGGCGACGACGCCCATGTCGTGCGTAATCAGCAGGATGGCCGAGCCGAGACGGTCCTGGAGCTTTCGCATGAGCTCGAGGATCTCCGCCTGAACGGTCACATCCAGCGCGGTCGTCGGCTCGTCCGCGACCAGCAGCAGCGGGTCGCACGACAGCGACTGCGCGATCATCGCGCGCTGACGCTGGCCGCCGGACAGCTGGTGCGGGTACGAGTCGAAGGCTTTCTGCGGGTCGGGAAGCTCGACCAGCGTCAGAAGCTCGACGGCCCGCGCCTTGGCCTCCGCCGGAGACACGCCGAAGTGCTGGCGCAACGTCTCCACGATCTGGAACCCGACCGTCAGGACCGGGTTCAGCGCCGTCATGGGCTCCTGGAAGATCATCGAGATCTGGTTGCCGCGGATCTCCTGCATCTCCCGAGGCTTCATGCCGATGAGCTCGCGGCCAGCCAGCTTCGCACTGCCGCTCACGCGGGAGTTCTTCGGCAGCAGGCCCAGCAGCGACATCGACGAGACGCTCTTTCCCGACCCGGACTCACCCACGATGGCGAGCACTTCGCCGGCAGCGATCGAGTAGGAGACGTGACGTGCGGCGGGCACCCAGTACCCGTCGACGCCGAAGTCGACGTTGAGGTCGGTGACCTCGAGCACCGGACCGCTGTCCGGCTGGTGCGCCTCGGTCGTGGGCAGCATGCCGCGGGAGGTTCTCATCGGCGGTTTCCTTCTGTTGTGCGTGCGAACGGACTCGTGGTCCGGAATGCGACGATGGGGTAATGACAGATGACGTGCGCCTGTACCGATCGACCACGAACACCGTGATCGCGATCGGCGCATGGGTGGCTGTGACCGCCGGCGCGGCGCTGGTGGTTCTGCTCGGCGCGACTCGGTCGACGCAGCAGCTGTGGGCTCTGGTGCCGCTGGCGCTGATCGCGCTGCTGGTGGGCGAGCTGTTCTGGCGTCCGCGCATCATCTGGGACGAGCAGTCCATCACGCTCGTGAACCCCTACGCGACCACGACCGTCCCGTGGACGATGGTCGTCGACATCGACACCCGCTTCGCGCTGACCGTGGTGACGCCCTCGCGTCGATATCGATCGTCTGCGGCGCCCGCGGCCGGCGCACTCACCATGCCGCGCGGAGGCCGTGACAGCCTCGGACCCGACCAGAAGGGCGGCGTCCTGCGCAAGTCCGACGCCCTCGGCACCGATTCCGGTGACGCCGCGTACATCATCCGGGGAGCATGGCATCGGCTCGTGGAGAGCGAGGCCATCCCCCTGGGTCGCGCGGGAAGCGACCGCGCCCGCGTGCACGTGCACGTCACCGCCCTCGCGCTGAGCCTGCTGCTGGCCGCGGCGACCGTTCCGGCGCTGCTGAACCTCTGACGGCATCCGGTCTTACTCCGGATCCTGCAGGGTCGGCGTGCCGGTGCGCGGGTTCTGCGCCGCGGCATCCATCAGGCTCGTCGGAGCGGCGACATCGGGCTCGACACCGTCGGCGCGCTCCTTCGTGCGACGACGGGAGAACCGACGGCTGCGCGGGTCGAAGGCCTCGCGGAGGGCATCGCCGAAGATGTTCGCCGACAGTGCCAGCGTGACGATGAACAGCGCCGGCCACCAGAACAGCCACGGCCGCACAGTGAAGGCCGACTGGTTGACACCGATGAGCAGACCCAGCGAGACGTCAGGAGAGCGGATGCCGTAGCCGAGAAGCGAGATCGCCGCCTCGAGCAGGATGGCACCGGCTGCCAGGAGCGATCCCGACACGATGATCACGCCGGTCGCGTTCGGAAGGATGTGCCGGAAGATGATGCGGGCATCGGAGGCGCCGGCCACGCGGGCAGCCTCGACGAACTCCCGTTCGCGCAGCGAGAGGAACTCACCGCGGACGAGACGCGCGATCACCATCCAGCTGAAGAACCCGAGCATCGAGCCCAAGACCCATACGCCGACCGCGCCGGCCCAGTTACCGACGACGGCGGCGATCACGATGGCGGGGATCACGATGAAGACGTCGGTCAGGCGCATGAGCACCGCGTCGACCCAGCCGCGGAAGTAGCCCGCGATCGCGCCCACCGTGACACCCACGATCAGCGCGATGCCCGTGATCAGCACCATGGCCACGAACGAGTTCTGGATGCCGCGCATGGTCATCGCGAAATAGTCGCGCCCGATGCGGTCCTGACCGAAGGGGTGGTCGCCGAGCGAGAACGGGAACAGGCTCAGAGTCGGCTCTCCGCCGTTGACGCTGTTCGACAGGTCGTACCAGTTGTACTTCCACCAGCCGGGAATCGGGCCGAGCCCGACGGCGCTCGTGGCGAAGGCCACGACTGCCAGCAGGACGATGGCGGCGATGAGGCCGACCTTCTGGGAGAGGAAACGGCGCCAGATGATCCGGCTCTGACTGATCGAGCGCTCTTCGACGTCGCCGGGGGTTTCGGAGATGGTGCTGGACATCAGCGCACCCTCACTCTCGGGTCGAGTGCCGCGTACGCGAGATCGGCAAGGAAGTTGAACAGAATGGCCATGAAGGCGATGACGATGAAGTAGCCCATCACCGGGTACAGGTCACCGGGACCCAGCGAGCGCTGGAAGAGGGCACCCATACCGGGAATCGCGAAGATGAACTCCGTGATGATGGCTCCACCGAGCAGCCCGCCGAGGTCGGTCGCCACGAGCGTCGTGATCGGGATCAGCACGTTGCGGAATGCGTGGCGGACGACCACCACCCGCTCGGGCATGCCCTTGGCGCGAGCGGTGCGCACGTAGTCCTGGCTGAGCACCTCGATCATGCCGGCGCGGGCATAACGCGTGTACCCCGCGAACGAGATCGTCAGCAGCGAGATCGTCGGAAGCAGCAGGTGGAAGAAGACGTCCAGACCGACGCGCCACATGTTGTCGGGAGCGTATCCCGGCGTCGAGGAGCCCACGGTGGCGATCGGGCGTCCGTTCATGTCCTCCATGTAGCCGGGGAAGGACTGCATGAAGCGGTCGATGAGAATGATGACGCTGATGATCACGGCGACCAGAACACCGATGCGCATGTTCTGGGAGCGGTCGTCTCCGCCGACGAAGAAGCCGGCCGCGAAACCGACCGCCAGCGCCACGACGAAGAGAATGCCGATGGTCGCGAACGTGGACACGTCGAACAGACCCTGCAGCGCGAAGTAGCTGATGATTCCGGCGACGGCGACGATGCCGGCCGTCAGCAACGCGCGGCGCTGGTGGATGCCGGCGATCAGCACGGTCACACCGAGGGCGGCACCTGCGCTCAGCACGATGACGCCGACCGGGCCGAACCCGGGCGTGAGGAACCAGCCGGTGACGCTCATGTAGATGAGCAGGCCCGTGGTGAGCACGAAGCTCGTGCCCCCGGACGTGAGGCGACGGCGGGTGTCACCGCCGACGACCGCCTGCACGATCAAGGCCACCACGATCCCGACGATCACCGCGACGACGATGGGGATGACGGGGTCTTGCAGGAAGTCGTTGAAGCCGATGGCGACGAAGTTCTTGAGAAGCGCGGCGGCCAGGAAGGACGGCAGGGAGTAGAGGAACAGGCTGAGGACGGTGAACGACACGTCGAAGCCGCTGTTCTCACGCAGCGCAGAAAGGATTCCGGTCGAGATGCCGAAGAGGATGGCCAGCAGCAGGGCCGCCGTGACCATCTGGATGGTGGACACCATCGCGATCGGCAGGACGTCGGTGACGGGGGCACCCTGGAAGGTGGTGCCCAGGTCGCAGGCGTTCGCGAAGGGGATGAGGCACTTGGCGGCGCCGCCGACCCACATCGCCCAGCGAAGCGGAGGCGCGACGTCCAGGTTGGCGAGCTGAATTCGCGCTTCGATCAGCTGCTGCTTGTTCGGGTTGTTGGAAGAGCGGAGGTCCTCGAGCGGATCCGTCGACAGAGCGACCAGATTGAACATCACGAAGGATGCCGCGAGGAGGATGAGGATCGACACACCGACCCTACGGAGAATGAAACCGACCAAAGGTCACTCACTTCGACGTGCGACGGGCGGGCGGCATCGGGTTGCGATCGCCTTGCCCATCGGTTGACAGACAGGGGCCAGGGTGGCGCCTTCGGGATCTACCGTAGACGCCACCCTGGCGTGGGTACTACTTGGTGTTGGTGCTCTGCTTGACGGACCACTCCCAGTTGTTCCAGATCGGACCGGTCTGGTTGCCCATGTACTTGACGCCGTCCAGCTTGCTGGAGACGCCGTAGATGCCGGGCGCCTGGAAGAGGGGCAGGCCGTAGCCCTCGGTGAACGCCGTCTTGTCGATGTTCAGGAGGAGCTGCGTCAGCTTGTCCTTGTCAACCGTGGTCTGCGACGCGATCGCGTCGTCGTTGGCAGCGGTGAACTTGTTGTAGTTTCCACCACCGTCGGTCGAGAACAGCTGCGGGATCTGCGCCGTGCCGATACCCGGGGAGATCCAGCCGAACAGCGACGCGTCGTAGTTGCCCGCCGACAGCAGGGTCGACCACTTGGGGTCGCCACCGTCGACGACCTGGAAGCCGGCCTTGGCCGCGGAGGACTGGATCGCCTGGAACTCGTCCACGCGGTTCGGGTTCTTCGTGTTGTAGAGGATCTTCACGGTCGGCGTCTTGCCGGCGAGGAGCTCCTTGGCCTTCGCGATGTTGTCGTCGAGCTTGGACGGGTCGTACTTGTCCGAGCCGTTCTGAGCGACCGTGGTCGCGTACTCCGACTGGCTGGGCAGCCAGATCTGCGAGTCGAGGACCTTGGCGTCGGGGTTGACCGGCGTCACGATCGCGTCGAGGATCTGCTGACGCGGAACCGTCAGGAGGAAGGCCTCGCGGACGGTCGGGTCCTTGAACACCTCGGAGCCGAAGTTCAGGTCGAGGTGGTCGTAGGAGACCTGGTCACCGGTCATGACCTGAGCACCCGAGACGGCCTCGAGCGACTTCTTCGTGTCGGCGGATGCCTGCGGGTAGACGAGGTCGACCTCGCCGTTCTGCAGAGCCGTGACCTGCGCGGCGGCGTCGCCGATGACACGCATGACGAGCTTGTCGATCTTCGGCGCGAGGTTGCCCTTGTAGTTGGGGTTGTGCTCGAACGTGAGCGACTGACCCGGCGTCCAGGCCGAGAGCACCCACGGGCCCGAGGTGACCAGGAGGTCCTTGTCGGTCGGGAACGACGTGATGTCGTAGCCCGTGTTGACGAAGTCCGCAGCCTTCTTCAGGGTGTCGTTCGCGGCGACGGGAGCCTTCGGGTCGCCCTTGGGCAGACCCTGGAGGAGCTTCGTCAGGTCAGCGGCCGAGGAGAGGCCGGCCTTCTTGGCCACGACGTGCGCGGGCTGCGCGATGGGGTTGAAGATCTCCCAGTCCACGTAGGGCTCGGAGTACTTCAGCGTGATCGACGTGTTGTCGTCGCCCACCTCGGGGAAGTCGGTCGAGTTGATGCCCGCCGTCGAACCCGCGATCTGGAAGTACTGCGTGCCACCCGTGACGTTGCCGTCCGCGTCGGTGGTCGCGTCATCGTAGTGGCCCGAGGCGATCGCCCACGCGAGCACCATGTCGTCGGCCGTGATCGGCTCGCCGTCGGACCACTTCAGGTCCTTCTTGAGCGTGTACTTCACGGTCAGCGGGTCGTCCGAGGTCTTCTCGTACGTGCCGAACGACTCGTCCTTGACGAGGTTGAAGCTGTTGTCCGGGTAGAAGAACCCGCCCGTGGTCAGGTAGACGTACTGACCGTTGGTGTCCAGGTTGCCCTGCGGCGTGTTGCTGTTCAGCGACGTCAGGTCGTTCACGATGGCCATCGTGACGGTGCCACCGGTCGGCGCAGCGTTGGTGGCGTTGCCGCCGCCGCTGGCCGTGCAGCCCGTCAGGGCGAGGGCGCCGGCCGCGGTGACCGCGGCAAGTGCTCCCCAGCGTGACTTCTTCAATTTTCCTCCTGGGTAAGGGATGGATGCGCAGGCGGGTGAAACACCCACGGCGCGGATACCGAAACCATAAGTTCTGATCAGCGTTGATCAAAACCGTTAGGGAAAACGTTACAGACCCTTAACTCAGTTCAGGGCCGATATGGCAATCTGACAAGGTGATCGATTCCGAGGCCGCCGAACTGCCAAGACTGAGGGGCACGCGCGCCCGGTTGTGGTGGGAGATCAGCATTGTGCTCGCTCTGTCGGTCGGGCGCTCGGCGCTGTCCTCGGTGCTCGCGCTCGTGCAGGCGCTGACGCGCGACCAGGCCTTGGGAGACCAGTCGACCTCGCTGAACCCGGGCGCGAACGCCGCCCAGTTCTGGGATGTCCTCAACCAGTTCCTGGCCCAGTTCTTCGCGTTCGCCCCCATCGCACTGGCGATCTACCTGCTGTGGGAGCCCGGGATCTCGGCGTTCCGTCGCATCGGCTTGGATTTCCGGGTTCTCGGGCGGGATCTGGGTGCGGGCGTGCTGCTCGTCGCCGTCATCGGCATCCCGGGTCTCGGCCTCTACGTCGCCGGTCGCGCGCTGGGGATCACCGTGCAGGTCGACGCCGCACCACTCGACTCGTCATGGTGGACGATTCCGTTGCTCCTGCTGGCAGCCGTGCGGGCCGGCCTCACCGAAGAGGTCATCTTCATCGGCTACCTGTTCGATCGTCTGCGGCGGCTCGGATGGGGAACGTGGACGATCATCCTGTCCACAGCGGCGCTGCGCGGCGCGTATCACGCCTACCAAGGGTGGGGACCGATCGCCGGCAACATCGTGATGGGCATCGTGTTCGGGTGGGTCTATCGGCGCTGGGGCCGCGTGATGCCTCTGGTGATCGCGCACACCCTCATCGACGTCATCGCCTTCGTCGGCTATCCGCTCGCCGCCGCCTGGTGGCCCGGCGTCTTCGCCTGACCCACCCCCCTACGCTCCCGCGCCGGCCACCGCCCGGCCCGCACCGACCACCGCCCGGTCCGCGAGACACGCGTGGCGCACCGAGACACGCGCCGCACACCGGTGTTTCGGTGCACGGACCGTGTCTCGCTGGGCGAGCACGGGTTCCTCCCCACATCGAGAGACGGTGGCGGCTCCCACGGAAAGCGGTGAGCAGCGGAGGCGGCAACTCATCGCCGGGTGCAATGGCGACATGCCAACCGCGATCGCTATGCCAGATGTCCGACAGTGCCCGGTGCCGTTGATCACGCGAGGCGGCGAGCCGCACGTCGATCGCGCGGTGCGGCGCGGGGAGCTCGTTCGCGTGATGCGCGGGGTCTACGCTCCGGCGCGGCTGTGGCGGGACCTGCCGCCATGGGACCGCTATCTCGTTCGCGTCCATGCGGCTGCGCGGTGCTACCCCGACGTCGTCTTCGTACGAGAGTCCGCGGCCGCGCTCCGCGGGCTCCCCGTCTTCGGCGAACCGCCGCACGTCCATGCCGTCGCCCTCGGCTCGCGAGCGACGCATGCCGTCGGGGAGGTCCGGCTGCATGCCGCCGAACGCCCGCCGCAGTTCGACGACGTGAGCGGTGTGCTCGTCGCGACAGGTGCCGAAGTCGCCGTGGATGCCGCACGACTACGGCATCCCGCCGTCGCCCGCGCGACGGCCGATGCCGCACTCCGGGCCGATCCGCACCTCACCACCGGCTGCATGCGGGCGATGAGCGAGACCCACCCTTCCTCGCGAGGCCGCCGTCGCGCACGCGACGTGTTCGACCGCGCGTCGGCGGTTGCCGAGTCGCCGCTGGAGTCCGTGAGCGCGACGGTTATCGAGGCGCTCGGTTTTCCTGTTCCGGAGATGCAGCGATGGGTGCGAGGTCCCGAGCCGGGAGAGGACGACCGCGTCGACTTCGCATGGCTGCGCAACGGCCATCTCGTGGCGGGAGAGGCCGACGGAGACCTCAAGTACAGCGGCGCCTTGGGCGACGCTCGTGTCGCACTCCGCGAACGGCGTGCTCGGGACGCGCGGCTGATGCGACGCGGAGTCCACACGGTCCATCACTGGACGTGGGCCGACGTGATCGCCCCGAGCCAACTCCGCGCGATCCTGTTGTCGGCGGGGCTGACTCTCGTTCGACAGCCCGATCTCGGGCTGCTGGGTTCGCTCGACCGCGCCCTCCGCGGCCTGCCGTGACCGCACCCGCTCCGTCCGCTCCGTCCGCTCCGTCCGCGAGACACCGCCCCCGCACCGAGACACCGGGTGTGCATCGGTGTCTCGGTGCGGAACGCGTGTCTCGCGGGCCACACGGACCGCGAGACCGCGCGGACCGCTCGGGGCTAGGCGAAGGCCTCCACGGGCGGGCAGGCGCAGACGAGGTTGCGGTCGCCGTAGGCGTTGTCGATCCGACGGACCGGGGGCCAGTACTTCGTGCGCACCAGGCTGTGCACGGGGTAGACGGCGAGTTCGCGCGGATACGGATGCGTCCACTCCCCCGCGATCGCCGCCTCGGCGGTGTGCGGCGCGTTCACCAGCGGATTGTCATCGGCGGGCCAGGTGCCGGATGCCACGGCATCCGCCTCGGCCCGGATCGCGATCATGGCCTCGATGAATCGCTCGATCTCGCTCAGGTCCTCCGACTCGGTCGGCTCGACCATCAGCGTGCCCGCCACCGGGAAGGACATCGTGGGCGCGTGGAACCCGTAGTCGATCAGGCGCTTGGCGACGTCGTCCACGCTCACGCCGGTCGCTTCTTTCAGGGGTCGCAGGTCGAGGATGCACTCGTGCGCGACGAGACCGTCCTCCCCCGCGTACAGCACCGGGTAGTGCTCTCGAAGGCGCACGGCGATGTAGTTCGCCGCGAGCACGGCCGCCCCGGTCGCCTCCCGCAGCCCCTCCGCACCCATCATGCGGATGTACGCCCACGAGATCGGCAGAATGGATGCCGAGCCGTAGGGCGCGGCCGAGATCGGTCCGCCGTCGAAGACGAACCCGCCTGCGTGCTCGGCGCGCTGGGCCAGCGGGTGCGAGGGAAGGAACGGCGCGAGGTGCGCCTTCGCGGCGACGGGGCCGACGCCCGGTCCGCCGCCGCCGTGCGGGATGGCGAACGTCTTGTGCAGGTTCAGGTGCGAGACGTCGCCGCCCAGGTCGCCGAACCGGGCGAATCCGACCAGCGCGTTCATGTTGGCTCCGTCGACGTACACCTGACCGCCGGCGTCGTGCACCGCGGCGGTGATGTTCACGACGTCCTGTTCGTAGACGCCGTGCGTCGAGGGGTACGTGATCATCAGAGCGGCGAGCGCCTCTGCGTGTGCGGCGATCTTGGCGCGCAGGTCGGCGAGGTCGACGTTGCCGGCTTCGTCACACGCGACGACGACGACCCTCATGCCGGCGAGGACGGCGGATGCCGCGTTGGTGCCGTGGGCAGAGGAGGGGATGAGGCAGACGTCACGCTGCTCATCGCCGCGGGAGTGGTGGTAGCCGCGGATCGCGAGCAGCCCCGCCAGCTCGCCCTGTGAGCCGGCGTTGGGCTGCAAGGAGACGGCGTCGTACCCGGTGATCTCCGCCAGCCACGACTCGAGCTGCTCGATGAGCACCAGGTAGCCCGCGACATCCTCGATCGGTGCGAACGGGTGAACGCGGGAGAACTCGGGCCACGACACCGCCGCCATCTCGGTCGCCGCGTTCAGCTTCATCGTGCAGGATCCGAGCGGGATCATGCCGCGATCGAGAGCGTAGTCCCGGTCGGCCAACTGCTTGAGATAGCGCATCATCGCCGTCTCCGAGTGGTGAGCGTGGAAGACGGGGTGCGTCAGGAACTCGTCCGCGCGCCGCAGCGACTCGGGCAGCGACGGGGCGCCGCCTCCGCCGGTCCACCCGAAGGCCCGCTGCGCGCGGCCACCGAAGACCTGGGCGAGCACATGTAGTTCGCTGACCGTCGTCGCCTCGTCGACGGAGATGCCGACGCTGTCACTGTCGCGGAACCACAGCTGGAACCCGCGCTCCCGCGCCGCGTCCACGATCTCGCCGGCGCGGCCGGGCACCGACACGACGATGGTGTCGAAGAAGTCGTCGTGAAGCATCTCGTTGCCGGCTTCGACCAGCCAGTCACGCAGCAGGTGCGCCTTGCCCGCGACCTCATCGGCGATGCGACGCAGACCGTGCGGACCGTGATAGACGGCGTACATCGACGCCATGACGGCGAGGAGCACCTGCGCGGTGCAGATGTTCGAGGTCGCCTTCTCGCGACGGATGTGCTGCTCTCTGGTCTGCAGCGACAGGCGGTACGCCGGGCGCCCCTCGGCATCCACCGAAACGCCGACCAGCCGCCCCGGCAGCTGGCGCTCGAGACCGGACCTGACGGCCATGTATCCGGCGTGCGGACCGCCGAAGCCCATCGGCACGCCGAAACGTTGCGTGGTGCCCACGGCGATGTCGGCGCCGAGAGAGCCGGGCGAGCGCAGCAGCGTCAGCGCCAGCAGGTCCGCCGCGACGACGACGAGCCCGCCCTGCTCCTGCACGCTCCCGATGACGGCCGAGGGATCCCACACCCGTCCGGAGGCACCGGGGTACTGCACGAAGGCACCGAACGCCGCGACCTCCACACGCGCGGTCTCCGCGGAGAAGTCGACCTCGACGATCTCGATCCCGAGCGCCGCCGCACGATGAGCGAGCAACGCCTTCGTCTGCGGCAGCGCGTCGGCATCCACGAGGAAGACGTTCGAGGCCGACTTCGAGGCGCGGCGCGCGACCAGCATCCCCTCGACGACAGCGGTCGCCTCGTCGAGCATCGAGGCGTTCGCGGTCGCAAGGCCGGTGAGATCGGTGACCATCGTCTGGAAGTTGATGAGGGCCTCGAGCCGTCCTTGAGAGATCTCCGGCTGGTACGGGGTGTAGGCCGTGTACCAGGAGGGGTTCTCGAAGACGTTCCGCGCGATCACCGACGGCGTCAGCGTGTCGTAGTATCCCAGGCCGATCATGGCGCGCGCGGGTCGGTTCTGCGACGCGAGTTCGCGCAGCTCGGCGAGCGCTTCGGCCTCGGTGGCAGCGAAAGGGATCGCGCTGTCGGCGACGGGTGCGGCATGGATGGATGCCGGGACCGCTCGCTCGACGAGGGCGGTCACGGTCTCGTAGCCGAGCGCCTGCAGCATCTCCGCCTGCGCGGAGGCGTCCGTGCCGATGTGCCGATCGCGGAAGGGCGCCGTGTTCACTCCTCGCCGCCCGTGAGTGCGACGTAGGCAGCTCGATCGAGCAGGGCGTCGACATCGGCGGGATCGACCTGGATCTTCACCAGCCATCCGCCCTCGAACGACTCGCTGTTGACGAGGGACGGGTCGTCCACGACGGCGTCGTTGACGGCGACGATCTCGCCGGACAGCGGCGCGTAGAGCTCACCGACCGACTTCGTGGACTCGATTTCGCCGCACACCGTGTTCGCGGTGACGGTGGAGCCCACCGCGGGCAGGTCGACGTAGACGACGTCGCCGAGCTTGTCCGCGGCGTAGTCGGTGATGCCGACCGTCGCGACATCGCCCTCGAGGGCGACCCACTCGTGTTCTTCGGTGTACTTGAGGGTGGTCAGGTCGGTCATGCGGTCCTCCGGTAGAAAGGCAGAGCGGTCACGGTCGCGGGGATCAGAGTGCCCCGCACGTCGATGAAGAGCGAGGTGCCGGGGTCGGCGAAAGTCGGGGGCACGAAGGCCATCGCGATGGGGTGTCCGAGCGTCGGGCTCAGTGCCCCGCTCGTGATCTCACCCACCACGTTGCCGTCGGCATCCACCACGGCGTAGCCGGCGCGGCCGGCGCGACGGCCCTCGGCGACGAGACCGACCAGCACGGGCCGGTCGGTGGCGTCCACCGCGACGGCGGCCTTGCCGACGAACTCGTCCTTGTCGGCGGCGACGACGCGCCCGAGCCCCGCCTGGGCGGGCAGGATCGCGCTCGACAGCTCATGGCCGTGCAGCGGCATGCCCGCTTCGAGACGGAGGGTGTCGCGCGCGGCGAGCCCCGCGGGGACGAGTCCGAACGGCTCCCCCGCCTCGACCAGCGAGTCCCAGAGCGCGGGGGCGAGCGCGTTCGACAGCATCAGCTCGAAGCCGTCCTCACCGGTGTATCCGGTGCGGGCGATGAACAGCGGCCGGTCCTGGAAGCGCGCCTGCGACCAGGCGTAGTAGCCGAGGTCGGCGAGCGCGGGCTCCACGTCGGCGATGCCGGCGGTCGCTTCCACGATCTCGCGAGCACGTGGACCCTGCACCGCGATCAGCGCGGTCTGATCGGAGATGTCCTCGACGACAGCGGGCTCGGTGCCGACGACGAACCCGAACACGCCGTCCGCGGGCACCTCCCGGCCGGATCGCACGATCTGCGCCGCCCGGTCGACCCGCGCCGCGAACGCCTCCGCGACGAGCGCGCGGTTGCCGGCGTTCGAGATGACGAGGAACCGGTCCTCGCCGGTGCGGTAGACGATGACGTCGTCGATCACGCCGCCGTTCTCGTCGAGCAGAAGCGAGTACTTCGCTTTGCCGACCTTCATGGTCGAGATCCGCCCGGCGAGCGCGTAGTCGAGGAAGGCCGCGGCCCCCGAACCCGTCACGAGGAACTCCGCCATGTGCGAGATGTCGAACAGTCCGGCGGCTGTTCGCACTGCGTGGTGCTCGGCGAGATCGGACGTGTAGCGCACGGGCATGTTCCAGCCACCGAAGTCGGTGAACGAGGCGCCGAGCGCAGCATGGCGATCGGCGAGTGCGGTGGTGCGGAGGTCTGACATGAGTTCTCCCCGGGACATCGGGCGGGCGGATGCCGGGACCGGCAGCCGGGAACTCCCCCTCTGTCATCGGCCTGAGAGTTTCGCCGGGCCCGCCTGCGCGGAACCGGCTTTCACCGTCGGCGGATCCCCCACTGCGGGATCGCTTTCCAGAGCGGCCGGACGCGAGCGGTACGCGGACCTGAGAGATTGGCGGGGAGGCTTGCTCCTTCGGTGCCCGGATCCTCGAGAAACGCTGGATGCCGGGGCTCTCCCGCACACGTCATGCGGCCTGTCTTCAGTTGCCCTGTCAGCATAGCGCCTGGCTCGACGCACATCAGCGGCTAGCGCGTGCAGCGTCCCGATGGGACGGTCGGCGAGTCGGCCGTGACCCGTTCCAGCTCCGGGCGCAGCACGGTCGTCGTGGTCGCGTAGCCACGCCCCTCGCCGTCCGCGCCGCGGGCGAAGACCACGCCGACGACGTCGCCGGCGGCATCCAGCAGCGGGCCGCCGGAGTTTCCCGGCTGGACGTCGGCCTGCAAGGCGTAGATCTCCCGCGGATTCACCGACGAGTCGTAGATGTCGGGCACGGGCACCGACGACACGGACAGAATCCCCGCCGACACGTTGGTGAACGGGCCGCCGTGCGGGTATCCCTGCACGGCCGCCTGCGTTCCGGCGGCAGCGGGGTCGGCGATGGTGAGCGGGGTCGCCGCCAGGCCGCCGATCGAGAGCACGGCGAGGTCGGCCACCGGATCGAAGAGGACGATGCGCCCCTCTCCCGCACGACCACCGGGCAGTTCCACGACGGGCGTGTCCACTCCCGCAACGACGTGGGCATTCGTCACCACCAGTCCCGACGCGGCCACGAAGCCCGATCCCGTCATCGAGACCCCGCACGCGTAGGCCGTGCCGCTCACCCGGGCCACGGATGCCGCAGCGTTCTGCAGCGCGGGGTCGTCGAGGCTGATCGGCGGATCGGTGGGGGTGACGATCGCGCCGATCGCCGCCTCCAGCCGCGGCAGGCCGTCCGAGAGCAGCGCACCACGCGCCTGGGCCAGCGCGTCCTGGACCGGCGGGGGCGTGATCGCCTGCAGCGCACCGACGACGCGCGAGGAGGCGACCGCCGACGACACGTAAGGGATGCCCGCGGTCGCGAGCCCCGAGGAGACGAGCACGAGAGCCAACGTGGCGGCCACGGTGGTGAGCACGCCGCCGAGGAAACGCTCGAGTCCGCGCAGTCGCGCGCGGTCGACGCCGCGACGAATGGCCATTCCGATGGCGGCGCCGGCCGCGGTTCCGACGACGACGAGCCCGATCGCGGCGGCGGCGAGCGCAGCGGTGCGCCAGCCTCCGGAGGGGACGACGGTGGACAGCCACGGGGTCACCAGAGGCAGCAGCCAGAGAGCGGCGGCCGCGCCGCCGATCATCCCGATGACGCTGCCGAGGCTGGCGAAGAAGCCGCGCGCCAGACCCGACGCGAGGGCGAGAAGCAGCGCCACGACGGCGATGATGTCGACGATCAGCACGGGGACCTCCGCGCTCACCGTAGCCGCTGCGGCTCCGCGATTCCTGCACGAATGCTGCCGGTCGAGCGCCGACGGGATTTTCGCGGCGCTGCCGGTTTGCCCTTCGAGTCCGGATGACTCTAAGATCGACGACGAGGTTATGGTCATCATGACAAGAACAAGTTCCCCGACCGACACGATTCGCGTCGCCGTCTCGACGGTCATCTTCAGCCTGCGCCGCGACGAGTCGGGACGGCTCGCCGTCGTCCTGCCGCTGGTGCGTCGCACGCGCGACCCGCACGACGGTCTCTGGGCGCTTCCGGGTGGCTGGCTCGATGCCGCGGAGAACCTGGAGGCAGCCGCGTCGCGGACCCTCGCCGAGACGACCGGACTGGCTCCGAGCTACCTCGAACAGCTCTACGCGTTCGGCGACGTCGGCCGCGCGCCCGGGCGCGTCGTGTCCATCGTCTACTGGGCACTGCTGCGCGAAGGCGCGCAGCTGCCCGAGGACGCCCACAACGTGAGGTGGTTCGACGCGGCGCACCTGCCGGCCCTCGCGTTCGACCACAACCACATCGTCGACTACGCGCTGTGGCGGCTGCGCAACAAGGTCGGCTACAGCCGGATCGCGCACGGGCTGCTGCCGGAGCTGTTCACCTTGTCGGATCTGCGCGAGGTGTACGAGGCGATCCTCGAACGTGATCTGGACCCCGCCAACTTCCGCCGTCAGGTGGAGAACTCGGCGACGCTGATCCCCACCGACGCGTTTCGCACCGGCAGCCACCGCCCCGCACGTCTGTATCGCTACAACCACGATGTGGAGCTCGCCGACCGCGGGCCCCTGCCACCCGACCCGGACCGCGACGGCGGCGCCGCGTCCGCACCATCCGCCCTTCCCGAAGAGGTCACGATATGAGCGCCACCTTCCTCACCCTCCAGCCCCGTCCCGGCGACGAGATCGACCCCAGCGTCGACCACGGCATCCAGGCCATCGTCTCGGGTGCCTCGACGGCCGAGACCTGCAACACCGATCTCGCGGCAGGACCGTGGGACTTCGATGCGCGGCCTGGGTACGGCCCCGGCTCGTCGATGGGCGACGTCATCCCCACCGGCGCGCCGCGTCAGGGCGAACTTCCCGCGGAGTACCGCGCGGCATCCGAGGACGAGCTGCACGCACGCATCCGCGCGGCCAAGGCTGCCCTCGGCGAGCGCGTCGTCGTGCTCGGCCACTTCTATCAACGCGAGGAGGTGGTCACGCACGCCGACTACGTCGGAGACTCGTTCCAGCTCGCGAACGCGGCGCTGGAGCACCCCGACGCCGAGGCCATCGTGTTCTGCGGCGTGCACTTCATGGCCGAGACCGCCGATCTCCTCTCCCGCCCGGAGCAGGCCGTGATCCTTCCCAACCTCGCCGCCGGCTGTTCGATGGCGGATATGGCCTCCATCGACGACGTGGAGGAGTGCTGGGAGCAGCTCGAAGACATCTACGGCGACTTGACGGCCCCCGACGCCGACGGCCTCGTCCCGGTGATCCCGGTCACGTACATGAACTCCTCGGCGGCGATCAAGGGGTTCGTGGGCCGACACGGCGGCATCGTCTGCACGTCCTCGAACGCGCGCACCGTGCTCGAATGGGCGTTCGCACGGGGGCGTCGCGTCCTGTTCTTCCCCGATCAGCACCTCGGACGCAACACCGCGAAGGCGATGGGGGTGCCTCTGACGCAGATGCCGATGTGGAATCCCCGCAAGCCGCTCGGCGGATCCAGCGAGAGCGCGCTCGCCGACGCGCGCGTCATCCTCTGGCACGGGTTCTGCTCGGTGCACCGCCGTTTCACCGTCGACCAGATCGAGAAGGCCCGCGCCGATCACCCGGGCGTGCGCGTCATCGTGCACCCCGAGTGCCCGATGGCCGTCGTCGACGCCGCCGACGAGGCCGGCTCCACCGACTACATCCGTAAGGCCATCGCCGCCGCCACCGAGCCGACGACCTTCGCGATCGGCACCGAGATCAACCTCGTGCAGCGACTCGCGGCGCAGTTCCCCCAGCACGAGATCTTCTGCCTCGACCCCGTGGTGTGCCCGTGCTCCACGATGTACCGCATCCACCCCGGCTACCTGGCCTGGGTGCTCGAGCGCCTCGTCGCCGGCGAGGTCGTCAACCGCATCACGGTCGCCGCCGACGTCGCGGACCCGGCGCGCGTCGCCCTCGAGCGGATGCTGGCGGCCAAGCCGTGAGCGCGGACGCACCTGACGTCGTCGTGGTCGGCTCGGGGATCGCGGGCCTCACTGCGGCGCTGCACGCCGCCGCCTCCGGATGCCGCGTGACGCTCGTCACGAAAGACGTGCTCGAACACGCCAACACGCGGTACGCCCAAGGCGGTATCGCCGGCGTCATGTTCGACGACGACAGCGTCGCCGCACACGAACACGACACGCTCGTCGCGGGCGCGGGGCTCAGCGACCCCGCCGCCGTCCGCGTCCTGGTGACCGAGGGGCCCGAGCGCATCCGCGAGCTCATCGCGCTCGGCGTCGCCTTCGACCGCGGCAGTGACGGCGCTCTCGTCAAGGGGCTCGAGGCGGCACACTCCTACCCGCGGGTGCTGCACGCCGGGGGTGACGCGACCGGGAGCGTGATCGAGAAGGCGCTCGTCGCGCGCGTGCGCACGAGCGGGGCCCGTGTCATCGAGCACGCGTTCCTCGTCGATCTCATCCTCGACGGCGACGGGCGCGCGGCCGGCGTCGATCTCCTCATCGGCGATGCGCGGCGCGAACAGATTCCGGCGGATGCCGTCGTGCTGGCGACCGGCGGAATCGGTCAGCTCTACGCGCACACCACCAACCCCGCCGTCGCCACCGGCGACGGCATCGCCGCGGCCGTACGCGCCGGCGCGAATGTGTGCGACCTGGAGTTCGTGCAGTTTCACCCCACCGTCCTGTCGGTCGACGGCGCCGAGCCCTTCCTCGTCTCGGAGGCCGTCCGCGGCGAAGGTGCGGTCTTGCGCGACCAGGAGGGGCGGCGCTTCATGCTCGACATCCACCCCGATGCCGAGCTCGCGCCCCGCGATGTGGTCGCCCGCGCGATCGCCGCGGTGATGGACGAGCAGGGCGGCGAGCCGGTGCTCCTCGACGCGACCGGCCTGGGCCTCGAAGCCGCCGGTACGGGCTCGGCGCGCAAGAAGGCGGCTGCCTTCCTGCGACGCCGCTTCCCGACGATCGACGCCGCCGTGCGCGAACGCGGGCTGGACTGGTCGCAGGAGGCGATTCCGGTGACGCCGGCCGCTCATTACCTCATGGGCGGCGTGGCCACCGACCTGTACGGACGCACGAGCGTCCCGCGACTGTATGCGGTGGGCGAAGTCGCCCGCACCGGCGTGCACGGCGCGAACCGACTCGCCTCCAACTCGCTGCTGGAGGGCGCCGTGTTCGGCGCCCGTGCCGGTGACGCGATCGTGGGCGACACCGACTCCGCAACCTGGCCGGTCGTCGGCGGTTCCCGTGCGACGACGGCCGTCGTCGGCGATCCGAGCACGGCGGATGCGACGCCGTGGCACCGAACGGCGCTGCAGATGCTGATGTGGGAGCACGCCGGACTCGTGCGCGATGCGGCGGGGCTCCGCCATGCCGCATCCGTGATCGACGGCTGGCGGGCCGCGCAGCACCCGCCGCACCGGGAGGCCGACTTCGAGGACGCCAACCTGCTGCTCGTCGCGGCCTGCCTGGTGGATGCCGCGCTCGCGCGGACAGCCTCGGTGGGAGCGCACGCGCGCCGCGACGACATGCACACGGGCTCACCGTCCGTCCCGGCTCTCCCCGAGCTCCAGGCGTCGGCATGCTGACTCCACGCCAGATCGAGCGCGTGGTCATCGCCGCCCTCGAGGAGGACGCGCCGTGGGGCGACGTCACCAGCGAGTATCTGATCCCGGCGGATGCCGCCGCCACGGCCGACCTGGTCGCGCGCGAGCCCGGTGTCTTCAGCGGCGGCGACGTGTTCGCGGCAGCGTTCACCCTCACCGACGCGGACATCACCGTCGATCTGGCCGTTTCCGATGGCGCCGCTTTCGGAGCGGGTGATGTGCTCGCGACCGTCAGCGGGCCGGCACGAGGCGTGCTGACGGCTGAACGGGTGGGCCTCAACCTCGTGCAGCGCATGAGCGGCATCGCCACGCTCACCGCCCGCTACGTCGACGCGGTCGCAGGCAGCGGCGCGCGCATCGCGGACACGCGCAAGACCACTCCGGGATTGCGGGCACTGGAACGTCACGCCGTCCGCAGCGGCGGCGGCCACAACCACCGCTATTCGCTGTCGGACGCGGTGATGGCCAAGGACAACCATCTCGCGGTGCTGACCGCCGACGGCGGTGATCTGACGGGCGCGCTGCGCCGTGCGCTGGCGGCGCTCCCCCACACGACGCATGTCGAGGTGGAGGTCGATCGACTGGAGCAGATCGAACCCGTCCTCGCCGCCGGCGACGGCACCGCGCGTGTCGGCACGATCATGCTCGACAACTTCACCCTCGACGACCTCCGCGCGGGCGTCGCGCTCGTCGCCGGACGCGCCACCGTCGAGGCGTCGGGCGGAGTGAGTCTGCGCACCGTGGCCGACATCGCCGCCACCGGTGTCGATGTGATCTCGGTGGGCGCCCTGACGCACTCCGCACGCGCGCTCGACCTCGGCCTGGACGCGCGCGTGTCGGGCGCCGACGTCGGAGCCTGACCGGAGGAGCCGTGTTCTATCTCGATCACGCTGCCACCACGCCGGTGCGTCCGGAAGTGCGGGAGGCGATGCTGCCCTTCCTCGGCGATCGTTTCGGCAACCCGTCCAGCCACCACACGGTCGGCGAAGCCGCGGCATCCGTGCTCTCCGATGCGCGGCGGCGCGTCGCCGCCGTCTTCGGCATGCGCCCCGCCGACATCGTCTTCACCTCGGGCGGCACCGAGGCCGACAACCTGGCGGTGAAGGGGATCACGATCGGCACGGCGTTGCATCGCGGCACAGGACGAGACGCGCCCGTGCACGTGATCACGACACCTATCGAGCATGAGGCGGTCCTCGCCTCCTGCGAATACCTCGAGCGTGTGCACGGCGCACGCATCACCCACCTGCCGGTCGATGCGACGGGTCTCGTCGCGGCCGCCGACGTCGCCGCGGCGCTTCGGCGCGAGACCGCGCTCGTGTCGATCGGCTATGCGAACAACGAGATCGGCACGGTCCAGGATCTCGACGCGATCGCGACGGTGACGCGCGCAGCCGGTGTGGCGCTGCACGTCGATGCGGTACAGGCTGCGGGCTGGCTGCCGCTCGCCGGCACGGGCGCCGATGCGATCTCGGTCGCCGGACACAAGATCGGTGCTCCCCCGGGCATCGGTGTGCTTGCGCTCCGAGGCCGCGTGCCTCTGGAGCCGCTGCTGCACGGCGGCGGCCAGGAGCGGGAGCGACGCAGCGGCACCGAGAACGTCGCCGGCGCCGTCGCGATCGCGACAGCACTGGAGATCGCGGAGCGCGAGCGCGTGGCCGCAGCGGCTCGCGTCGGCGCGTTGCGCGATCGGTTCATCGCCCGCGTGCTCGGCCTCGTTGCGTCGTCCCGGCTCACGGGCCACGCCACGCGGCGACTGCCCTCCGTGGCCAGTTTCACCTTCGCGGGAACCAGCGGCGAGTCGGTACTGCTGGAGCTCGAGCGCAGAGGGGTGATCTCCTCCAGCGGCTCCGCGTGCGCCGCCGGCAGCGATGAGCCCTCTCATGTGCTGCTCGCGCTGGGCGTCTGTCCCGAGCTCGCCCAGACCGCGGTGCGCTTCAGTCTGAGCCATGACTTCGGTGTCGGCGACGAAGAGCGGGCCACAGCGATACTCGATGTGGCCGCGGACGCGGTCGCCGCATCGGTGGCGGCGGTACGATCGGGGCCGTGAGCACACCCGTCGTGACCGTCATCGTCCCCGGACGCGATGTCGTCGCTTACGCGCACGAGGCCGTCGACTCCCTCCGCGCCCAGACGCTCACGAGATGGCGCGCCATCTTGGTCGACGACGGTTCCCTCGACGCGACCGCAGAGGTCTTCGCGGAGGCAGCGGCATCCGACGATCGCTTCCACGTGGTCACCCATCCCGTCGCGCGTGGACTGTCAGCCGCCCGCAACACCGGACTGGATCTCGTCGAGACACCGTTCGTCGGATTCCTGGATGCCGACGATGTGCTCACCCCGCGCGCACTGGAGCGCTTCGTCGACACGCTGACACGATCGGGCAGCGATGTCGTCGTGGGCGCGTATGTCCGGCTGCGCGCCGACGAGGCGGGCGTCTACCGTCCCGGTCCCGTGCAGCCGTGGGTTCGCGCGGCCACCGATCCGCCACGTCTCGCGACGACGCTGGCGGCGCATCCCCAGGTTTCCGGCAACATCGTGGCGTGGTCGAAGCTCAGCCGGGTGGAGTTGTGGCGGCGGACAGGCCTGCGCTTTCCCGAGGGCAAGCTCTACGAAGATCAGCTGGTCGCGCAACGCCTGTACACGGCCGCGCGCGCCATCGACGTCATCCCCGACGTCGTCGTCCACTGGCGCGAGCGTGCCGATGGCTCATCGATCACGCAGAACAAGAATCTGCTCCCCGTGCTCGTGGACTATCTCGACGCCCTCAGCGGAGGCATCGCCGTGCTCGACGGCGCCGGCCAGCGCGCCGCCGTCCGTGCCCGCATCCGTCTCATTCTGGAGATGGATGTCCCTCCGCTCGTCCGCATCGCGCAGGACAGTCCCGACGACGCGTACCGCCGCACGCTCGGCGCGTTCATCCGCGTGCTCCATGATCGCGCGGATGCCGAGTCCATCGAACTCGACCACGCCGCGGCACGGTTGCGCAGCGCGGCAGAACTGTGGTGAGACGGGCCGGAGATATCCTGAGCGGATGACCGCTTCCGACGCCGCTCACCTCCCCGATCGCCCCACGGGTCCCGATCTCGCCGAGATCCGTGCCGAGATCGACGAGCTCGCCGCCCTCTCCACGGAGGATCTCGTCAACCCGAAGCCGAAGGTGATCGCCGAGAACGAGCCGATCCCGTACCCCACGGACGCGATCGGGTCCGAAGACGGGAACAAGCCGGCCTGAGCTCTTTCAGGCCTGTTCCCGCGCCTGTGCCTCCAGGCCCTCGATCGTCGCAGCCGCCATCTGCTCGAGGGCCAGCTCCGCATAGAGCCCGCCCTGGGCGAGGAGTTCGGCATGGGTTCCCGACTCCACGATGCGCCCCGCTTCGACGACATGGATGACATCGGCACCGACGACGGTGGACAGCCGGTGTGCGATGGAGATGGTCGTGCGCCCCCGCGCCACATTGTCCAGCGCTTCCTGCACGACCCGTTCCGACACGGTGTCCAGAGCCGACGTGGCCTCGTCCAGCAGCAGCACCGGCGGGTCCTTCAGCAGAACGCGGGCGATCGCGATGCGCTGCTTCTCGCCGCCCGAGAGCCGATAGCCGCGTTCGCCGACGACCGTGTCATAGCCGTGCTCGAAGTTCGCGATCGCGTGGTGGATGTTCGCCGCCGTGCACGCCGCTACGAGCTCCTCGTCGCTGGCATCCGGCTTCGCATAGCGGAGGTTGTCGGCGATGGTGGCGTGGAACAAGTACGTCTCCTGGGAAACGATCCCGACGTTCTCCACGATCGATTCCTGAGTGAGCCCGCGCACGTCCCGGCCGGCGAAGACGACCGCACCCTCGGACGCCTCGTAGAGGCGGGGAGCCAGGTAGACGATGGTGGTCTTGCCCGCGCCGGACGGCCCCACGAAGGCGATGTGCTGGCCGGGCTCGGCGACGAACGAGACCCCGTCGAGCGTCGGGCGGGCGTCACCCGCGGCATCCGGGTAGCGGAATACGACATCGCGGAACTCGACCCGTCCGATCGGCCCGGGAGCGCGCCCCACCTCGATCGCGCCGGGAGCGTCGACGATCGCCGGCGTCAAGTCCAGGTACTCGAAGATGCGCGCGAACAGGGCCCGCGAGGTCTGCAGATCCAGCGCGACGCGCATCAGCCCCATCAGCGGCTGGAGCAGGCGCGCCTGCACTGTGGTGAACGCCACGACCGTACCGGCTGTGATCGCGCCGGTTCCGCCCGCGATGAGATAGCCCGACACCAGATAGATGACCGCCGGCACCGACGCCATGATGACCTGCACGACAGCGAAGAAGCCCTGGCCGCTCATGGCTCGTCGCACCTGCAGACGGACCTGGTTGAGGTTCTCAGCGCGGTAGCGCTCCGACTCCGCTCGCTGGCGGTTGAAAGCCTTGGACAGGAGGATGCCGCTCACCGACAGCGTCTCCTGGGTGATGCTGGTCAACTCGCTGAGCGACTCCTGCGTCTGACCCGCGATGCGCGCCCGCACCTGGCCCACGCGCCTCTGCACCAGCACGAGCGCGGGCATCATGATGACGGCGATGACGGTCAGCCGCCAATCGATGAGGATCATGGCGACGAGCGCCGAGATCACCGTGACCGTGTTTCCCAGGATGCTGGTGACCGTATTGGTCAGGACGTCCGAGACGCCGCCGACGTCGTTCTGCAGCCGCGACTGGATGACCCCGGTCTTCGTGCGGGTGAAAAAACCCAGCTCCATCGCCTGCAGGTGATCGAACAAGCGAACCCGCAGGTCTCCGGTGACACGATTCCCGACCGTCGAGGTGAGCCAGGTCTGCGTGACGCCGAGCACGGCGGAGAACAGGAACAGTCCGATCATCGTGAGCACCAAGCGCAGCAGAAGCGCGAGATCCGGCGGCGCACCGTCGGTGGGAAAGAGCGCGTCGTCGAAGATCCGCTGCACGATGAGGGGCGGTACGACGCCGATCGCCGCGCCGACGACGACCATCACCGCCGTCACCAGGATGCGCACGCGGTAGGGGCGGAACAGGGCGACGACCCGAGCGCCGAGGTTCGGGATGACCGGGGCCTCGGCATTCCGTCGTCGTTGGGCCCCCTCGTCGACACCGCGAAAGGCCGCCGGACGCCCGCCCGGGCCCATACCGCCCATCCCCATGCTCACCGGGTCACTCTAACCCCGTGTCGGACGGGGGCGGCTCAGCCGAGACCAGCGACGAGATTGATCACCGACGCCAGAATGACCGCGCCGAACAGATAGGCCAGCAGCGTCTGCGCGACGATGATCCGCCGGATCTCGTTCGCGGACACGTCTGTGTCGGACACCTGGTAGGTCATCCCCAAACCGACGGAGAAGTAGCCGAAGTCGGAGTACATCGGCGCATCGTCCTGATTGAAGTCGATCCCTCCCGCCTTCCCTGCGGCCACGCGCGCGTAGTAGACGCGGGCGTAACGCAGCATGTAGTCCACCTGGATGAGCGCCCATGAGCTGACCACCGCCGCGATCGCGACCCCTGCGACGAGGAAGGCGCGGGCGTGCCCGCCGCCGCCGCCCCCGACCAGCACCGCGACCACCCCGCCCAGGCTCGCGACGCTGCCGGCGAGTGCGATCAACCGTGCGACGGGGCGCCCCGGGTCGACGCTCGTCGTGTGCGAGCGCGTCTGATCGGCATTCATCGGCCACACCACGCTCAGCAGCCACACCACATTGATCGCTGCCACGACGGCCCAGCCGGCGAGAAGACCGACCGAGATCCCGGCGGCGATCGAGACGACGACCGCGACCACGACTCCGACGGCGAGGGAGAGGGGGCCGCGGACGGCCACCCGCGACGGATGACGGCGAGAACTCATGCCTCGATGCTCCCACCGCGACCGGGAATGCCGTGTCCGACCCTCCCGTTACAGTGAAGAGTTGCCCCGCCCGCCGGGAAAGCGTCCCGACGACACCCAGGAGCCCGATGACTTCTCCCGACACGACCACCGCGCCGGCCGCACCCGCTCAGGTCGGAGCCAAGGAGAATCGCGTCATCTGGCTGCTGCTGGCCGCCGCGTTCGTGGCGATCCTGAACGAGACGACGATGGGCGTCGCGATCCCGCACCTGATCGTCGACCTCGGCATCACCGCGGTGGCTGCGCAGTGGCTCACGACGGCGTTCATGCTGACGATGGCGGTCGTCATCCCCATCACCGGCTTCCTGCTGCGCCGCTTCACCACGCGAGCGATGTTCGCGACGGCGATGAGTCTGTTCTCGGCGGGTACCCTCATCGCGCTGGTCGCTCCGGGTTTCGAGGTGCTCGTCATCGCTCGTGTCGTCCAGGCGTCGGGGACGGCCATCATGATGCCGCTGCTCATGACGACACTCATGACCGTCGTTCCTGCGCACCTGCGGGGACGGATGATGGGCCGTGTCAGCGTCGTGATCTCACTCGCTCCCGCCATCGGACCCACCATGGCGGGTATCGTCCTCGACAATCTCACCTGGCGGTGGATCTTCGCGATCGTCCTTCCCATCGCACTGGTGGCCCTGGTCGTGGGCGTGCGCTGGATCCACAACCTGGGTGAGAGCACCCACACGCCGATCGACATCCTTTCCGTGGCGCTGTCCGCCGTCGGGTTCGGCGGTGTCGTCTTCGGGCTCAGCCAGATCGGCGGGCATGGCTCGGATCTCGCCGCCGCCGAGACGGCGACGACGACTCTCGTCATCGCGCTGGGCGTCGGCCTCGTCGCCCTCGGCCTGTTCGCCTGGCGTCAGCTGATCCTCCAGAAGCGCGATGAGGCGCTCCTGGATCTGCGGATCTTCCGCTCGAGCAACTTCTCCCTTTCGGTCGCGCATTTCGCGGTGATGTCGCTGGCATTCTTCGGGACGCTGACCGCTCTCCCGCTGTACCTGCAGAACACACTGGGGCTGTCGGCGAGTGCGTCCGGTCTCGTCGTCCTGCCGGGCGCACTGGCGATGGGTCTTCTCGGACCCGTCATCGGGCGCATCTACGATCGCTGGGGCACCCGCGTGCTTCTGCTTCCGGGCACCATCGTCGTGCTGACGATCCTGTGGAGCTTCACACTCCTCACCGAATCGACCCCCGTGTGGATCCTCGTCGTCACGCAGACGCTGTTGTCGATCGGACTGGCGATGTCGTTCACGCCCTTGTTCACGGCATCCTTGGGCTCGCTGGAGCCGCGGTTCTACTCCTACGGCAGCGCGATGGTCTCGACCATCCAGCAGGTCGCCGGTGCGGCCGGGATCGCCCTGCTGATCTCTGTGATGTCGTCTGTGGCTGCGGCGGCGGCGCAGAGCGGAGCGGCCGACGCGCCGGCCGGGGCAGCGGGTGCCCGAGCGGCCTTCCTGCTCGCGGCGATCATCGGGACGCCCCTGCTGATCAGCGCCGTCCTCATCCGCAAGCCGGATGATGCACCGGAGGGTGTCTCCGCGCACTGAGGAAACTCACGCCGACCGGCGCAGGCGCCGAGGGCGGAGGCCCGTCCGTCAGCCGATGCTGCAGGCCCCGCCACCGCAGCACGACGCGGAGGCGTCGACGCTCGCGTCCACGAGCGGCAGAAGCGTCGTGACGCCCTTCGCGCTCGAAGCGTCAGCGTCGACGGAGACCTCAGGCTGATTCGAAGTGGTCATGCGTCGATCTTACGTCGGTGTCAACCCCCGGGCGCGGCCGAGGCGGCATCCGTAGCGTCGATGACATGAGCACTCCCACGCAGACAGACGAACTCGCCGGCAAGACGGTGGCATTCATCGCGACGAACGGCTTCGAGGACAGCGAACTGACCGCCCCCTGGCAGGCGGTGACGGATGCCGGAGCCACGGCCGTCATGATCTCGCCCGCCCCTGGAGACATCGAGGGCAAGAATGGTCACCGCCAGCCTGTCGACAGGACGACGGCGCAGGCCGACGCCGCCGACTTCGACGCCCTGGTCCTGCCCGGGGGCGTCGTCAATGCCGACAACCTCCGCCTCGACGAGGCCGCGGTGCGGCTGGCTCGCGACTTCTTCGCGCAGGGCAAGCCCGTCGGCGCGATCTGCCACGCAGGCTGGCTGCTGGTCGAAGCCGGGGTGGTCGAGGGTCGTACGATGACGAGTTTCCCGAGCCTTCGCACCGACCTGACCAACGCGGGCGCGTCGTGGGTCGACGAGGACGTCGTCGTCGATGAAGGGTTCGTCTCCAGCCGCACGCCCGACGATCTGCCCGCCTTCACCGCGAAGCTCGTCGAGGAGATCGGCGAAGGCACACACGACGGCCAGACGGCCTGAAGCGGACGCTTTTCAGTCCCAGTCGAGGTAGTCCTCGATGAACCACGACGTCTCGCCGGGGTGGGTCAGTGGGAAGAAGTGGCCGGCGCCATCGACCGCCTTCACGCTGACCAGCCCCGGCGCGGTCTCACGTAGTGCCTCTCCGGCTTCGACCGGCGTGACGCGATCCGCGGTCCCCTGGACGATGAGGACGGGAGTGGCGTCCGCGACGGGCTGCCACGCCTCGGCAGCCGTCGCCGCGAGCGCGTCCGCCTGCACCCGGCGCACATCGGCCTGCGGCGAGAACGAGTCACCGAAGACGGCACGCACCTCCGCGTCGAAATCCTCACCGTACGGAGCGTCACGCGTCACACCCAGCAGCAGCACGCCGCTCACTCGTTCGTGATGGTCGATCGCGACGGTCCGCGCGACAGCGCCGCCGAATCCGTGCCCGCCGATCCATGCCTCCGAGATGCCCAGGTGCTCCAGGACGTCGACCACGTCCTGGGCGAGCTCGTGCAGCGTCTGCGCGTCGGAGCGTCGCGCGGCGATGCGCACCACCCGGAAGTCCTCTTCGACGAGGATGCTCGCCAGAGCGCCGAAGTAGGCGAAGTCCAGTCCGGCTTCGGGCAGCAGAACGATGGCGGGCCCGGTGCCTTCGTCGAGGTAGCTGATGTCGCGGACGTCGGCATCCAAGATCTGTCGCTGGTTCTCACTCACGATCCCCCATCCTAGGCGGCGAGTTTGCACGCACCCCGCGGACATGAGCATAGTTAGGTAAGCCATACCTCATCCGCACCCACCCTGAGGGTGCGGTCCGACGAAAGCGAAGCCCCATGCGCTCCCCCGCTCGACGATCTCTGCCCGCCCTCGCCGTCATGGTGACCGCCATCATCGCCTTCGGCGGATGTTCGTCGACAGCGGATGCTGCACCGGCGGCGACGACGGGCGGCACCCATGCCGTCGCGCACGCCCGCGGAATCACCGAGGTACCCGACGACCCGCAGCGCGTCGTGGTGCTGGAACCCGTCGAATTGGACACCGCGGTAGCGCTCGGCGTGACGCCCGTCGGCGCCGCCGTCGCGAGCAACGTGGCCGGCGTCCCCGCCTACCTCGGCGTCGATGGCGTCGCTCCGGTGGGGACGGTGCCCGAGCCCGACCTCGAGGCGATCGCGGCACTACGACCCGACCTGATCCTCGGAACAGAGTCGCGCCACTCGAAGCTGTACGACCAGTTGAGTTCCATTGCGCCGACGGTGTTCATGACCACCCAGTCCGACCCCTGGCAGCAGAACGCGATGCTGGTGGGCGAGGCGCTCGGAAAGACGGCCCAGACCACCGCGCTGTTGGCCGAATTCACCCAGCGATGCTCTTCCATCAAGGACGAGTTCGCCCTGGACGGCAAGACCGCGAACATGATCCGACCGCGCGACGAGACGACGCTGAGTCTGTACGGCCCGACATCCTTCGCCGGCAGCGCCCTCGAGTGCGTGGGGTTCACGATTCCCGCCCAGAACTGGAAGGACGGCCTGCAGGCGGACATCTCTCCGGAGAACATCCGCAACGCCGCCGCCGACTACCTCTTCGTCACCGCCGCCGATGTCGACGACCGGAGCCTGATCCCGGCGGCCATCGCTCAGAACGCCGACGCGTTCGGTTCCGTCACCCTCGTCGACACGAGCTATTGGGTGTCGGGCGTCGGCCCCAAGGGCGGTATGCGCGTGCTCGACGATGTCGAGCGTTTCCTGTCGACACGGTGACCGTCGTCGCGCCCCGGGGGCCTCGCACACCGGCGAGCCCCCCTGCCTTGCCCCGCCTGCCACGCGCGACGATTCACGCGTTCGCGCTGGTCGCGCTCCCCATCCTGCTGGCCGTGTCGGTGGCACTGTCGTTGATGATCGGCTCCCGTCCGCTGAACGCGGGCACGGTGCTCGATGTCCTCGCCGGCGGCGGCTCGCCGGATGTCCGCTACATCGTCGCAGAGTTGCGGGTGCCACGCACGGCCGCAGGGCTGATCGTCGGCGCCGCGCTCGGGACGGCAGGAGCTCTGATTCAGAGCTTCACACGCAATCCCCTCGCCGACCCCGGCATCCTCGGCGTCAACGCCGGCGCCGCGTTCGCGATCGCGATCGGCATCGCCGTCTTCGGGCTGCGAGACATCACCTCGCTGATCTGGTTGTCGTTCGCCGGCGCTCTGGTGGTGACCATCGGCGTCACCATCATCGGATCCTCCGGTCGGGGTCCCGCGGATCCCCTGCGTCTCACGCTCGCCGGTGTCGCGCTGGGAGCGGTCTTCGCGGGCGCGACGACGGGGATGACGCTGAGCGATCCCGACGCGTTCGATCGCATGAGAGCGTGGCACGCCGGCTCGCTGCTGGGTCGCGGCTTCGACGTCCTGCTCCCCCTCCTCCCCTTCGTCGCTGTCACCGTGGTCGGCGCGCTCTTTCTCGCTCGGGGGCTGAATGCCCTCGCTCTCGGCGATGACGTCGCGCGTGCGCAAGGCGCCTCGGTCGTCGGCATCCGTTTCGGTGTCGTCGCCGCGGTCACCGTCCTGGCGGGAGCGGCGACCGCCATCGCCGGACCGGTCTCGTTCGTCGGGCTCATGGTTCCGCACGTGGCACGGTGGATGTTCGGCATCGATCAGAGACGTATCCTGCTCGCCTCGATGATCCTCGCCCCTATCCTCGTCCTGCTGTCGGATGTGCTCGGACGTGTGCTCATCGCCCCCGCCGAGATCCCCGTCGGAGTGGTGACGGCGTTCGTCGGTGCACCCGTGCTGATCGCTCTCGCCCGTCGTCGCAGGGCGACCGCAGCATGAACGTGCCGGCGACACGAACACGTCCGGCGACGACGTCCGACCGGGGATATCGCCGCATCCCGATCGGGCGGCACCCGCACGTCGTGCACATCCGTCTTCGAGGCGCCCTGACGGGCGCGGCACTGGCAGCGGCGACCCTGACAGCGGCGGTCATCGCGCTCGGGCTCGGCTCGTACCCGCTGTCTCCGACAGCGGTCGTCGAGGTCATCGCGGGCGGCGGCCTTCCCCTGGATCGCACCGTCGTCTTCGAGTGGCGGCTGCCCCGCACGCTGGCCGCGATCGCTCTCGGGGCGTACCTCGCGATCGCGGGAGCGCTGTTCCAGACCGTCACCCGCAACCCCCTCGCCAGCCCCGACATCCTGGGGCTCTCGAACGGGGCGTTCACGGGGATGCTGGGGGCGATGCTGTTCATCTCCACGTCATGGACCGTCCTGGCGGCGGGCGCCGTCGTCGGCGGCCTGCTGACGGCGGGCATCATCGTGCTGCTGGCGGGTCGCGTTCGCAGCGACGGCTTTCGCATCATCGTGATCGGCATCGGCGTCGCCGCCATGCTCGCGTCAGCGAACACCTGGATGCTGCTGCAGATCGAGCTCGAGACCGCCATGTTCGCCTCCGCATGGGGAACGGGCTCGCTCAACGGCGTGACAGGGGCGGCGGTGGCCGGTGCAGCACTCTGCGGCATCCCTCTGCTGATCGCGCTCGCCCCCCTCGCGCCGGGCCCGCGCCAGCTGGACCTCGGCGACGATCTGGCGATCGCGACCGGCACGCGCCCGTCGATGATCCGCAGCGGCGCGCTGTTCATCGGGGTGCTGCTGGTCTCGATCGCCACAGCGGTGGTCGGTCCGATCGCCTTCATCGCCCTCGCGGCGCCCCAGATCGCGCGTCGGCTGGGTCGGACGCCCTACCTCTCCCTGCCGCTGTCCGCGCTCGTGGGCGCGGCGCTGCTGCTCGCCGCCGACATCATCGCCCAACACCTTCTGCCGGTGGCGCTGCCGGCCGGGGTCGTGACCGTGTCCGTCGGCGGTCTCTATCTCGTCCTCACCCTCATCCAGGAGATCCGCCGCCGTGTCTGAGCCCGTTCCCGACCTCGCCCCCCATGATCGACCTCGCGGCCATGCCCGCCTCGCGGCCGACGCGGTGTCGCTCGGCTACGACGAGGCGTCGATCATCACCCAGTTGACGACGCACATTCCCGATGGATCGTTCACGGTCATCATCGGACCGAATGCCTGCGGCAAGTCGACGCTTCTTCGAGGGCTGGCTCGACTGCTGCGCCCTTCGGCCGGGACCATCGTGCTCGACGGTGCCGACATCTCACGCCGCTCACCGAAAGAGGTCGCTCGACGCCTCGGTCTGCTGCCCCAAAGCGCGTCGGCCCCCGAGGGAATCACCGTCGCCGACCTCGTGGCGCGCGGTCGCTATCCCCATCTCAGACTTTGGCGTCAGTGGACGGATGCCGACGAAGCGGCGGTGCGTGAGGCGATGGCCGAAACCGGGATCAGCGCACTGTCGGGCCGTCGTGTCGACGAGCTCTCGGGCGGCCAACGCCAGCGCGTGTGGGTCGCGATGGTCCTCGCGCAGCAGACCGAGCTCTTGCTGCTCGATGAACCCACCACGTTCCTGGATGTCGCGCACCAGGTCGAGCTGATGGAGCTGTTCGCAGCGCTCAACCGTCGCGGTCGCACGATCGTCGCGGTACTGCACGACCTGAACCACGCGGCGCGCTACGCGGACCACATCATTGCGATGAGAGACGGACGGATCGCAGCGGAAGGCCCCCCGGCCGAGGTCATCACGGCCGAACGGGTGGAGGAGGTCTTCGACCTGCCCAACGTGGTGATCACCGATCCCGTCACGCGCGGACCGCTCGTCGTGCCACTCGGCGCCCGACACACCGCGGCGGGAGCACGGTGACCAGCGTACCCGCTCTGGCATCGGGCGACGTGCGGCCGTGGGAGTACAGTGCGTTTCCGGTGACCGTCGCCGCCGTGCGACGCGTGACCCCGAACTTCCAGCGCGTCACTCTGGCCGGTCCGACGCTCCGCCACTTCGCGCCGTGGGGACTCGATCAGCGCATCAAGCTCGTCCTCCCCCTGCCGGAAGTCGGCATCGTTGACGTCGGGTTGCGGAAGGTCCCGACGCCGCACCCGCGCGAGTGGTACACGCGTTGGAAGTCGCTTCCCGCCTCCCAGCGCAATCCGCTGCGGACCTACACGCCAGCCGCCATCCGTCCCGATGAGGCCGAGATCGATGTCGATGTGTTCCTGCACGAACCTGCGGGACCGGCCTCCCACTGGGCGATGACCTGCGCGCCCGGCGACGAGTTGATGGTGACGGGGCCCGATGCGCGCGCCGGATACACGGGTTACGGCATCCACTTCACTCCGCCCACACCGCCGACGCGGCTTCTGCTCGTCGGCGATGCGTCCGCGATCCCGGCGATGAGGAACATCGTCCAGACGCACCGCAACGCGACGCGCATCGAGGTCCTCGCCGAACTCGCCGACGCGGACGACCTCGGCGAGGGGGGTCTCGCAACGCTCACCACCGCGGTCGCGCCCGACGTCTCGCCCGGCTCCGCGCTTGAACGGCTCGTACGGGGCTGGGCGGATGCCGCGTCCGCACTGCTTCGCGACGACGCCACATCGTATGTGTGGATCGCCGGCGAGACCGGTGCCGTGGCCCGGATCCGTCGCCATCTCACCTCGGTCGGCGTTATCACGCCGAAGAGGGTCTCGTTCCTCGGCTACTGGAAGCACGGCGGCCCACTCGTGGACTGACCGGAGGCGACCACGAGTCGGGCCAGGATACCTAAGCTGAAGCAGTGACCTATCCGACCGCACGGTGGTGCCGCAGTCGACGCGGGAGCGCCCTCTGTACGCGACCGTCCGGACATGCGGGGCTGCACAACCGCGTCGGCACGTCGCAGATGTGGTCCGATAACGAGGCCGACGCCCCACGGTGCCCGGGGTCAGGCGTTCAGGCTGTCAGCGCGCCTCGCCTCTCAGACACTTCCTCCGCTGCCGGATTTCCCGACGGGCGGGCGCGATGCCTCGAGTGCGATGCTTTCGTGCCCCTCGTCGATGGCCGCATCGCTGTCCACGACCGATTCCGCGGCGCCGACGACGTCACCGAGTCCGCAGCGCGCGCAGAGTGGTTCAACACCTTCGGGTGGCAGTGACCGCCGAACGCGCCTCAGACGCCCAGCTTCTTCGCTGCTCGCTTGGCCGCCTTGTCCACGAGCTTCCGGGAACGCGCGCGGGCCTTCTTCAACGACGGGTCATCCCACAATTGCTTCGCCGCTGCACTGATCTCGCGGTACCGTGCACGACCCGCGCGGGCGCCCAGCACATAGCCGACGCCACCGGCGATCGCCGCGGTGAGCCAGAACTTCACTCCGGACATGGATCCTCCTCGAACGAAACGTACGATGAGGCTACGTTGCAGACCCTCGTGGTGCGGAGGGGTTGACAACCTCAGGACGGTCAGTGCCGATGCGACCTCACGGGCGGTGGAAGGGATCGGCGTAGAGACGCTCGGGCACGCGGAAACCGTAGATGGCGCGTCCGGTGGACCAGATTGCTGCGGCGCCGGCACGAACGAGATCGATCGGGCGCGATCCCTCCGACACGATGTGGATGTCGGCACCGTCGATGCGCACGGCCGCATCTCGCACCGAGGTGACATCTCCCCGCACGACGGTCTCGGGATACTCCTCGTGCAGCTCACGCAGGTCTCCGAGGATGAACGTGGGCCGCGACGTCGGCGGAGCGGCGAGCACGTGTTTCGGACGGTCGATCCCGGTCAGTACCAGCACCGAGGCGAGGCCGGCTGCCTGAGCGCCGGCGATGTCGGTGTCGAGCCGGTCGCCGATGAAGAGCGCCTTGTGCGCACCGAAGCGGTCGACCGCCTCATCGAAGATCGGACGCTCGGGCTTGCCGGCGACGACGGCAAGCCGGCCGACGGCCGTGTGCACGGCGGAAACGAGGGTGCCGTTGCCCGGCGCGATCCCACGTGCCTGGGGGATCGTCCAATCCGTGTTCGTCGCGATCCATGGGATGCCACCGGAATCCTCCGGTGTGGCCAGGGCGTATGCAGCCTCGGCGAGCTGCTCCCACCCCACCTGGGGTGCGAACCCCTGGACGACGGCAGCGGGCGCGTCGTCGGCGCTGCGGGTCACGACATAGCCCGCCTTCTCGATCTCGAACACGAGTCCGTCTCCCCCGACGACGAGGATCGTCGAACCCGGAGCTACCCGCCCACGTAGCAACCGCATCGCCGCCTGCGGACTGGTCACCACGTCTTCGGCACGTGTCGATGTCAGTCCGAGATCGCGGAGGTGCTCCGCCACGACGGCATCGCGGCGCGACGCGTTGTTGGTGATGTACCCCAGACGTCGCGAGGCGGCGGCGGCATTCAGACTGTCGACGGCATACGGGAGAGCGCCCGGACCGGCGTAGACGACCCCGTCGAGGTCTGCGAGCACCACATCGACACCGTCGAGCGGAGTCGGCGCCGTGCGCTTCGAGAACAGCGCCATCAGTCGGTCGCCTCCTCCACCGGAGAGGCGGCTTCCTCGATCTCGTCGATCTCGTCGACCTCGATCACCTCGAGATCAGCGTCGACAGCACCGAGGGCTTCAGCAGCAACCTCGGCGCGTCGCTGCCACTGCTGGGCCTCGTCGAGGCGCCCGAGCTCTTCGAGCACCGCGGCGCGGGCGGCAAACAGACCCGGACTCCACGAGAAGGCCCGATCGGGATCCAGCTCCGGAATGTCCAATTCGCTGAGTGCGCGTTCGGTCTCGCCGAGATCGAGCCGGGCGCCGGACATGGCGATCGCCAGCTCGACCCGGACGTCCGTCGTCAACGTGGAGCGATCAACCGCGCGCCCCACCTCGAGGGCGCGATCGGGCCGGCCGACCCCGCGCTCACTGTCGACGAGAAGAGCGATCTGGTCGTCACGGCCGGAGATGCGGCGATATGTGCGCAGTTCGCGCACGGCGAGAGCGAAGTCGCCCAGCGCGTACGCGGTGATCGCCACTGTCTCCCGCACGATGGCGATACGGCCGGCGCTACGGGATGCGGCGAGGGCGTGCGCGTGTGCGCGCTCGGGGTCATCGTCGATGAGGCGCGCCGCCATGGCCAGATGACGGGCGACCTGTTCGGCGTTCTCCTTCGACAGCGTCTTGAGCTCATTACGCGCGGACGCCGGCAGGTCCTGGGGTGTGACATCATCGGGCAGCTGCGGTGCCGCGGGACCGCTGCGACGGTCCGAACCCTGCGGCGGACGCGAGGTGCGAGCCGGAACACGCGACGTCCGGTCGCCATCACGCTTCACGTACGGCTTACGCTCACCATCGCGCGCCGCGTAGGGCTTACGCTCACCATCACGCTTCACGTACGGCTTACGCTCACCATCACGCTTCACGTACGGCTTACGCTCACCATCACGCTTCACGTACGGCTTACGCTCACCATCACGCTTCACGTACGGCTTACGCTCACCATCACGCGCCACGTACGGCTTACGCTCACCACCGCGCTGGCGCTGGTTGTCGGAGCGGGCCGCGCCCCGTGACGACCCAGCACGGTCGGTAAACCTCCGGCGGCGCTCGGGCGTCGCATCCGGGTTCTCGGGATCGCGATCCTGTGCCATCGAAGGAGTTCCTTTCAGTCGTGTTAACGGGAAATGGCCACCCAGCGTTGGGTGGCCATTTCCTGAAAAGAAGTCCGGCGGTGTCCTACTCTCCCACAGGGTCCCCCCTGCAGTACCATCGGCGCTGTGAGGCTTAGCTTCCGGGTTCGGAATGTGACCGGGCGTTTCCCTCACGCTATGGCCGCCGAAACACTATTGATGTTTCATCAAGCACACAACGATCAAAAATGATGTTTGTGTGTGTTCTCGACCGTACATCGAGAACCACTCAGTGGACGCAAGCACCAAAACGGTGTGTTATCAAGTCATCGGCTT